>JANNSU010000028.1:0-2130 GCA_031394355.1 Betaproteobacteria bacterium | reverse complement strand
CCGCTTCGCTGCGCACCTCAGGATGAGAAAAACCGGCACCTTGCAAGCCCCAATGCACCTCATGCTGCGGCGCAACGAAGCAGAGCGAAGGAGCCTCGAAGCACCCACAATGGTCACCTTGATCTCCCAAGTAAGACAATTAACCCTTTAGCAGAGCGCAACCGGCAGCACACTGACAAGGCAGAACCTGCGTCAGAAGGACCTGGATTCGACGTCGATATTCGCGCGCACCACCTGCGCCTGAAGACCGCGAAGTGCCGCTAATGTACCGATGCGCAGGCCGCGCTGCTTGGCTTGCTCGTTCGTGTCGCCACGTAAACGCGCGAGATACAGCTTCACGCTGCTTTCCAGCACACGCCAGTGGCTCCAGGCGCGAAGCCCGTGTTTGCGCCGCACATGCCGTTCCGACCAGGCGAGATGCCAGTGCTTCATGGCGGTCATCTGCGGCGACGGCGGCGAGGAGGCGTTGCCCGCATGCTCTGCCACAGCGTCCGGCACATGAAGAATGCGCAAGGCCAGATCGAGTACCCGGCGCGAGAGATCATCATCTTCGAAATAGAGGAAAATTGCGGGATCAAAACCACCGAGCTTGATCAGGATATCGCGCCTTGCGAGAATGACCGCGCCGGAAGCGAAGGCGATGTCGCGGACAGTGCTATCAGCCCGGTTACGAGGCCGGAACGCGGGTGCACAGATCGGCGAGGACCATTTCTCGAAGCGCTCGCCATTCGGCTTCAAGAGCGTCGGCACCAGCAGACCCGCATCAGGATGGCGCTCCGCTGCCGCCAGCAAAGCATCGAGACAGCCAGGGCGCAGCCGCGCATCGGGGTTGAGAAAAAGCACGTAAGATGTTGTTGCGGCTTTCCATCCATCATTATTGGCAACGCCAAAACCAGCGTTGTCGCTGCGGCGGATGAGCGTGGCACCGCGCTTTTCAGCGATAGCGGCACTCTCATCAGTGCTGGCGTTATCGACGACGATGGCGTGGCAATCCGGCGGCAGGCTCTCCAGCGCCCCGGCGATCACAGCGGAGCTGTTGTAGCTGACGAGAATGGCGGTGACGGGAAGTGTCACCCCTTGTCCGGCACGTTCAGCCGCAGGTGCAATTCGCGCAACTGCTTGTTGCTGGCTTCCACGGGCGCATTCATCAGCAGGTCAACCGCCTGCTGGTTCATCGGAAACATGGCGATCTCGCGCAGGTTCTGCTCGCCCGCGAGCAGCATGACGATGCGGTCGATGCCAGCGGCCATGCCGCCATGGGGCGGCGCGCCATACTGGAAGGCGCGGTACATGCCGCCGAATTTCTCCAGCAGAACCTCTTCCGGATAACCCGCAATCTCAAAGGCCTTCTTCATGACGTCCGGCTTGTGGTTCCTGATGGCGCCCGATGAAAGCTCCACGCCGTTGCAGACGATGTCATACTGATAGGCATTGATGCTGAGCGGGTCCTGGCTTTCCAGCGCCTCCAGCCCACCCTGCGGCATGGAGAAGGGGTTGTGGGAGAAATCCACCTTCTTCTCGTCCTCGTTCCACTCATACATGGGGAAATCAACGATCCAGCAGAAGTCGAAACGGTCCTTTTTAATCTGATTCAGCTCTTCGCCAACACGTGTCCTAGCCTCGCCAGCAAATTTATACATCTTGGAGGGTTGGCCCGCGACGAAGAATATAGAATCGTTTTGCTGCATATTGAATTGATCACGAATGGCGGCCGTTCGCTCGGGGCCAATATTTTTTGCTATGGGACCTGCGCCAACTATTTCGTTATTTTCTTCTCGGTACATGATGTAGCCAAGTCCCGGCTGGCCTTGTTGCTGCGCCCATGAATTCATGCGGTCACAGACTGCCCGCGAACCTCCCGTGTGGCCCGGGATCGCCCACACCTCAACCTTGGGATCATTGGCAATCATGCCCGCAAACACCTTGAAGCCCGAACCCGCAAAATGTTCGGTCACGGCTTGCATCTTGATGGGGTTGCGGAGGTCCGGCTTGTCGGTGCCATACCAGCGGATGGAATCCTTGAAGGCGATGTGGGGGAATTTTGGGGTGACGGGCAAGCCGCCGCCGAATTCTTCAAACACGCCACGCAGCACGGGTTCGACGGCGTTGAACACGTCCTCCTGTGTTACA
>JANNSU010000037.1:0-2074 GCA_031394355.1 Betaproteobacteria bacterium | reverse complement strand
CTGGTCGAGCATGTCCGTGCCGACCTTGCGGCGTTTGTACAGGAAGCGCCGCAGGCCGACGACATCACGCTGCTGGCATTGTGCTATTGCGGCCCGGCGACGCCAATGCCGGCAGAGTAGCAAGTGCGCAAATAAAAAGCCGGGAATGATCCCGGCTTTTATTGCAACGAAGCAACTTGGAAGCCGTATTCCAGATTCAGCCCCGGATTTCGGACCATGGAACTGCCGCCGGCATCCGAAAATTTGCCGCGCAGCGACCGGCGCTCGTTAAAAGGTATCGTGCCCGTTACGGCCAGCGAACAGGACTCAATATCCACACCGCGATACTTATTGGTTACTCCAAAAGTGATGCTGCGAATCCGCAGTATGGGCAGTGTCCTGCAATGCGCATGTGCTCTGTCACACACAGACAGCAGATCAATATAAGTAAAACGGGCGGAACTCGCGTTCCGCCCGCATCTTTCCCGCCATGCACCCTTGGGCTGTGCGGTATAGGACCTTTAAGACCTAAGCGTTGAGATCACGCGAGGTCGTAGCGATCCAGATTCATCACCTTGTCCCAAGCCGCCACAAAGTCACGCACGAACGCCTTCTCTGAGTCGCTGCAGGCATAGACTTCCGCAAGTGCCCGGAGCTGGGAGTTCGAACCGAATACCAGGTCAGCCACCGTACCGGTCCACTTGAGTTCGCCTGTCTTCCGGTCACGCCCCTCCAACACGCCTTCAGAGGTGGCGGACTTCTGCCACTTCGTGCTCATGTCGAGGAGATTGACGAAAAAGTCATTGCTCAGTGTTTCTGGGCGTTTGGTGAAAACACCGTGTGTGGACTGGCCAACATTGGCATTCAGGGCACGCAGGCCGCCGATCAGAACCGTCATCTCGGGGGCAGTCAGCGTCAGCAACTGCGCTTTGTCTATCAAAAGCTCAGCTGCCGATGCCTCGAGTCCCTTGCGCGCGTAGTTGCGGAAGCCGTCTGCCATCGGCTCCAGAAAGGAGAACGAGTCCACATCAGTCTGCTCCTGCGCCGCATCCATGCGCCCCGGAGCAAAGGGAACCTTCACGTCCTGGCCGGCCTTTTTCGCAGCAGCCTCCACGGCTGTGCAGCCGCCGAGAACAATCAGGTCGGCCAGCGAAATTTTCTTGCCGCCAGACTGCGCGCTGTTGAAGTCCTTCTGGACAGCTTCCAGCTTCTGTAGAACCTTCGCCAGGTCAGCCGGCTGGTTGACTTGCCAATTCTTCTGCGGCGCCAGACGAATGCGTGCGCCGTTCGCACCACCGCGCTTGTCGCCGCCACGGAAGGTCGAGGCCGACGCCCAGGCAACCGTCACCAGCTGCGAGATGGACAGGCCGGAGGTGAGAATCTTCGCCTTCAGGGCAGCAATGTCCTTTTCATCAATCAATGCATGATTGACTGCGGGGATGGGGTCTTGCCAGATCAGCACTTCCGCCGGCACTTCCGGGCCGAGATAGCGCGGGCGCGGGCCCATGTCACGGTGCGTGAGCTTGAACCACGCCCGGGCAAACGCGTCGGCGAACTGATCAGGATGCGCAAGAAAGCGCCGTGAAATCTTTTCGTAGGCCGGGTCGATGCGCAGGGAGAGATCCGTGGTCAGCATGGAAGGCGCAATACGCTTCGATGCGTCATGGGCATGCGGTACCGTACCGGCGCCCGCCCCCCCCTTCGGTTGCCACTGGTGCGCCCCGGCCGGACTCTTCGTCAGCTCCCATTCGAAACCGAACAGATTCTCGAAATAATTGTTGCTCCACTTGGTGGGCGTGGTGGTCCAAGTCACTTCCAGGCCACTGCTGATCGTGTCACCACCTTTGCCTGTACCAAAGTCGCTATCCCAGCCGAAGCCCTGCGCTTCGATCGGAGCGCTCTCGGGTTCGGATCTCTTGTGCGACTCGGGAGCGGCGCCATGGGTCTTGCCGAAGGTGTGACCGCCGGCGATCAACGCCACGGTCTCTTCGTCATCCATCGCCATGCGGGCGAAGGTCTCGCGAATATCCCGCGCAGCAGCGAGCGGATCCGGGTTGCCGTTCGGGCCCTGCGGATTGACGTAGATCAGGCCCAT
>JANNSU010000023.1:0-71609 GCA_031394355.1 Betaproteobacteria bacterium | reverse complement strand
GTGGGGGTTTTTTTTTTATTTTTTTTTTTTTGCTCGCCCCCTCTCTTTTGTGTGTGTGGGGGGGGGGGGGGGCGCCCGCCCCGTATCCCCCTCTCCCGGCCTTTCGGCCACCCTCTCCCACAAGGGGAGAGGGAATGTGTTCATTCAATACGCAAAATCTGCATCTTCTTCCGCAGGGTATTGCGGTTGAGCCCCAGCAGCTCGGCCGCCTTGGTCTGGTTGCCGCCGCAGTGGACCAGCACCACCTCGATCATGGGCTTCTCGATGTTCATGAGCACCATGTCATACACGTTGCTGGGGGATTCGCCATCCAGGTCGTGGAAGTACTGCTTCATCACCCTGCGCACGCAGGAAGACAATTCACTTTCACGGACGGACTGCGCCGCCTCGACACGTTTCACCATTCTTTTTTCCCTGCTTTCAGCTGACGGTTCTATGCCGCCAGCGCCAGTTCTTCTTGAATTTGTTGAATTGTTTCGTACTGCAACCGCGCGGAACGCACACCCAGCTCCCCGAAGAAACGATGCACTGTCTCCTGCTGGGCCTGCACGTTGTCCAATGTATTCATGTGCGCACGGAATGCTGCCGAACCCACCAGCCCCTTGGTGTACCAGGAGATGTGCTTGCGAGCCATGCGCACACCCCGCTCGATCCCGTAAAACGAGTACAAGTCTTCCAGATGCCCCATCAGCACGCTGTGAATTTCCGCAACTTCCGGGGGCGCGAGTTTCTCGCCGGTATCCAGATAGTGCTGAATTTCACGGAATATCCAGGGCCGACCCTGCGCCGCGCGGCCAATCATGATGGCATCCGCGCCCGTGTAGGCCAGCACGAATTTCGCCTTCTCCGGCGTGGTGATGTCGCCGTTGGCCACAACCGGGATGCTTACCGCCTGCTTTACTGCCTTGATGGTGTCGTACTCCGCATCACCGGTGTACATGCAGGCGCGGGTGCGGCCATGGATGGCGATGGACTGGATGCCATTCTCTTCCGCAATGCGCGCGACGTTGAGCGCATTGCGGTTCTGCAGATTCCAGCCCGTGCGAAACTTGAGCGTCACCGGCACGTCGACTGCACCGACCACCGCTTTCAGGATGCGGCCGATCAGCGGTTCATCCTGCATGAGCGCCGAACCGGCATACACATTGCAGATCTTCTTGGCCGGGCAGCCCATGTTGATGTCGATGATCTGGGCACCGTTGTCCACGTTGTACTTGGCGGCCTCGGCCAGCATGGCCGGATCAGAACCGGCGATCTGGATCACCTTGGGCTCGACTTCGCCTTCATGATTGCCACGGCGGATGGTTTTCTCCGACCCCCACAGCAACGAGTTCGACGCCACCATTTCCGACACCGCCATGCCGGCCCCCATCAGCTTGCAGAGCTGACGGAACGGCCGATCGGTCACACCCGCCATGGGGGCGACGATCAGGTTGTTCTTGAGCTGGATGTTGCCGATGCGCATGAGCTTGGCGTGAACGGGTGGCGAGTAAAAAATAAACGCCCGACCTGAGTTGCGTTCAGGAGGCGGGCGGAATTCGTCGAAAGGGCGCCTATTTTATACGCAACCGGCATGGCGGCAAGTACTTTTTGTACGCCCGTTGTCACAAGACAACATCCAAGGTTGGAAGATCGATATGGCATGACTCTCAGCCGTTTTCTTGCCGGTCGCCCCACCCGCCCCCGCCTGGCGTGCAGATCTCGAAGGTATCTCCCGGCCGCACAACCACTTCTGCGGATGCTGACAGCACCTCCACCGTGCCGTCCTCGCGCATGACACGGTTCAAACCCACTGCGCCTGCCTCGCCGCCCGCCATGCCGAAAGGTGCCACACGGCGCGCACCGGACAGGATGGCCGCTGTCATATCCTCCAGAAAGCAGATACGGCGAATGGCTCCGTTGCCGCCATGCCAGCGTGCACTTCCACCACTACCCTCACGGATGGCGTGCTCCTCCAGCCGCACCGGGAATCGCCACTCCAGCACTTCCGGATCGGTGAGGCGCGAGTTGGTCATGTGTACCTGCACTGCATCGCAGCCATGGAAGCCCGCACCCGCGCCGCTGCCGCCGGAGATGGTCTCGTAATACTGGTGCTGATCATTGCCGAAGGTGAAATTGTTCATCGTCCCGCAGGAGCCCGCCATGAGACCCAGCGCGCCGATCAACGCATCCGTGATGCATTGCGAGGTTTCGACATTGCCCGCGACAGTGGCCGCCGGTGCCTTCGGGCTCAGCATGCTGCCCTCGGGGATGCGAATCGTGAGCGGCTTGAGACAGCCCGCGTTGAGTGGAATATCGTCATCCACCAGCATGCGGAAGACATACAGCACTGCCGCATGCACCACGGCCGATGGCGCATTGAAGTTGTCGGGCAACTCCGCCGAAGTACCCGTGAAGTCGATGACGGCAGAGCGTTGGTCGGCATCCACGGTCACGGCGACGCGAATGACGGCACCGTTGTCCATCTCGTACGAATATTCGCCCCGTCCCTCGCTGAGCTGTAGCGCCCCAATGGCGCGGCGGACGCATTCCTCCGCGTTGTCCTGCACATGCTGCATATAGGCAGCAACGACATCCAGCCCGTACTGCGCGACCATGCGCTTCAGCTCCTGCACGCCCTTTTCATTGGCGGCGATCTGGGCACGCAGGTCTGCGAGGTTCTGGTCGATGTTGCGCGCCGGGTGCGGACCGCTCGCGAGCAGCGCACGCATGTCCGCCTCCCGCCACTCACCCCGCGACACCAACTTCACGTTGTCGATGAGTACGCCCTCATCCTGCAGCGTCCGCGAGAAGGGTGGCATGGAGCCGGGCGTGATGCCGCCCACATCGGCATGGTGGCCGCGCGACGCAACGTAGAAGAGCGGTTGGGCGTTCGGCGTTGGGCGTTCGGCGTGGGCCGCTGGACCTGCCGTGCCCAGGTTTCCCCGCTCAACGCCCAACGCCGAACTCTCAACGTCCAAAAAGACTGGTGTCACCACCGTCACGTCCGGCAAGTGTGTGCCGCCGTTGTACGGATCGTTCAGCACATAGACATCGCCGGGACGCATCCGCCCATCGTTGCGGCGGATGACAGTCTTGATGCTTTCACCCATGGAGCCGAGGTGCACGGGCATGTGCGGCGCGTTGGCGATGAGCTCGCCCTTGCCGCTGAAGAGGGCACAACTGAAGTCGAGGCGCTCCTTGATGTTCACCGAGTATGCGGTGTTGGCGAGACGCAGACCCATCTGCTCCGCAATGGACATGAAGAGATTGCTGAACACTTCCAGCATCACGGGGTCGGCACGCGTGCCGGCGGCCACCGTGCGTTGTGCGGCCTGCACACGCGTGAGCACGAGATCACCTGCGGGCAGCACGGCTGCCTGCCAGCCTGGCTCCAGCACAGTGGTGGCGTTGCGCTCGACGATGAGCGCGGGGCCGGTGAGCAAATGCGAAGAGCGGAGATTCTCGCGGCGGTACACGGGGACGGGAACTTGCTGACCCTCGATCATCACGCCCGCCTTGTCGGTACACGCCGGTGTGGCAGTTGCTGCATCACGATCAACGGGCAATTCTGGCAGCGCGGTGCCGCCCCGCATGCTGCCGACCGCCTCGACCGAGACCGCCTCGGCAATGAGGGCGCGCTGCGGCATGAGAAAGCTGAATCGCTGGCGGTACTGCAGCTCGAACGCCTGCTGCATCGTCAGGACATCCGCCAGCGGGACGATGAGCGCAGTGTCCGTGCCCTCATAGCGCAAGTGGACGCGCCGATGCAGCACCACATCGCCGGCCGCCACACCCTGCGACGCCACCGCGCCTCGCGCGATGTCGGCCAGCGCGTCGATTTCCCGGGCCAATGCAGCGAGCGCGGCATCCGTGAGCTTCACCTCCACCGCTTTCTCGCGCAGCGCCGTGACATCCGCCAAGCCCATGCCGTAGGCGGACAGCACACCTGCGAAGGGATGGATGTGCACACGCGTCATGCCCAGCTCGTCGGCCACGCGGCAAGCATGCTGCCCGCCCGCGCCGCCAAAGCAGGCCAGCGTATAGGCGGTCACGTCATGCCCGCGCTGCACCGAGACAAACTTGATGGCGTTGGCCATGTTGGCGACTGCGATGCGGAGAAAGCCTTCCGCCACTGCTTCCGGCGTGGTCGCCTTGCCTGTAACCTTGCCGACCTCGTCCGCCAGTTCAATGAAACGTCTCCGCACAATGTCGGCATCCAGCGGCGCATCGCCGCTTGGCCCGAACACCGCAGGAAAGTGTGCAGGCTGGATGCGGCCCAACATGACGTTGCAGTCGGTCACCGTGAGCGGCCCACCACGCCGATAGCAGGCGGGGCCGGGGTTGGCGCCCGCAGAGTCCGGCCCCACGCGATAGCGCTGGCCGTCGAAATGCAGGATGGAGCCGCCACCCGCCGCGATGGTGTGGATGGATAGCATCGGTGCGCGCAGGCGCACCCCTGCGACGAGCGTGTTGAACTCGCGTTCCAGCTCTCCGGCGTAGTGGGATACATCGGTTGACGTGCCACCCATATCGAATCCGATGATGCGGTCAACGCCCGCTGCCTTCGCGGTGCGCACCATGCCGACGATGCCGCCTGCCGGGCCGGAAAGGATCGCGTCCTTGCCTTGAAACCGCGCAGCGTCGGTCAGCCCGCCGTTGGACTGCATGAAGTAGAGCGGCACGCCGGGAAGTTCTGTGGTCACCTGGTCGACATAACGACGCAGGATGGGCGAGAGATAGGCATCGACCACCGTGGTGTCACCGCGCGCGACCAGCTTCATCAGCGGGCTCACCTCATGCGATACCGATACCTGCGTGAAGCCCACCTCGCGTGCCAGCGCCGCAGCGTGCGCCTCGTGCGCCGTGAAGCGATAGCCGTGCATGAACACGATGGCGATGGAGCGGATGCCCGATGCGAATATTCGCAATAGTTCTTGTGCGAGCTGTGCCTCATCGAGCGGCAACACCACCTCACCCTGCGCGCCGATGCGTTCCTCCACCTCCACCACCTCGCGGTACAACAGCTCGGGCAGCACGATTTCTCTTGCGAATATTCGCGGGCGGTTCTGATAGGCGATGCGCAGCGCATCACGAAAGCCGCGTGTGATGAAGAGCGCGGTCGGCTCGCCCTTTCGCTCGAGCAGCGCGTTGGTGGCAACCGTCGTGCCCATTTTCACCGCCTCGATGCGCTCGACGGGTATCGGTTCGCCCGGCGCGACATCAAGCAGATGACGAATGCCTGCAATGGCCGCATCGCGATAGTGTTCGGGATTCTCGGAGAGCAGCTTGTGCGTCACCAGCCCGCCATCAGGACAACGCGCGACGATGTCGGTGAAGGTGCCGCCGCGGTCGATCCAGAATTGCCATTTATTGGTCATGGCAAGACCACGTCCAACGCAAACACAGATGAACACGGATGAACACGGATTTCTGGCATCCCGCTGTGAGGGTCGATATAGCCGCATGACGTGGTCATGCATTTCACCGACAAGGCAGAACCCGGAACACATCTGTGTTCATCCGTGTTCATCTGTGTTTGCGTGTCGCTTTGGCAAAGATTCAAAGTATCCCCCGCTCAGCATAAGGCGCGTTGGCGATCACTCTCGCATAGCCCAGTCGCGTGAGATCGATCTGCGAATATTCGCCCTTGACGATGAGCTCGGCGATGGCACGCCCTGCTGCCGGCGCATGCATGAGGCCGTGGCCGGAGAAGCCCGCGAGCACATGGAAATTGGCGAGACCTGCATCCCACCGGCCGATGATGGGATTGCCATCCAGCTCGCACTGTTCATACAACCCGCACCAGGCGCTCTGCAGTTTCACCGCCTCCATGGCGGGAAAGCGATGCGCGAGTGCGGGCCACATCACCTTGTCAAAGTAGTCATGGTCCACATCGAAGGTGAAGCCACGTGCGCGGTTGCCGTCTACCAGTCCGCCCGAGTAGCCCAACCCCTCCGGTCGGAACGCGAGTCGGGAGAGATCCTTCACGAACGGCAGCGGCTCGACGGCGCTTTCGCAGGTGAAGTAGTACTCGTCCCGGGGCAGCGGCGTGATGGGGAGCGACATGCCAGCCATCGCGCCAATCCCCGCAGCCCACGCCCCAGCGGCATTGACGACATGGTCGGCGTGAAGCGCACGCCCGCTTTGCAAACGCACGGATCGTACAGCAGCATGGTCGTGCACCATGCCGACCACACGATCCGTGATGAATTCAACGCCCGCAGACCGTGCCTTCTTTTTCACGCCTTGCAGGAAACTGTTGGGGTCGCACCAGCCATCGCGCGGCGACAGTGCGGCGCCGCCAAGGTCCTTCACTTGCATGGACGGATAGCGTCGCTTGAGCGCAGCTTGATCCAGCAGCTCGACTTCCACGCCCTGCGCGCGTTGCAGCACGGCGTTGTCCTCGATGACGTTCACGCCAGACGGCGGCACGATGAAGAGATAGCCGTTGGCGCGCCATTGCAGATCGGGTGGCATATCTGCCGGCCCGGCGTCTACCGTGACGTGCTCCGCAAAATGCTCCATGAAATCGATGCCGAAGTTGGACATGGCGATGTTCTCGGGGCATGAGAAAAGTCGCCGTGCGCCGCCGGAGGCCTTCAGCGTCGAGGCGAATTCGTACGTGGGATCAGGCTCAACGACTGCAGTGCGAATATTCGCATCCAGCGTCTTGAGGAAATGGGCGGTGCACACGCCCATGCAACCGCCGCCGATGATGATCACATCGAATCTGTCCATGGCGTGATGCTACCTGCTGCGCTGTCAGTGCGCGCAGTAGCGCGCGCAGACCGCACGCGGCGCCCGCCGCACGCGCTACACTGCCCGCCTTGGAGGACATCATGACCACAAAGACTGATTGCCCGTTTGGCCACGGCGCGACCATGCCCGACGGGGCGTTCGCCGATTTCAGCAACGACATGAGCTACGGGGATTACCTCGGGCTTGACCATCTTCTGTCCGCGCAGACGCCGCAGTCCAGCGACCACAATGAGCTGCTCTTCATCATCCAGCACCAGACGACGGAGCTGTGGATGAAGCTGATGTTGCATGAGCTTACTGCGGCACGCGGCCGCATCATCGCGGATGACCTGCAGCCTGCCTTCAAGATGATGGCGAGAGTGGCCCGCATCATGGACAACCTGATCCAGGCCTGGGACATCCTCTCGACCCTGACGCCCAGCGAATATTCGGCTTTCCGTGAAAGCCTGGGCAAGTCCTCCGGGTTCCAGTCGCATCAGTACCGGATGATCGAGTTCATGCTGGGCAACAAGAATGCGTCCCTGTTGGCCCCGTTCGCGCATCGTGGGCCGGTACATGCCGAGGTCAAGGCGATGCTGGATTCGCCGTCGCTGTACGACGAGTCACTGCGCCTGTTGTCCCGGCGCGGCCTGCCCGTTGCGGACAGCGTCACCGTGCGCGACTGGACGCTCCCTTACGCATCGGATGCGTCGGTTTCGGACAGCTGGCTCATGGTCTATGGCGATCCAGCGCGTCACTGGGATCTCTACGAGTTGGCCGAAAAGCTGGTCGATCTGGAGGACGCGTTTCGGCAATGGCGCTTCCGTCACATGACCACGGTACAACGCGTCATCGGCTTCAAGCGCGGCACGGGCGGCACGTCCGGGGTCGATTATCTCAAGGGCATGCTGGATGTACGGCTCTTCCCGGAGCTGTGGGATGTGCGCACGCAGTTGTAGCGCCGGGTATCTCGCAGGCCTTGCCCTACATAGCCAACCGGTTGCCATGCCGCGTAGACGGTCGACAGCTGGGCACATGGTGCGTGAATGGTGCCTGGCAACGGGTGTAAGGATTGATCCCCGCGCACAACCAATTTAGTGCATTGAGACGTCACACGTTATTGCATCACGGCCCACATACATCCAATGAGCTGCGGGTTGCCCGACCATGTCGGTGCAATCAGTTCTAATCAGACGATTCAGGGGCTGGCCAGATGGAAAACCCTGCAGGAAGAGTTACTGCTCGCGTTGCATACCGTTCAACGCTGAAAGTCTGAGGAAGCCATGTCTACTTGCGTTCTGGCCGGACGGCCCATCCCTGAAGTGCTCGATTTTTTGGAGGACGCCTATCTCCACAGCAAAGTCACACCCAACATCGCCGTGTTCCTTGCAGCGCGTGAATCCCTTCTCAGCCGGGACGTTGCGGAGGCGGATCACGAAAGTCTGATACGCGCGCTGATCCTCATCGCCCGATCCTGTTTCGCCGCGGCGACGCCGCGCGACGGGCTCATCGCCCTTGAGCGAGCCGAGCGGGTTGCGGCGCAACTGCCGGACAGCGACTTGAAGCGCCAGCTCTACAATGTGAAGGGCTCTCTGTTCATGGGCATGGGCGACTTCGGCCAGTCCTTCGAAGCCTTCGTCCAGACTGCAGAGATCGCGCGGAGACTGAACGATCGCGACGCGCAGGCTCGCGTCATCACCAATCTTTCCGCCCTGTTCGTCGACTTCGGCGCCCATTGGGACGGCCTCAAGCTGGGCGAGCGCGTGCTGGCCATGCATGCCCGCGAGCCCATCAATCCCGTCGTGCTCATGGCGGCACTCAACAACATGGCCGAGGCCTGCCTCGCCACGCATCAGGCTGAGCGCGGCATCGAGCTCGGCAATCGCGTGCTGCTGGAATCCCTCCGCGACGATACGCCGCATCGGCCGCATCTGTGCATGACCCATGTGCTGCTGTCGCGGCTGCACCTGCTGCGCGGCCGCCTCGGCGCCGCCGAGCACGAGTTGATCGCTGCCCGCGACGTCGTGCAGAGCTCGGGCTGCCCAAGTGCCGCGCTGAAGGTGTCCGTGGCCGCTGCCCTCATCGATCATGAAAAAGGTCGGCTGCGCCAGGCCATCCAGACGCTGAAGGATCTGCTGTTGCGGGCCAGCACCGACTCCGCCGTGACCAAGGACGTGTTGTCCGCGCTGGTGACCATTTACGAGAAGGAAGGCCACCCCAAGTCGGCGCTGATGTATCTGCAGCGGTTGTCGGGCCTGACGGAGCGGGTGGACTTCGACCAAGCCAGGAAGCGTCTCGCCGAGCTGGGGCTCATCGACGCCGACGCGCGCGACAGCTCGCTCACCGCCGCCAACCTGCTTGCCACCAACGACTTTCGGCTGCAGACTGCCAATCTGCGCAAGCGCATGATTGATTCACAGGTCGAAGTGCTGGAGCGGGTCGCCATTGCGGCCGAGCTGCGCGACGACGTGACCGGCATGCATTGCTATCGCGTCGGCAAGTGGGCCAATCTGGTCGCGCTCGAGATGGGTCTCACACCCGTCGAGACCGACGCCATCGAGATCGCGGCACGATTGCACGACATCGGCAAGATCGGCATTCCGGACGATCTTCTGCGCAAACCCGGAAAACTGACAGCACCGGAATTCGACGTGATGAAGCGTCATACCGTGCTGGGCGCTCGCCTGCTCTCGCGCAGCAAGACGCCGCAGATCCGCCTGGCAGAGAAAGTGGCACTGTCTCACCATGAGCACTGGGATGGAACGGGCTACCCGCAGGGACTCATCCGCGAAGGCATTCCGTTGGCCGGCCGCATCACCGCTGTTGTCGATGTGTTCGATGCGCTGACCCATGAGCGGCCGTACAAACATGCCTGGTCTGTGGACGAGGCAATGGCGGAAATCCGGCGCCTGTCGGGCACCTGGTTCGACCCGGTCGTGGTTGAGGCGTTCGACCGCGTGTACGCGGCGCTGCGCCAGACAGGGAGCAGCATTGACGAGCAGATCGAGGGTCGGTTGAAGCATTCACGCATCATGCGGATCCGCGACTATGTCGTGGCCAAGCCGGCATTCAATGCCGAAGACAGCGGCACCTTTCAGCTGCCTTTTGGCGAGCAGCGCTGACGGCTGGTTGCGCGCCGTTGCGCCATCGCGCTGACAAGGGGCCAAACTCGGCGCTAATATCTGCCGATGTGTCTCATTGTCTTCGCCTGGCAACATCACGCCGACTATCCGCTGATCGTCGCTGCCAATCGCGACGAATGGCGCGAACGCCCGACCGCCAGATTGCATTGGTGGAACAGCGAACCGGCGCGCTGCGATGATGCATTCACAGATGACATCCATCGCCAATCTCCGAATGCGTCGGAGGAAAGCGGCATCCTCGCCGGCCGCGACCTGAAGGACGGCGGCACATGGATGGGCGTCACCGCCAGCGGCCGATTCGCCGCGCTCACCAATTTCCGCGATCCGAGCAGCGTGAAGCCGGGCGCGCCGTCGCGCGGCCGCCTGGTGCAAGACTTTCTTGAAGGCATTGCGACGCCTCGCGAATATTCGCAAGCTTTGGCCCGGCGCATGCACGACTACAGCGGTTTCAACCTGCTGGTTGGTGATCGCGAGGCGCTCTGGTGGCTGTCCAATCGCGGCAGCGATCCGCATGCGGTTGCACCGGGTGTGCACGGTCTATCCAATGGCCTGCTCGACGAGCCCTGGCCGAAGGTCGTGCGCGCCAAGGATCGCCTCGCTGCCGCGCTGGACGCCAATGCCGAAGACACTGCACTCTGGGCACTGCTTGCCGACGACGCGGCGGCACCCGATGAGGCGTTGCCCGATACCGGCGTGGGCCTCGACTGGGAGCGTCGACTCTCCCCGGCGTTGATCAAAGGTGATGAGTACGGCACCCGCTCCTCATCACTGCTGATCATGCAGACCGATGGCGGACTGCGCTTCACCGAGCGGGCATGGCCGCAACCGCAACTGGAAAAGTCGTAGCGAAACTGTAATACTCGCCACTCAAAGTCGGCCCCGAGACTGACTTTTCCAAAATCTGAGGAGAAATGCGATGAAATCCCTGACAGCCCGGCTCCGGGTTTCCCTTCTTGCCGGCTTTCTGGTTACCTGTTTCGCCACGACTGCATTCGCCCAGGACGCCTGCAAGAGCCGCGGCGACCTGGACAACCTGTACTGCGATGAAAACGGCGACCTGGTCGCCGACACACCCAAGGACGCCAAGAAGCTCAAGAACCCGTCTACCCTGGTGTTCACCTACACCCCCGTCGAAGACCCCGCCGTGTACGAGAACATCTTCAAGCCCTTCACGGAGTACCTCGCACAGTGCACGAGCAAGAAAGTGGTGTTCTTCCAGGTGCAGTCCAACGCAGCTGAAATCGAAGCCATGCGCTCTGGCCGCCTGCACGTGGGCGGATTTTCCACCGGCCCCACCGCCTTCGCGGTGAACATTGCTGGCGCAGTGCCTTTCGCGATCAAGGGGTATGAGAAGGATTTTCAGGGTTACAACCTCATCGTGATCGTGAAGAAGTCGAGCCCGTACCAGAAGCTCGCCGACTTGAAGGGCAAGAAGTTCGCCCACACCTCGCCGTCATCCAACTCCGGCCACATGGCCCCTTTGGCGCTCTTCCCCAAGGAAGGTCTGGCACCGGGCAAGGACTACACCATCCTCTTCTCCGGCAAGCATGACCAGTCAGTATTGGGCGTGAACACCGGCGACTATGACGGTGCCGCTGTCGCCTCGGATGTGTATGAGCGCATGGCCCGCCGCGGCCAGGTGAAAGAGGAAGACTTCCGCGTGATCTATCGCAGCACCAAGTTCCCGACGTCCTCGTTCGCCCATGCCCACGATCTGGAGCCGACGCTGCGCGACAGATTGGTGAAGTGCTTCTACGACTACCGCTTCCCGGAAGACATGAAGAAAGCCTTCGACAATGCCGATCGCTTCTTCCCCATCAACTACAAGCAGCACTGGGCCGTGGTGCGTGACGTGGCAGAAGCTGGCGGCGACAAGTTCAACAGCGCCGCCTACGAGAAGGAAGCCAAGCGCGAGGCCGAGGCCCGTGCCAAAGCTGCTGCAGCGAAGAAGTAATCATTCCAGGTAGCACGACGACGGCGGGACGCTATTACCGCCGTTGTTGTTCCTGCCGCCGTTGTTGTTCCTGCCGCCGTTGTCGTTCATGCCGCCGCTGTAGTTCATGCCGCTGTTGTAGTTTTCAGGCTCCCTGTACGCTCCCGGTGAAAGTCTCATGACCGCCACGCTGTCCATCAAGCATCTGTCCAAGTCCTACGTTGCCGGCAAGCCCGTGCTGCGTGACATCAATCTCGATTTCGGCAACACGGGTATCACCGCAGTGATCGGCCCGTCGGGCACAGGCAAGTCCACGCTGATCCGCTGCATAAACCGACTCGTTGAGCCCACCGCCGGCGAAATCCTGCTGGAGGGTCGCGATCTCACCAAGCTATCCCGCGGCGAGCTGCGTCTCGCGCGGCGCTCGATAGGCATGGTGTTCCAGGAATACAACCTCGTGGAGCGGCTCACGGTGATGGAGAACGTGCTCTCCGGCCGCCTGGGCTATATGTCGCCGTTCGATGCGTGGCTGCGCCGCTTTCCGGCCGAGGACATCGAGCGTGCGTATTCGCTGCTGGACACGGTCGGACTCGCAGGCTTCGCCCAGCAGCGCGCCGACGCGCTGTCCGGCGGCCAGCGTCAACGCGTCGGCATATCCCGCGCCATGATGCAACAGCCCAAACTCTTGCTGGCTGACGAGCCGACCTCGTCGCTGGACCCCAAGACATCGGTGGAGATCATGAGTCTCATGCGTGATCTGTCCGACCGGCACGGCTTTCCCGTCATCGTCAACATCCACAACGTTGGCCTCGCCAAGCGGTTCGCCCAGCGCATCGTCGGCATGGCTGGCGGCAGCGTGGTGTTCGACGGCCCGCCCGATGCCATCACCGACGAACATCTGGCCACCATTTACGGTGGCGAGGACTGGATGGAATGAGCGCGGCCGCACGACAGGCGTTTCCTGTCAATTGGTGGGCACGCGCCGGCTGGCTGATCTTCGCGGCCTACGTGTTCTATGCGGTGTCGCATCTCGATTTCACCTTCGAGCGGTTCCTCATCGGCCTGGAGCATGGCGCCAAGTTCATCTCGCGTCTCTTCCCGCCCAACACCGAGCGCATGGCGCTGCTCATCAAGGGCATGACCGAGAGCCTGCAGATCGCCGTTCTGGCCTCGCTGTTCGGCGTGATCATCTCGCTCCCGCTGTCGCTCATGGCCGCGCGCAATCTCATGCCGGTCTGGCTCACCTGGCCATCGCGCATGATCATGGTGCTGTGCCGCTCCTTCCACCCCGTCATCGTGGCCATCATCTTCGTGAAGGCGGTGGGCTTCGGCGCGCTGGCGGGCATTCTGGCGCTCACGGTTGCTTCAGTCGGCTTCGTGGGCAAGCTCTTCACCGAGGCCATCGAGGAGATTTCGCTGAAGCAGGTGGAGGCAGTGCGAGCCACCGGCGCACCCTTCATGAGCGTCGTGCTCTACGCCGTGCTGCCGCAGGTATTTTCACGCTTCATGGGCTTCGTCGCCTATGAGACCGACGCCAACGTGCGCAACTCCACCATGGTGGGCATCGTCGGCGCGGGCGGCATCGGCGGCACGCTGTTCGCGGCCTTCCAGCGCTTCGACTACGACTTCGTCTGCACCATCGTCCTCACCATCATCGCGCTCATCATGATCGGCGAGGTGCTTACCGTCCGTATCAAGCGAATATTCGCATGACGGGTCCGGACGCCATCGCAGAGCGTGAGTGGACGCGCTTTACACCTGCGCAACGCATCGGCCGCTTCATCGTCTATTTCGCAATCGTGGCCGCAGTCTTCGCCTCGGCGCGGACGGTGCAGATCATTCCGGAGTTCATCGTCGATGCGCCGGAGCAGATGGCAGACATGCTGAAGCGCATGTGGCCCATCGCGTTCGACCACTACCCCGAGGGCATTCACGCCGCATTGCTCGACACGCTGCACATCGCCACACTGGGCACCATCCTGGCCGTGATCATGGCCGTGCCGATCGGCTTTCTGGCGGCCGCCAACGTGACGCCAGTACCGTGGCTCAACTACGCGGCCAAATTCATCCTCGTCGCCTGCCGCTCGGTCAACACGCTCATCTGGGCACTCTTCTTCGTCGCGGTGTTCGGCCCCGGCGCATTGGCGGGCACGCTGGCCATCGCGTTCCACTCCATCGGCTTCACCGGCAAGCTCCTCGGCGAAGCGCTGGAGGAATCCAACAAGGGCAGCATCGAGGCACTCACCGCAACCGGCGCACCGCTCATGTCCGTCATTCTCAAGGGCTACTGGCCGCAAGTGAAGCCGTCGTTCGTCGCCATCGTGCTCTTCCGCTGGGACATCAACGTGCGTGAATCTGCCGTGCTGGGCCTGGTCGGTGCAGGCGGCATCGGTCTCGCGCTGGATACCGCCCTCAACCTGTTCCAGTGGAATCGCGTGGCGATGTGCCTGCTGGCGATTCTGGGCGTGGTGGTGGTTGCAGAGATTGTGGTGACGCAGATTCGGAAGCGGGTGATTTGAGCGGAGGCTTCGCTGCCCTGGGCTGCCCAGATTGCTGAACAACGATGGCCTCATAAGTCGAGTTGGAAGTATCGTAATCATCTGTCTCGGCAGAACGAATCCACTCTGGCGCCAACTTGAACGCCCACCAGTACGAAGCCAGCGATACGCCGATACACACTGACGCCACAAGTGGAATGCGCCATTCGCGATCACCGATGAGATGCCAGATCGCACCTGCGAGGACCAACCCAAGCGCCGTGCCAATCCATGGCACGAACTCCGCAAAGAGAACGAGAAGCGCACGTTTGGTTGGCGACATGGAAGCTCTGACTTGAGTGGGTACTGCTTGCGAATATTCGCAAGCAAACTAGTGTTTCACCGTTGCCCAGAAAATCGCGAAGTACAGGGTTGCCGCAGTCACAACAAAAAAGACCAATCTGCGCCATCGACTTGGCGCTGGCATCCCGGCGCGGGCGGGCCACAGCAATGAAACACCGGCCGCTCCAACACCACAGAGAAAAACAAAAGCCACCAATACTGTTCCGCGCGGAAAGTCGGGCCAGACAACGAGCCTGTCCAAAGCTACCGCGATGCCAAGACATGCTAACGGCACCGAAGCCGCCTTGAGCCTTCCCAACGCGGCCGCCATGAACGACATAGATCTACCCCTTCACCGCCGCCCGCGTGATCCGATCCCGCACCGCCTCCCACGCCTTCGCCGCAGGCAGTGACTCCGCAAAAATCATCGCCGCACCCGCGGCATCGAGCGTACGCAGATTGGCATAGAGATCGCGCGCGTATTCCTCGGCATTCGACGGCGCAGTGATCCACACCAGCCGACGCGCGGCACGCACACCGACACCCGGGGGTGACACATTGGCATCGGCCTGCGTGGTGAGCGCCAGCACGGCAGCGCGCTTGCCGCTTTCCAGGAGCGCATCCACTTCCTTCTTCAATTGTGTCGGCGGCACCAGCTTCAGCGGTGTGCGCGGCGCGTAGTGCGACGCGAGATCACCGGAGGCGCGCGTCACGGGGCCAGTGTTCTCGGCTTGCGCACGGGTCTTGGGCTTCACGCCGATGATGTCGGCGATCTGCGCTGGCGTGATGGCACCGGGGCGAAGCAATACTGGCGCACTGCCGCTCAGATCGAGGATGGTCGACTCGATGCCGACGTCGCACGGCCCGCCATCGAGCAACAGAATGCTCTTGCCCACGGCCGCGCCGAATTCGCTCTTCACATGCTCCGCCGTGGTGGGTGAGACGTGACCGAACTTGTTGGCAGACGGTGCGGCGACAATGCCGGAGCCGATCCGGGCGAACTCTGACAGCAGCGCCTGCGCCAGCGGGTGGGCGGGACAGCGCAGGCCGACAGAATCCTGCCCGCCAGTGACCACATCCGGAATACGCGAGGATTTGCGGAGGATCAGCGTGAGCGGGCCGGGCCAGAAGGCCTCGATGAGCTTCTCCGCAGCGACGGGCAGATCCCGGGTGAAGTCGGCGAGATCCGCATCGCGCGCCACATGCACGATGAGCGGATGGTCCGACGGCCTGCCCTTGGCCTTGAAGATCTTTGCAACGGCCGTTTCATTGCCTGCATCCGCACCGAGGCCGTAGACGGTTTCGGTGGGCAGGGCCACCAGGTTGCCTTGGGCGAGATGTTGGGCGGCGGCGAGGATATCCTGCGCCACAGGATCGGCAACGTCAGTCACTTGGCGAGACGGCGGTAGAGTTCGTCAAACTGAACAAGACTGTCCTGAAATGCGCGCTCAACCTTTGAAGTGCCTGCTTCGTCAGGGTGAGCGGCAATCCACGCGCGCACGGCCTCGTCGACGAGGTCATCGGCAGACTTGCCAGTAATACTGGATGCGCGACGCAGCATCGCTGAAACGTCCGCATCCATCTTCAGCACGACAGTCACTCGTTTGTTCATGACTCATTCAACCATTTGCGCGGGCCAGCCGCAACCCGCGCAGTTGTGGTGTCGTGCCCGGATTCCAATTTGCTACATCCGGGATACACGCTGCGTAGATCGTCATACCGGCGAAAGCCGGTATCCATGCCAGCCCGCATCATGTCGACGATCAAGACTGGATACTGGCCTTCGCCGGTATGACGGGCTTTGTGCTTCCCTATCAGTTGTCCCCGTCGAGTATGTTCCCCAACCCGCCCAGCACTGACCCCTCACCCTGCGCCTTGCCGCCACCCTGCGGCGCCGCTGCGAATATTCGCCCGGCGAGGCGCGAGAACGGCAGCGATTGCAGGATGATCTTTCCGGGGCCGGTGAGCACGGCGAAGAAGAGTCCCTCGCCGCCGAAGAGCGCGGTCTTGAGTTTGCCGACGTACTGCACGTCGAAAGTGACGCTGGGCTGATAGCCGACCACACAGCCGGTGTCGATGCGCAGTTGCTCGCCCGCCTTCAGCTCGCGCTCCATGAGCGTGCCGCCGGCATGGGCAAACGCGAGTCCGTCGCCGGTGAGCTTCTGCATGATGAAGCCTTCGCCGCCAAAGAGACCGGTGCCGATCTTGCGCTGGAACGCGATGCCGATGGCGACACCCTTGGCGCCACAGAGGAACGAATCCTTCTGCACATGGAATTCACCGCCCAGCTTGGCGAGATCCAGCGGCACGATCTTGCCGGGGTACGGTGCGGCAAACGCGAGCGAACGCCGCTCGTTGGACTTGTTCTGGTACACAGTCATGAAGAGCGACTCGCCGGTGACCAGACGCTTGCCCGCACCGAGCAGCTTGCCAAAGAGGCCGCCACCTTGCTGCTCCGAGCCGTCACCGAAGATGGTGTCCATCTCGATACCAGCTTCCAGGTACATGAGCCCGCCTGCCTCGGCCACAACGGCCTCGCTCGGGTCGAGCACAATATCGACGTACTGCATGTCGTCGCCGTGCACGGTGTAATCAATGACATCCATGGCCATGGTGGGGTCCTTTTTGGGGGATAGGAGATAGGGGATCGGGGTTCGGGGTTCGGGTGTTGCGAAAATGCTTCGGGCAGGATGATGCCACGAGACCGTTACGACAATCCTGCCATGCGACCGACCGCCTGTTCGAGCGGACAAAGCCACAGCCGCATTCAGCGGTCCTTGAAAAACTCCTGCAGCATGAACGCTTCCAGCCCGGCCTGGTCCTCCACCCGCGCGGACAGCGGAATCACGCGGCCGAGGCGGTGCGACTCCCAGTTGAAATTGCCTTGATAGTGGCCGCGGATAAGCTCGATCATGCGGCGCACGATGGCGAGCTCGACATCCCCGCCGTTGCCGGCATCGACTTCGATGGTTTCGCGCCAGTTGTTGCGGTCCTCGCGCTTCCAGCCACGGAACTGGAAGGTGCCATAGCGCGATCCCTTGTTCAATACGACGAACACGCCGCTGGTGCCATCCTCTTTCAGCGTGCCGAGGTTACGACTCACGGCGGCATCGGCTCGATTGCCCGCCATGCGCGACTCCGATTCGGCGCGCGCTGCCGCATGTTCGCTCACGGTGGGTGCGCGCTGGGCACGGCGGGCGGCCACCATCTGCTCGAAGCTCAGCGGCGGCTGCGGGGGAGCCACCACGGGCGGCGCAGGCGGCGTCGGGTCGGGCGGCGGCAGCGGCAGGGCCGGCCGATCAGGCGTGCGTCGGGGCGAAGTGAAGAGGCGCGGCACCACCTTGGGCGGTGCGGGCGGCGGCGTGATCTCGGGTTCCACCGGCTCCGCCTTGGGGGCGATACGCACATTCAGCGGCCCGGCCAGCTTCGATGCCGCTTCGCCCGTTTCCAGCGGGTCTTTCTTCACCACGACAATGAGCGTTGTGTGCAGCAGGATCGACAGCAGCAACAACACCCAGAAACGGGCATCGCGCCAGCGCAGTGCGCTCGCGGCGGGTCGCGCAGTGGGTTGCGCACCAGGCTGCACACCGGGTTGCACACCACATGGCGCGGCAGGTTGATCGGCTGGGGGCATTGCGGAAGCGGACATCGGCAATCAGAAATTCAGCGGCATGGAACGGATTCGTGCAGATCAGGGCGGGCCGTGCTGAAGCGTACCCAGGACGCGTATTATCCCCTTGAGTAGACCCGCGTTGCGTCGTTTACGGATTGAAACAATGCGGGCGCAAAGTACCCGTGCTCCTTTGATGCCAGACAAGCGGGCCCGTTCCCGCTTGCCGCACAGCGCTGGAGAACAATGTGTGTGGATGTTGTGGATGCATATTGTGGGTGAAAATCGGAGTCAACCAGCATGAGCATCACCGCCTACATTACCCACCCCTCCTCGATGCGTCACGAAATGGGCCCCGGACACCCGGAATGCCCGGAGCGCCTGGCGGCTATCCAGGACTACCTGTTGGCGAAGGGCTTTCTGGACCTGATGCCGCCCTACACCGCCCCCGAAATCACGGACGAGCAGCTTTTGCGCGCCCACACTGCGCACCACCTTGCGAATATTCGCGATTGGGCGCCGGCGTCTGGTTACCATCAGATTGATCCGGACACGCTGATGAATCCGCACACGTTTACCGCCGCGCGCCATGCGGCCGGTGCCGCCACGCTGGCCGCCGATCTGGTGATGAAAGGCGAGACCCAGCGCGCCTTCTGCGCCGTGCGTCCGCCGGGCCATCATGCGGAACGGGATGCCGCCATGGGATTCTGTGTTTACAACAATGCCGCCATCGCCGTGCGTCAGGCGCAGCGCGTGCATGGCGCGAAACGCGTGGCCCTCATCGACTTCGATGTGCACCATGGCAACGGCAGCGAGGACATCCTGGCGGGCGACGACGAGGTGCTGATGGTCTCCACCTTTCAGCATCCGCTGTATCCCTATCTCGGTGACGAGCCGAAAGGCACCAACATGGTCAACGTGCCGCTGCCGCCGCGCACGGGTGGCGATTTGATGCGCTCGGTCGTGACCGAGCGCTGGCTGCCCGCGCTGGACGCCTTCCAGCCGGAGCTGCTGGTGATCTCTGCAGGATTCGACGCACATCGCGAGGACGACATGGCCAACCTGGGCTGGGTGGATGCCGACTACGCCTGGGTGACGGCGCGGCTGGTCGAGGTGGCGGAACGTCACGCCAGCGGGCGCATCGTCTCCACACTCGAAGGCGGCTACGCGCTCGACGCCCTCGCCCGCAGCGTGGGTGCGCATGTGGGCGTGCTCATCGGCGTAGTCGACGCCTGAGACCTCACGACATGAGACTACCCCGACTCTCGTCACTTTTCGACCCGGATACCGTGGTTGCGTATTTGCCACACCATCCCGACCATCACGCGGCCAGCCTCCTGCAGCAGGCAATGGCTGACGGCCCGTTCACCGGCACAGTGCACTGGCTACGCCGCGATGGCAGCAAATTTCGCAGCGACCCGAAGGATCAGGGCATGGAGCTGCCGCTCCGCGCAGACTTGGCGCTCATCACCGGCTCGCATGACGACGCGATGCTGGCACTCACCCATGCAGCGAAGCTAAAGGTGCGTGCCGCCATCGTGTACGACGAAGAACCGGTCGAGGCAGAGGTCGGTGCCATCGCCCGCCTCGCCGCGAAGCTGCGAATTCCGCTCCTGGGCCCCGGCTCTTCCGGCATGCAGCGGCCGCACAGCGGATTCAACGCCTGCATTGCCGGGCCGCTGCAGCAGGCGGGCAATCTCGCGCTGATCTCGCAGTCCGGCGCATTGACAGCAGCCATGCTCGACTGGGCAGATTCCAATGGCGTGAAATTTTCTGCAGTCGTTGCGACCGGGCGTTCGCAGGTGCTTGATCTTGCCGATGTCCTCGACTTTCTCGCCCAGGACACTCTCACCCACAGTATCGTCTTGTATATGGAGGGCATCCGTAACGCCCGCCACTTCATGAGTGCATTGCGGGCGGCGGCTCGCGCCAAGCCTGTCATCGTGCTCAAGGCTGGCCGTCGGCCGTCGGGACAGCGGGCGGCGCTCACTCACACGGGCACCATGGTCGGTGGGGACGACGTGTTCGAGGCAGCTCTGCGGCGTGCGGGTGCTGTGCGGGTGGAAAGTTTCGTGCAACTCTTCTCCGCTGCAAAGTGCCTTGCGGCGCGCTACAAACCCGGCGGCAATCGCCTTGGCATCGTGAGCAATGGCGGCGGCCCCGGTGTGCTGGCCGCCGACTACGCGCACCTGCGGCAGGTGGATATCCCCCCGCTCAGCGCGGCACTGCAGGCGACTATTCGCAAGGCGCTGCCGTTCGCGGTGACGACCAATCCCGTGGACTTGGGCGAGAGTGCGGGGGCAGCCGACTTTGTCACAGCGACCGAGATGGTTGCGTCGAGCAAGGAGATCGATGGCGTGCTGGTGGTCGTGACGCCAAAGCCCGGCATCGACACCCAGGCCATCGCCGATGCTGCCATAGCGCGCCTGCCCGGTGTGGAGAAGCCTGTCTTTGCCTGCTGGATGGGCGAGACCCGCGCCCGTGCCACCCGCGAGCAAATCAATGCGGCGGGCATGCCCATTTTTCGCTTGCCGGAAGCGGCGGTGGATGCATTTGCCAATATCGCGACGTTCTATCGCAATCAGCAGTTGCTCATGCAGACCCCGCCGCCGCTGTCAGGCACGGTCAGCGCAGACCAGCCTGATATGGTTGCTGCACGCGCGCTCATCAAGGCAGTTCTCAAAGATGGCCGGCAGGTGCTCTCTGAGACAGAGTCCAATGCGCTGCTGGCGGCGTTCCGTATTCCAGTGACACCCACTGAAGTCGCGCACGACGTGGAGCAGGCCGTCGCGCTGGCCAAGAAGCTGGGCTTCCCGGTTGCGATGAAAATCAACTCGCCCGATATCCCCCACAAGTCTGATGTGGGCGGCGTGATGCTCAACCTGCGTACATCGCACCAGGTGCGTGCCGTGTTCATCGACATGATCGAGGAAGTCTCGCGCCGCTCGCCGGATGCGCGCGTTGACGGCGTGTCGCTGCAGCGCATGGTCACGAAGCGCCATGGCCGCGAAATTTATGTCGGCATGACCACGGACCCGCTCTTCGGGCCGGTCATCACCTTCGGCGCCGGCGGCACCATGATCGAGGTGATCGACGACCGCTCGGTAGCGCTGCCGCCGCTGAACCCGTTCCTGGCCCGCCGCGTCATTGAGCGCGCACGCTCCGCCGCCGTATTGGGCGAATGGCGCGGCCTGCCTGCCGTACCCATGGAGTCGGTCGAGGCCCTGCTGCTCCGCGTGTCGGACATGATCTGCGAGCTGCCAGAACTATCGGAGCTCGACATCAACCCCATCATCATCGATGAACACGGCGCGGCGGCGGTGGATGCGCGCGCCGTGGTGAAGTCCGTGCCTGCCTCGCGCGTGCCCTATGCGCACATGGCCATCCTGCCGTACCCGGCCGGGCTCTCGAAGGATATGCAGTTGAAAGACGGGACCACACTCGCCGTGCGCGCCATCCGCCCCGAAGATGCCGATGCGCTGCAGACCTTTGTGCGCAATCTGTCGGACGAGGCGCGCTACTTCCGCTTCCTCTCGACCATTCATCAGCTCACGCCCTCCATGCTCGCCCGCTTCACCCAGATCGATTACGACCGCGAGATGGCGATGCTGGCACTGGATGGCGAGCGCATCATCGGCGTCGCGCGCTACATGCTGAATGTCGACGGGGAGACCTGCGAATTCGGCCTCGTCGTCGCCGACGACATGCAGGGAAAAGGCGTCGGCTCGCTCCTCATGCGCACGCTCTGCGACATCGCCCGCGACCGTGGCTTGAAGGAGATCATCGGCATTGTCGCGAACAACAATCAGGGGATGCTCAGCTTGATGGAGCGGCTGGGATTCAGCGAGCAGCCCGATCCCGAGGATCCCGATCTGCGGCAGGTGGTGATGGCGTTGCCCTAACCACGCTACTCAACCAGGCCAGATCGCTTCGACCAGGGAGTCATGCGAATATTCGCCTACGTATGTCCCGCCACGCCTTCTTCCTTTCCCTCATCTTTGCCTACTTCCTTGTCCTGCTGGCGCTCGCCTGGTGGGCAGGGCGTAGAGCTGACAACGACTCGTTTTTCATCGGCAACCGCCAGAGCAACTGGATGCTGGTCGCCTTCGGCATGGTGGGCACGGCGCTTTCTGGCGTCACCTTCATCAGCGTGCCCGGCACGGTGGGCACAGCGGGCTTCACCTACATGCAGGTGGTGCTGGGCAATGTCATCGGCTACGCCATCGTGGCACTGGTGCTGCTGCCGCTTTACTACCGGCTCAAGCTCACGTCCATCTACGTCTATCTCGACAAGCGCTTCGGCGTGACCGCACATCAAACCGGGGCCTGGCTCTTCATCGTGTCACGCACGCTGGGCTCGACGGCGCGGCTCTATCTCGTGGTGAATGTGATGGATCTGCTTGTCACGGGCCCGGCCGGTATTCCCTTCTGGGTGTCGGCTGCAGTCACGCTGCTGATGATCTGGGGTTACACCTTCCAGGGTGGTGTGCGCACGATCGTCATCACGGACACCTTGCAGACCACGTTCATGCTGGGCGGATTGGGCGTGTGCATCTGGTATCTCGCCGACCTGCTGGCACCGGCCGGCGGTGCCTGGGCAATGGTGGAAGCGAGCAATACCACCGGCCTCTTCAACACCGATCCGATGTCCGGCGGCTTCTGGGCGAAACAGATTCTGGGTGGCGCCGCCATCGCGGTCGCCATGCTGGGTCTCGACCAGGACATGATGCAGAAGAACATCAGCGTACCCAACGTGCGGGACTCGCAGAAGAACATGGCCGTGTTCAGCGCCATTCTCATCGTGGTGAATCTGGCATTCCTCGTGCTGGGGTCATTGCTGTGGGTATTCGCACAGCAGAACGGGGTCATCGCGCGGGGTGACGAGCTATTTTCCGCCATCGTGATGGATCATCTGCCGCAGTGGGTGCAGATCGTATTCTTCATCGCGCTGATTGCCGCGTCGTTCTCCTCGGCGGACGGCTCACTCACCGCGCTGACGTCGTCCTACTGCATCGACGTGAAGGGCTTCGACAAACGCGGCGATCTCGACGAGGCAGCCCGTCGCCGCATCCGGTTCTCTGCGCATGTCGTGTTTGCGGTGGTCTTCTTCCTGCTCTGCCTCGTCTTCAAGTGGCTGGGCGATCGCTCCATCATCAATACCATCCTCATGCTCGCAGGCTATACCTATGGCCCGCTGCTGGGTCTGTTCTGCTTTGGCATGTTCACCGACCGCGCCATACGATCCGGCGCGGCTTTGGCGACTGCAGTCATCGTGGCGCCGTCGATCTGCTTGGTGTTGCAGAAGTGGCTCGCGGCGAATCCTGCGGGCTATCAGATCGGTATCGAGCTGATGATCCTCAACGCGGCGCTGACGTTCGGGTTGTTGTTCGTGACGTCGAAGGCGGGCAGCGGGAAGCGGGTGTGATCGTTATTGCGAATATTCGCCTGGTTTCTGCCGCTCTCCGCAAATTGGCCATCATTCCGGCGAAAGTCGGTATCCAGTTCGGGTGCGGCGGGTCATCACATATTTCTGGATACCGGCTTTCGCCGGTATGACTAAACTCATCATTGCTCAACCTTCCACATCGGAGCAGGCAAACATGCTGAAAATCTGGGGCCGCATGACCTCCATCAACGTGCAGAAAGTTGCGTGGTGCGTGGACGAATTGGGCATTCCCTACGAACGCATCGACGCGGGGCGTGAGTTCGGCCACAACAACACGCCGGACTACATCGCCAAGAATCCGAATGGGCTCATCCCGATGATCGAGGACGACGGCTTCACACTCTGGGAATCCAACGCCATCGTGCGCTATCTCGCCCTGAAGCATGGCCTAGGCACCCTGTGCCCGGCGGACGCGCAGCAGCGCGCCAGCGCCGACCGCTGGATGGATTGGCAGACCACCACACTGAATGTCTCGATCGGTGCCTGCTTCACGCAATTGATCCGTACGCCCGAGGCGCAACGTGACCTGAAACTGGTGGAGATCAATCGGCCGATTGCGGAGAAGCGGCTGACCCTGCTGGATGCGGTACTTGCAAAGTCGACCTTTCTCAACGGCGAATCCTTCACCATGGCGGACATTCCCGCCGGCCTTACCGCGCGGCGCTGGCAGGCGCTGCCACTGGAGAAGAACACGCATCCAAACGTGAACCGCTGGCTCGCGGGTTTGGCAGCGCGGCCAGGTGCCAAGCAATCCTTCGCCGTGCCGGTGGTGTGACCCCACCAAAAGTGGAAAGGGCGGCCAGAGCCACCCTTTCCAGTGCGAATATTCGCAAGGCGCGCCGGCGTGCGGTCAGCCAAACAACGAGTTCATGTACTGCAATCGCTGCGCCACCGAACGCATGAGCGCCATGCCGAAGTCAGGCTCTGTCTTGACCAGCTTCACCAGTGCGTCGCGGTTGATCGGCAGCAGCGAGCAGTCGGTACGCGCAACCGCCGTGGCCGTGCGCGGAAGCTGATCCACCAGCGCCATTTCGCCGAAAAACCCGCCAGCTTCAATCTTCTCCACGATCTTGCGGCCGATGGCGACCGCAACCTGGCCTTCCAGCACGATATACATGGTGGTGCCCGACACGCCGGTCTTCAGGATTTTCTTGCCTTCCTGGAAGTGGGCGACAGTGGAAATGTCCAGCTTGTCCTTCAGCGCCTCCAGCATTGCCGGATCGAGAATGGACTCGGCCTTGCGGCTGCGGTGACGACTGGATCCTTCATCCTCGTCATCACCGCCCTCGGAGAGCTTGTTGGCGAGAAGGCGCAGGCGCTCAAACATCACCGACAGCAACATGAGCACGAACTCAGGCTTCCTGGACAAACCCTCCTGCACCTCGGTGCCATCAAGCGAGTACGCAACACAGTCCTCCGTGGCTTCGGCTGACGCGCTGCGCACGGCATCGAATTCCGGATCAGGCAGCTCGCTGATCACGGCCATTTCGCCAAATACATCTCCCGGTTTTGCCTTGTGCAACAGCCGCCCATTCTGGGTCAGCGCCACTTCGCCGGATACGAGGAAGAACATGCGATGAACGCGTTTGGGCGCGAACAACGCTTCAGTGACCGGTGTGTTCAGCGCCTTGGCGAAGGACTGTTTGAAAATGCTCTTCTTCTTAGACTTTTCCTTTTCAAGGAAGAGGATGGTGCCGGCGGGAAACTCTGCCTTCTTGCCGTAGGCCTTGAAGAACGCCTTCGCCGTCTCCGGATTGTAAAACCCCGAACCAGCGCGAAATGGCAGCACGGAGGAAGGCCCCCCGAGCAAGTCTTCATCTGCAACGGTCTTTCTGCTCATGGTGCACCCCGCTGTTGGAATGCCGCGAGCATACCGCAGCCGGGCGTGAGCTTCAGCCTGACTGCGGAACCGGACACGCCGGATTGCCAGGACAATGGCATTCAGGCCTTTCTGACTTCAGCGCGGCCCGCCTCGACAACATAGTCCTGCGATCCGGCGAGCTTGCTGTCGCGCGTCTTCTCGCTGTCTATCTGGCGCATCCTTGCAGTCAGCGTCTTCGACGTGACCTCTACGAGTGCGTAACCACGCCGGGTCCCGTCGGCCAGCAGCACATGCGGATTGTTCGGTTTCATGGCGTCGATCCGGTCCTGCGGCCAGGATTCGGAGGTGATCGATGTGCCCACAAACTCGCTCGCGACAGCGGCCGAGCGTGGATCATCGAAGTTCGCCTTGACGTTGCTCACGTAGTGGCTGTGGACATCGCCCCCGATGAACACCGGGTTGGCGACTTTGCGCGCCGTGAGGTAATCCAGCAGCCGCTTTCGTGCGACCGGATAGCCATCCCAGCCGTCGGTCCAGAGCGATTGCGCGCCGGACTTCTGATTCCACTGGGACACGAGTGTCTGCTGCGCCAGCACATTCCACACCGCGCGCGACTGCGAGAGCCCATTTTCCAGCCATTGCTCCTGCGCAGTGCCGAGCATGGAGCGGCCAGGCGACAGGCGTTCGCTGCAATTCTCGACGGTATTGCTGCCGCCCATGCCCGGCCGCGGGCACGCCTGATACGCACGGTACTGGCGGTCGTCCAGCACATGGAACTCGGCCAGTGTGCCGAAGCTGAACCGGTCGTAAAGGCGCATGTTCGGCCCGCGCGGCAGTGCCGACATCGCCAGCGGCATGTGCTCGTAGTAGGCCTGGTATGCCGCTGCCCGGCGAAGCAGAAAACGTGGATCGAGATGTTCCGACTGGTCGTCGGCGTAGTCGTTGTCGACTTCGTGATCGTCCCAGGTCACGATCCACGGCGCGGCCGCATGCATGGCCTTGAGGTCCGGATCGGTCTTGTATTGCGCATGGCGCAAGCGGTACTGGTTCAGGGTTTCCGTCTCCGGCCCCGCGTGGCGGCGAACCAGATTGCTGCCCCAGTTGGACTCGTAGATGTAGTCGCCCAGAAAGGCCACCAGATCCACGTTGTCCTTCAGCATGTGGCGATAGGCGGTGAAGAAACCCTGCTCGTAGTTCTGGCAGCTGGCGAAGGCGAAGCGGAGCTTTTCCTCCTTCACGCCGGCGGTACGGGTGCGGCCAACCGGGCTTACTTCGTTGCCGGCCATGAAACGATAGAAGTACCACTGGCCGGGCTCCAGCCCCAGAACTTCGGCATGAACGCTGTAGGCGAGCTCGGGAATCGCCCGATGTGTTCCCTTGCGCACAATCTTCTTGAACTGCTCGTCTTCGGCCACTTCCCAATTCACGCTGATGCGATCCGGCGGTATGCCCCCATCGCCGCTGGTATTGAGGGGCTCCGGGATCAGGCGGGTCCACAACACGACGCTGTCATGCCGCGGCGCACCGGAGGCGACACCGAGGGAGAAGGGATAGCCGGAGAACCTTGGCCCGGCCGCCTGTGCCAACGCAGAACCACTCCGCGTGGCGGCAACAATGCCGCCAGCAGTCAGAGCAAGTGCAGCCTGCATGAAGCGGCGTCGGCGCATTGGCGCGGGCCAGCCCGCGGTCTCTCGCTCCAAGGTTCGGACATAGTCAAAGAGATCGGGGCTGGAAAGATGATTTGGCGAACGGGTCGGCATCGTCGGACTCCGGCGAGAGTGGGGAATGGCATCAGTGGATAGCTGCACGCGACTGCAGACACCGGGAAAGCGGGGAGTCCGCACGCCCTGCGAATATTCGCATGGATTGATGACAACGAAAACTGCTGCCAACCCTCAACCGGAGTCAGGGGGAAGGAGAACCCCGGGAGAGCCCGGCACCGTCCCGTACCGATGCGACCCGCTACTCGATGCGCCGAACCGTATGCTTCATGCCACTCTGTTCGAAGACAAACTGGGTTGATTTGCCGTCGTGGCCCGGCTCTCCAAACGTGATCGCGATCGGCGCCACCTTGGCGAAGAACCGGGTGTCCGACTCGGCGAAGATCTCGAACTCACCCTGCCCGGTCGCTTGCGCGAGCAGCTTGTCACCCAACAACCGGATCGTGATATTCATGCGGTCGTTCAGACGATAGGTCCCCGTATGGCGCGCCAGTGTTCCGGCTGACACGGCAACCGTCTTCGGAAACACACGCGGCGTAATGTCGTGCCGCCGGTCGAGCAGGTGCAACGCAATGTCGAAGAGGCGAGTGGAACCGTTGGTGACGAGAAACACACCTTCCTTCGTGCTTCGATCCACAAACAAGGATGCGGAAGAGCCAAACGTCGCGCCATCGTGATGGGCCAGCGCGCGCTCATTGAAGGGCACCTGAATCCAGGCGAGCCCAATGGGATTGATGCGGCCCATGCCTTCGGCACGCGGTGTTGTCGCCAACGCAGCCGCTTTCGCGAGCGCCGAATCCTTCAAGCCCGCGACGGCTTCGACGTACCGGCCCATGTCACCCGCTGTCGAGCGGATGGCACCGGCCGCAGCATGCGGCGAGGGCATGGTCCACGCCGGTGTGGGTCGGCCATTGCTGTCATGCGGCTGGGTCATGCGATCGGCAAATTTTCCGGGATCCGTCGTGGTGGACGCCATGCCGAGCGGTGCGAATATTCGCGATTGCAGCAACGCACCGAAGCTCTCGGCCTTGGCAGCGCGTGTGAGCACAGTGCCGAGCAGGCCCGTGCCGATATTGGAGTACTCAAACTTGTCATCGCGCGGACGTGTAGCCGTGAAAGTCTTGATGAAGTCCAGCAGATCGCGATCCGTGTAGTCCGCGTAGGGAATCCTGGGATCACGCGACTGCATGTTGGGGGCCAGACGCGGCAGCCCGGAGCGGTGCGTGGCAAGGTCCACCAGGCGGATCGGGAAACCCTTGCTGTCCCGCAGCCTCACTCCTTCGGGGAGAAACTTCTCGACGGCATCATCCAGCTTCGCCTCGCCCTTCTCATCGGCAATCGCCAGGAGGAGACCGGCGAAAGTCTTGGTCACGCTGCCAATTTCAAAGACGCTATCCGGGGTGAGCGCAACGCCTTCACGGGCCTCGCCAACCGTGACGACGCGAATGCCACGCGCATCGACCAGTGCCAGTGCGGCACCCTTGACGAGCTTCGAGTCGATGAGCTGCTTTTGCAGGATGGCTCGCGCTTCCGCGTCTGTCGGCAGCGCGGCGTGTGCCAAGCCCGCAACCGAGGCGGCAAACAGAAGCGCCGAGAAACGAGTGAAGCGAGCGAGCGAGCGGAAAGTACTTTGCATGACAGGCATCCGGTTTGGGCGACAACCGAAATATGCCGCGCGCTCGGCTCGCCTGCAATGCCTGTGCGATGAATGCGCCAAAGCCCACGATGAGTCCCCGATATGCGGGTCGCACCGGGCGGGGAAAAATCGGGCCACGACCGAGAACATTGGCCGTGGCCCGCATGACGCACCTGACCAGGGGGAGGATCCGATCAGTCAGTCAGTTCTGGAAAAGCCACATGCTCGGAACCGCCAGCCGATGCCAACCTGAGCACGAGCTCGGCCGGGACGTTCTTGCTGGTCTGATAGTCAAAATCGATCTCGGGGAGATTCTCGTCATTCACGGCCTTTTTTTTGCACCCGTGACCCCCGGCATGTTGCCATTGTCGATTCATGTTGAGGGCACGAACACGTACCACCCAGACGCCGTCTTGCGCCATCGCTGCGGACGCTGCCAGTGCGGCGCGAGCATCACGGACATGCAGGCTGCTTTCGTCGCCATAGTGCTTTTCACTTGCTGTGGTTGAAAATTCGATAGCCACCATCTAAATCCCGGCAACAGCGCGGCTTTGACGCCGACCAAACCCGGTGAAGACATATCTGCCGCGTAGAGCGGTGGTGGATTCGCATCAAGCGCGCGGGGAGGTCTCAAGGAAAATTTTGCATCACGAAAGCGGCCGTCTGGGTAAACGGCAGCAGAGCTGCCAGCTCGTACACGTCCAAACGAGCTCAAGAATTCGCCGAACGAATTTCGAGGGCTCGTATTCGCAGAGGCTGACCGAAGGCTTGTCGCCTCACAGCCACCTGTCAGCACTTGCATCACCTACCTGACAATGCCCAATGCCTGCACAGGACATATCGCCAAGCACTCTCCGCAGCCGGTGCACTCATCGACCTTTACGCTCAGTCGCGCAATGCCACCCGGCATGGGCTGGAATTGCAACGCGCGAGCGTCACAGGCGTCACCGCAGATTCGACACTCCACGCCCTTTTGATTGAGGCAGCTTGGTGACACCGCCACTTTCCAGGCGAAGGCCACCGTGCGCAATCCCGGATCCAGCGCACCGGGCTCGCAGCTTCTGGCACAGTCACCGCACAGGCTGCATCCCGCCTCGGCAAAGTTGATTTCCGGGTATCCACCGTCTGCAATACGAATCACACCACGCGGACAGGCAGTGGAGCACTCGCCGCAGCGAGTGCATCGCGACAGAAACTCGTCGTCCGGCACCAGCGCCCAAGGCGGCCGTAGCGCTGCGGTAGCAGGACGTGTCTTGCCACGAAGGAAGGAACGGCGGCTTTGGTCCATAGATGACTTCCAAGGCTAGGCGCATGGGTTGACGTTCGTTTGATCTTTGTCAATACCGCCGCAACTTGGTGCACTAACCTCCCGGCATGGATAAAGAACGCACCAACATTGAGCTGGGCGGCGGTGTATGAGCATATTAGGTGCAGTACTGCGAACGCATCCCGACAGATTAGCGAAAGTCCTGGGCCGGCTTACCGGGATACCTGGCGTGGACATCGCACTCAACCCAGGCGACGGCCGTGTAGTCCTCGTCATGGAGGACGTTGAGTTCAACGGTGCCCTGCACAGTGCCGCCACCGCGCTGGCCGACATGGCGATGTGGCCCGATGTGCTGAGCACCTCCCTCGTCTACGAATATTCGGGACCCGATGCACCGGCATTGGGCGAGGGCGACATGAGCGACTACCGCGCATGGCGCGGAAAGCCTGGCCGGCATGCCGTCAACCATGGCGCGCCCATCGCTGCTGCCGTCCTCCCCAGTGGCCATGAACTGCCCGCAGCAGCCTTTTCCACCCGCCTTGAATCCGTCCACCCGGTGCCCGCATGCACCGACAAGGAGAACCTCCCATGAACGAGAATCGTCGTGACTTTCTGAAGACCCAGGCGCTTTTGGCCAGCGCGGCAGCAGCAGGCATCCCTGTCTCGGGCCAAGCCCAGGACAAAGCGGCCAAAACCGCAGCCGATGTCGCCATCCGCTGGGACAAGGCACCCTGCCGCTTCTGTGGCACCGGCTGTGCGGTGATGGTGGGCGTACAGAACGAACGGGTGGTGGCAACACAGGGCGACCCGGAAGCCCCGGTCAATCGCGGCCTCAACTGCATCAAGGGCTACTTTCTGTCCAAGATCATGTATGGCAAGGATCGACTCACCACGCCGCTCCTGCGCAAGAAAGACGGCAAGTACGACAAGTCAGGCGAATTCGTTCCGGTGAGCTGGGACGAGGCATTCGACCTCATGGCGCTGAAGTGGAAGGAAGCCTTGAAGAAGGACGGCCCTGCCTCCGTGGGCATGTTCGGCTCCGGCCAGTGGACCATCTGGGAAGGCTATGCCGCTGCCAAGTTGTGGAAGGCAGGATTTCGCTCCAACAATCTCGATCCGAACGCGCGCCACTGCATGGCAAGCGCCGTGGCGGGCTTCATGCGCAGCTTCGGCATCGACGAGCCCATGGGCTGCTATGACGACATCGAGCAGGCCGATGCCTTTGTGCTCTGGGGTAGCAACATGGCGGAGATGCATCCCGTACTGTGGAGCCGCATTACTGACCGCCGCCTGTCGAATCCCAACTGCAAGGTGGTGGTGCTGTCGACCTTCGAACACCGCTCATTCGATCTGGCTGACCAGGGCATGATCTTCGCCCCACAGACCGACCTCGCCATCCTCAACTACATCGCCCATTACCTCATCAGCAACAAGAAGGTGGACATGGACTTCGTGAAGAAGCATGTCAACTTCAAGATTGGCGCGGACGACATCGGCTACGGTCTGCGTCCGGCGCACGTGCTGGAGAAGGATGCCAAGAGTAACGGCTATCCAGGCGCGGATGGCAAGCCCAAGGGCAACCCCAACGATTCAAAGCCGAGCAGTTTTGACGAGTTTGCCAAGTTCGTGTCGGAGTACACCGCCGAAAAGGTAAGCAAGCTCTCGGGCGTGCCGGTAAAGCAACTCGAGGAGCTGGCGAAAATTTACGCCGACCCCAAGACGAAGGTCATGTCGCTCTGGACCATGGGCTTCAACCAGCACACGCGCGGCACGTGGGCCAACAACATGGTCTACAACATCCACCTGCTAACGGGCAAGATCAGCCAGCCGGGCAACAGCCCGTTCTCGCTCACCGGCCAGCCTTCAGCCTGCGGCACCGCGCGCGAAGTGGGTACCTTTTCCCATCGCCTCCCCGCCGACATGGTGGTGACCAATCCGGAGCATCGCAAGCATACCGAGGAGATCTGGCAGCTCCCGCCAGGCACGCTGAACGACAAGATCGGCCTGCACGCCGTGGCGCAAAGCCGCGCCCTGAAGGATGGCAAGCTGAAGTGCTACTGGACATCGACCACCAACAACATGCAGGCCGGACCGAACATCAACGGCGAGATCCTGCCCGGCTGGCGGAACCCTGCCACGTTCATCGTGGTAAGCGATGCGTACCCAACCGTGAGTGCCATGGCCGCCGACCTCATCCTGCCCTCCTCGATGTGGGTGGAAAAGGAAGGTGCCTACGGCAACGCGGAGCGCCGCACGCAGTTCTGGCGCCAGCAGGTGGCGGCACCCGGCCAGTCGCGGTCGGATCTGTGGCAGTACATCGAGTTCGCCAAGCGCTTCAAGATGGAAGAGGTGTGGCCTGCAGAGCTCCTGGCCAAGAAGCCGGAGTACAAGGGCAAGACTCTCTTCGATGTGCTGTTCAAGAACGGCAAGGTGAACAAGTATCCGATGGGCGACCTCACCAAGGTCAACAGCAAGTACATCAAGGGCTACAACAACGACGAGAGCAAGGCATTCGGCTTCTACGTGCAGAAGGGGCTGTTCGAGGAATACGCCGAGTTCGGCCGCGGTCACGCCCACGATCTCGCCCCATTCGATACCTACCACGAGGTGCGCGGCCTGCGCTGGCCCGTGGTGGACGGCAAGGAGACGCTGTGGCGCTTCCGCGAGGGCTATGACCCGTATGTGAAGAAAGGTGAGGGCATCCGTTTCTACGGCAACAAGGATGGCAAGGCCAATATCTTTGCGCTGCCCTATCAGCCTGCTGCCGAGGCGCCGGACAAGGAGTTCGATCTGTGGCTCTGCACGGGCCGTGTGCTGGAACACTGGCACACCGGCTCGATGACGCGGCGCGTCAGCGAGCTGCATCGCGCCGTGCCGGAAGCGGTCGTGTTCATGCATCCCGATGACGCCAAGGATCGCGGCCTGCAACGCGGCATGACCATCAAGATCGCGTCGCGCCGCGGCGAGATCACCGCCCACGTCGAGACGAAAGGCCGGAACAAGCTGCCGCGCGGCATGGTGTTTGTGCCCTTCTTCGATGAGGGCCGGCTGATCAACAAGCTGACCCTGGATGCGACCTGTCCCATTTCGAAGGAAACAGACTTCAAGAAGTGCGCGTGCAAAGTGACCAAGGCCTGAGCTGACCCGACTCGCTGCCCGCAACGGCACCACACGTCATGGACTATTCCAAACGCACACTGCTGAAAAGCGCTGCAGGCGCGGCCAGCGCGTGCCTCCTCACTGGCGGCGCGTTGCTTGCCGGCCGAAGCGTGTCAGCGAGACCGGCACAGACCCTTCGACCGCCTGGCGCAATCGCCGAGCGGGATTTCCAGTCCGCCTGCATCCGCTGCGGGCTGTGTGTGCGCGACTGTCCGCCGCAAAACCTGAAGCTCGCCGCGTGGGGCGACGGGCTCTCCAGCGGCATTGCCATCGGAACGCCCTACTTCGAGGCGCGCGAAATCCCCTGCGAGATGTGCGAGAACATCCCCTGCGTAAAGGCTTGTCCCACCGGCGCGCTCGATCCGGCCCTGCAGGACATCAACAAGGCGAAGATGGGCATTGCGGTCCTCATCGACCATGAGAACTGCCTCAACTTTCTCGGGCTGCGCTGTGACGTCTGCTATCGCGTCTGCCCGGTCATCGACAAGGCCATCACGTTGGAGAAGGTGAGCAATCCGCGCAGCGACCGCCATGCGCTGCTGCTGCCGACGGTTCATGCGGACGCCTGCACCGGCTGCGGCAAATGCGAGAAGAGCTGTGTCCTGGAGCAGGCCGCCATCAAGGTGCTGCCCGCGCATATCGCCCGGGGCGAACTGGGGCACCACTATCGCATCGGCTGGGACGTCGGCAATCAGAGCGGCCGTCCGCGGTTCGAACAGCCGATCCAGAATCTCCCCGAGCAACCCGTACCGGGCGATCTCGCGCCACTGCGCAGCGGCAAGGACGCCTACCCCGCTGTCACGCCGAAAGGCGGCAAATGAGCACGGCCATCCTCCCCGGCAGCGCGGTCGACGAAAAGGGCTGGTGGCGTGCGCACCGATTTCTGCTGTTGCGCCGACTGTCGCAAGCGGCCATCCTCGGCCTCTTCCTGCTGGGCCCGCTCGCCGGCATCTGGATCGTGAAGGGCAACCTGTCATCCAGCCTGACCCTGAACACGCTGCCGCTCACCGACCCGTTCGTGCTGGCACAGTCCATTGCCGCGCGCCACCTGCCCGAGACCGCCGCCCTCGTCGGTGCCGCCTTCGTCATCGCGTTCTATGCCTTTGTCGGTGGACGCGTGTTCTGCAGCTGGGTATGTCCGGTCAATGTCGTGACGGATGCTGCGTCATGGCTGCGCCGCCGTTTCAGGATCACGTCCGGGCGCACACCCGATGCCGCACTGCGCTACTGGCTGCTCGGTGTGCTGCTGCTGGCTTCGGGTCTCACCGGCACCGTGGTGTGGGAGAGCGTGAACCCGGTCTCGCTGACACAACGCGCCATCATCTTCGGTGGCATGACCGCGTGGGGTGCCCTGGCTGCGGTGTTCCTGTTTGATCTCCTCATCGCGCCACGCGGCTGGTGCGGTCATGTCTGCCCGATGGGTGCAGCCTATGCGCTGATCGGCACCAAAAGCGTGATCCGCATCTCTGCACGCCAGCGCAGCCGCTGCAACGATTGCGCGGACTGTTATGCCGTCTGCCCGGAGCCGCAGGTCATCGTGGGCCCGCTCAAGTCCAAGGATGGTGCAGGTCCGGTCATCTTCGATTCCGCTTGTACCAACTGTGGCCGCTGCATTGATGTCTGCGGCCCCGATGTCTTCACCTTCACCCACCGATTCGACACTAGAAAGGACTGATCATGAGAGCCATGCATCTGCTCGCCGCCGCATTGGCACTGGTTGCGGTCATGACCCTGGCGATCCTGCCTGCCGAGGCAAACCCGGCCAAACCGACCAAACCGACCAACAAGGCTGCCAGCGAGACCGTGAAGGTGCAGGGTCTGCGTGGCGGGACACCGCTCACCCGGGATAATCCACCCACGGCCTCGCACCAGGAGCGCGACCACGGCGTGTCCGACCGCGACTTCGTGCAGCAGCCGCCGCTGATCCCGCACACGACCGAGGGCTACCAGGTCACGAAGAATTTCAACAAGTGCATGGACTGCCATGCGTGGCAAAGGACCAAGGAATCGGGCGCAACCAAAGTCAGCGTCACGCACTTCCGCGATCGTGAGGGCCAGGAGCTCGACAACGTGAGCCCGCGCCGCTATTTCTGTACCCAATGTCACGTCCCGCAGACCGATGCCAAGCCGCTGGTGGAGAACACCTTCCAGCGCGCCCGCGGCCTGCAGTGAGGACGCGATCATGACCGATCAACTCGACAATACGCCCGCCCCGACACCGGCACGGAAGGGCCTCAAGGGCTGGATGAAGTGGGCCATCGGGCTCGCCACCGGCACCGTGGGCATCTCGTTTGCCGCCGGCATCATCTTCTGGGGCGGCTTCAACTGGTCCATGGAGATGACCAATACAGAACAGTTCTGCATCTCCTGTCACGAGATGGAAAAGAACGTCTACGCCGAGTACCGCAACACCAACCACTACCAGAACCGCACCGGCGTTCGTGCTACCTGTCCCGACTGTCACGTACCGCGCGAGTGGGGGCCGAAAATGGTGCGCAAGATCCGGGCGAGCAACGAGCTGTGGCACAAATTTCTGGGCACGATCGATACGCCCGAGAAATTCGAAGCCAAGCGCGCCATCCTGGCCCAACATGAGTGGGACCGGATGAAGTCCAATAACAGTCAGGAGTGTCGGAACTGCCATAACTACAGCTCCATGGACTACGCCGAGCAAAAGCAGCGCGCGAGTGCCACCCACCAGGCGGCGTTCGAGGCGGGCAAAACCTGTATCGACTGCCACAAGGGCATTGCCCACAAGCTGCCCGCCATGGAGCAGAACATCGGCGCGCCGAAGGAAGGCGCAGTCGGGGCAGAAGCCAAGCCACCGGCGGCTCCCCCAAAGTAGCCGCGCGGCGACAACACTGAAGACTGGCAGCGCGCGCGTGGCGGCACGCTCTGCGGCTCCGCCTCCGCTGCGACTAAGCGAAGGCCGTTTGGCCTTCGCTTGGATGCCGCAGGCAGTCCCGGAGGGATTTCCCGCTCGCCCGTAGCGGGCGGGGAACAATATTCGCGTGGGTTACAAGCGCGGCCAGAAGGCATTTCGACTAGGGTCTGGACACAGGCGGGTATGGCGGAGTTGCCAGCGCCGTGGGCTTCGCGAGTTACGGCTGCTGCGGGAACCGATATAGCGCTCGCTGTTTACAGTCTGAAGCTGGTCCCCAAGGATCGGGGAAATGGAAGCCGGGGTCGCTGCCGTGCCCCGCGCAACCCCTGCTGTCGGCGTCCAGGCCAATCACCAGCTTGGAATCCACTAGAATCGCGACTTCGCATCATCCACCGCTGCCCACAAGAAATGTCCACACACCACATCACGCCGCTACGCGTCCTCATCGTCATTGCGGCTATCGCAATACTGTCCGCCTGCAGTAAAAAAACCGGCCCGTCCAAGGAGTTCCTCGACAAGTATGAGGATGTCTTTCGCACATCCTTCAACGAAGACCAGATGTCGGAGGCGCTATGTGTTTACGCGGGCCCGTTCCCGCTCGACAAGCGCAAGAGTTATGACTGCGAGAAATGCGAGGCGCTTCTGGCGGCAGGACTGGTCAGCGTGGAGCTGCAGAACAATGACAGCGGCAGCTTCGAGCGCTACAGCCTCACCATTCAGGGCAAGGATGTCTATCGCGATGATGTGAATCGAGATGCGTATGAAATGGCCCACAAGCGCTGGGAGACCTACAAACCGTCGGAGAACGCGCCCGAAGCCACCGACTATGCACGCCCGCGACTGTGCTTTGGCAAGGAGCGCTATCACAGCATCGTCGACACCCTGCCGCCGGTTGCCATAGGTGGTGATCGCGCCATCAGCACCAAGCTGATTTCAGAAGTTCATGACGTGAATTCACGAATCTGGGAGCCGCAGATGGCCGCACTCGGCATGCGCATTCCGCCGAAGCCCGAAGCGGGCAAGCCGGTGCTCTATCCGCCGCGCGTGGTGACGTTCATCTACGTGCCGACATTCAACTTCGCCTGGATCGACCCGTCCATGCGCTACGGCGCGTGGATCAACGAGAAGTAGCTCGCCTGGCGGGACAGGGTCAAGTCCTTTGGAACCGCAGATGAACGCGGATGAACGCAGATAAAAACAACCAGACCGCTGCAAAATCACGCGTCATGGTCGGCAGTGGTCTGAACATCCTGCCCTGAGCAGGTCAGCACCGGGAAACTGCGCTTCGCTCAAAGCCGAGGGGTATCTGCGTTCATCCGCGTTCATCTGCGGTTCCGGATGGTTGTCTGCCCGCCCCCGGTCAGGCCTTTTCGGGCTCTTCCGCCTTCTTCTCCTCCTGATGCATCGACAGCAGCGATGCCCCGGCGGATGAGGGCTCGCCACGTTTGCTCTTCAGCTTGATGTTGAGGCGAAGCTCGTTGGCGGAGTCGGCATTGCGGATAGCTTCCTCGTACGCAATGTGGCCCTCGTCATAGAGATCGAAGAGCGCCATGTCGAACGTGCGCATGCCGAGCTCTTTCGACTTGGCCATGATGCCCTTGATGTCGTGGAATTCGCCCTTGAAGATGCGCTCGGAGATCGTGGGCGTGTTGAGCAGGATCTCGATGGCCGCCTTGCGTCCCTTGCCGTCGACCGTGCGCACCAGCCGCTGCGAAATGATGGACCGCAGGTTGGCCGACAGGTCCATGAGCAGCTGATTGCGCCGCTCCTCGGGGAAGAAGTTGATGATGCGGTCGATGGTCTGGTTGGCGCTGTTGGCGTGCAGCGTGCCGAGACAGAGGTGGCCCGTCTCGGCGAATGCGATGGCGTGCTCCATCGTTTCGGAATCGCGAATTTCACCAATAAGAATCACGTCCGGCGCTTGCCGCAGGGTGTTCTTGAGTGCATGGTGCCAGCTGTGCGTGTCGATGCCGACCTCGCGATGCGTGATGAGCGACATTTTCGACTGATGCACGTATTCGACCGGGTCCTCCACCGTGATGATGTGGCCGGGTGAGGTACGGTTGCGCTGGTCGATCATCGCGGCGAGCGTGGTCGACTTGCCCGACCCCGTGCCGCCGACAACCAGCACCAGGCCGCGCTTGTTCATGATCACTTCCTTCAGGATCACGGGCAAACCCAGCTTCTCGAAGTTGGGGATCTCGGCGGCGATGGTACGGATCACCATGCCCACACAGCGCTGCTGCATGAACACATTCACCCGAAAGCGCGACAGGCCGGGAATGGAGATGGCAAAGTTGCATTCCATCTCCTTGCTGAACTCGGCGCGCTGCTCGTCATTCATCATGGCGTGCGCCAGTACCTTCGTGACTTCGCCGGTCAGCTTTTGCTGGGACATGGGCTGCATGGAGCCATGCGCCTTCATGCTGGGCGGGAAGTCATTGGCGATGAACAAGTCGGACCCGCCCGCAGCACTCATGGCCGCGAGCATCTTGTGCATGTAGGCGCGTGCCTGTTCTTCACTCAGTGCTGACATTGCAATTCCCTTTGGCTGGACATCCGGCAGAACCGGATAACGCGTTGGATGTGTTGAAGGTGGTGGCGATGCCGGGTGCGGCAAAGATGACGACAGATGTGCAAATGTCGTGCCGAGAGGGCCAACCAAGGCAGCCTCACTGGGCAGACACGCATTGCTACGCATTCTCTCAGGAGATGATGACAATACGGAATACCCCTTTCAGGTCAATTCAGCCTTTGCATTGGATTGCGCAACACTCTGGGGCAGGCACTGGCACGCTGTGCACGTATTCAGTGCACGCGTTCAGTGCGCAGGACACCTCAGGCCGTGGCAGCGGACCGGACGCGGATCTGGCGCTGCATTCCGCCTACGCCAGGCGGGTGCCGCCCGCAACATGACGCCGCAATGCCAGAATGTCGCCAGAGTCGCATGGGAGGATGGTCCGCATGCGCATCCAGCCAGAGACAATTGCCATGACCGACACAGCCCAACGCAGCTTTCTTCGCCATTCGACATGCCGCCTGCTCGTCACCGTAGCCACCTGCTGCGCCACGATCGGCCCGACCCATGCGGCCGAGCCCGGCCTGCTGCTGAGGGAAGGGATATGGAACGGTGGCGTCGGCAGCTACACCCTGCCCACGGCGCTGGTTGACCGCAAACCGGATGCCTGGCCCGTGGACCAGTGGTATCGCCTCACGCTGACGGCGCAAGCCCTCGAGGTGGGTGCCGTCGTTTCACCGCCGACCAGCCAACCGAAATTTCTTGGCAACATCGGGCAACAGCTCACCGCACCGGAAGACGCGGCCCTTCAGGAAAAGTTGAGTGCGGCGAACTACAACGTCTCCTACTTGCGCGTTCCGGGCGTGACGTTGAAGACCGGCGTCATCTCACCCTACCGCTTTCGTAATGGCACGCCGCAGCTCGCGCCGAAGCTCGACCATCGTTACGAACTCATGCTCGGCACGCAAGCATTCGCGTTCACCGTGCAGAACGGACTGCGCGGCCGCAACGGCGAGCCGTATGGCGATGGCGCGGTTTACATCATTGAATATGACGGCAAGACATTCGAATATCGCCTCGGCGAATTCGGCTGGGATTCGCGCATCATGACCATTGCGGATATCGACGGCGATGGCAAGCCGGACTTCATGATCAATGTCGGCGGCAACAACAGTGGCTACGAGGCGGTATTGCTGTCTTCCGTCGCGAAGCCAGGTGTCAATCCGGCTACGGCATCGCTGCGATCCACGGGCTGCTGACCGTCATTCGTTCGCTACAGCAGCGCGATGCGAATATTCGCATCGCGCCGGACGGGATCAAAAGTAGCCGTCCGGCTTTTCTTCCACACGCAGCCGATCGCTCTTCAGCAGGTCGCGCAGGATGGCGGTGTGACCCTGCCCCGCGATCACCACGACCCGCTCGCCCGGCTGCGCGGCCTGCTGGATGAGGGCATACATGCGGAAGTTGCGCTGCCACCATTGCGTCGCGGCATCGGCACCCAGGTGCGGTGCCTCCAAGGTGCCAATCGGGTTGAGCCACAGGTAGAAGGACTTGTTGTCGTGGTCTTCCTCTGGCTGGTTGTTCCGCAGGAGCAGTGCCTTCAGGCTCATTGTCTTGTGTTGCCTCGTCAGTTTCGCAGACATGCCAGCGATCATCGTCGCGAATTCCCTGGAGAGCGCGGGGTCCTTCATGAGGTGCCCCCAGATGGCAATGTCGCCAGGCACATCGCGAACATCGAAGCCACTCACCGACTTCAGCCCGGACAGCTTCGCGATGCGAAAGCCGAGCTGATAAATCTCGTTCACGCGTAATTCAAACTTGCCTTCGAGATAGTCGGCGTAGCGCTGATTGATGAGCGCGTCATTCTTGGGCTGGTACTCCAGCAATAACCGGGTTGGCTTGAACGCGGCAATGCGCGCCGACAGCGCCTCCAGATACGCCTGTTCTGCGGGCTTCATCACGTCGATGGGCGTGTACTTCACCGCATCCAGGCCGGGATTGTCGAAGTGCCACAGGCCGATCAGCATGACGCGGGCGGGTGGAGCCGAACGGGATACGGCCGCCTGTACTGATGCACTCGATGTCGGCGGCTGCGCGCCCGCGAGCCTGCACATCGCCCCAAGGGCAAGTGTGGAGACCACCAGCATCCACCGGACCGTGATTTGAATTCTCATATTGCGTCCCTTTGCGATGGCGTGGGCACACTGTCCACGCCTGCAGATAAGACGCGACGACGTAATGAAACGGATGGGCCAGCGAATATTCGCGTCAGCGCCCGTCAGCCTTTCGCGGGCGGCAGCGACTTCAACCAGTCGAGCAGCGCCCCCGCACCATCCTTCACCATGCCCATGTGGTCGGTGTCGATGATGAGATGGCGGCTTTGCGCATGCGGCGGCGCCTTGTCATAGACATCGGCCTGCGGTCGGGCGAACCGGTCGGTTTTCGCGACGAGGAACAGCACAGGCATCGGCGGGTTCAGCGCCGCCGCGTTGCGCGGTGACAGAAGCTCGCCATCCTCCTCGCCCCACCAGCTCACATACACCGGTGGCGTCACCACCACGGCGTAGGTGCGAAGTCCGCGCGCATCACCGCCATTGGCATCGAGGAAACTCTGGGTCTCGGTGATCTTCCCTTGCGCAATGGATGCACGCGCACGCTCCAGATCCTTCGTGAATAGTCTGCGCGCGGTCTCGCTGTCCGGGTTGTGTGCGGGCGCCGACAGCGCGACGCCGGCGAGCCCCGGGCGCTTCGCCGCATAGCGCAGCGCCACACTGCCACCGAGACTATGGCCCAGCACCACGATGCGCTTTGCCCCCTTCGCCTTCAGTTGCTCAACCGCTGCGTCAATCTCGAGCAGCGCATCGGCCACTGACTTGTCGTAGATGCGGTTGCGCGACCACGCCAGCGTCGGCACCACGACGTGATGGCCCGCCCCTTCCAATGCTGTGGCCATGGGCTGCATGCCAGCGGGCAGGCCCTCCTTGCCGTGCATGACCACGACGCCGATGTCCGAACTTGCAGCGGCGGCCAGCGGCCCTAACACGAGCCAGACCAGCAGCGAAGCGGCCCCATGTACAAGTCTGATCTTCATTCCATCCCCCTTTGCGTCAGCGTTCCTTTGATCCGTAACCGGCAACGTTCGCGGCACCAGCGGTCAGGGCCATTTTCCGCCCTTCTCCAACGCCCTTCAATAGCCGCGCTGCGCTGGCTGCCGCAAAGAAAACGGCGCACCGAAGTGCGCCGCCTTTCTTGCCTTCTGACTCACCGAATCGCTTTGCTGGCGCTGGAGTCGGGACTGATCACTTCCAGCCCGCTGACTTCTCACACTCCTTGCGGGCTTTGGGATTGGCCTTCTCCCACTCCGTGATGGAGCGCGTTTCGTTGTCGTCCATCTTGTCATTCATGCAGACGCAGTACTTCTTGACTACGCCTTCCTTGGCACCTTCATCCTTGTTGTCCTTCATGCACTTGGCAACCCACTTCTTGTCGTCGGCGTTGGCCATGGCGCCGGTGGCGAGCAGCAGGCAGCTGGCGATGAGGATGGCTTTCAGAAGCTTGGATGTCTTGTTCATGTTTTTGATCTCCCTGGATATTCGTTCGGAATGTGCGGCCTGCCCAGGGAGCACGTGTGCGGCGCCCGGACTGGTCCGCGAAATGTAGCACGCGCTTCCGCGCGCCGGGGGGCGACTTGATTCGGACTAACCGACTGTGCCGTCAGTCGCGGCCCATACGACTTTCAATGCCCTAGTCACGCTCTCCGCTTATACGGTAGCTAACCTTGAAGCAAACGTGAATCGGACCATCGCCTTCAACAGCTTCGGGGGCAAAGCGTCCTCTCAACAAGCCGACCTTTGCGGCCACGGCAAACTGGAGTCCAATCGAAGCAGGGCGGGATGTCGTCATCGCGGATCCAGTCTCCTTCGCAAATATCCGCGGATCCGCTGCCATGGTCACGATGTCCACTTGCTGCGTCTCGCCAGTGCGGCGGTCCACGGTCAGCTTTGCATAGACATCTGCTTCCTCGCGATCTCTGCGGGCCTCACGGGGATACCCGGCAACAAGAGCCTTGGACAACTCTGCGCGATTGATGGACTTGAGCCCCACTGCACCCGGCGCAGGCGGGCTCGGCACATGCGTGACGCTGATGGAAGGTTGGCCTGCCTTGATCTCGAACCAGACCCGCACGCGGCTTGTAGCCGTGATGGGGCGGCAGCTAGCATCCAGTGATTGTGCGAAACGCCAGTGTTTCAATACCGCTTCGACCGCCGATTCAAAGGTAACGTCCTTGGGTTCGGAATTGATGGCGGCAATTGACTCAAGCCGCCCGGTCGCTTTGAGGTTCAGGGTGACGTCCACCACCGCCGTGGCGCCCTTTGCCAACGCCGTCTGTGGATAGGTTGGCGGCAGCACCACCTCTGGACTGGCCCACTCCACCGGGTCGTCTGCGAAGTAGGTTGTCGTCGGCACCAGCGGCTTCGCGGGCTCGGTGGCAAATACCGTGATCGATGCTGAAAGCAGCAAAGAGAGCGGCAGAACCAGGCACGGTGATTTCATTGGCTGAGGCATTGTCGAATGGAACTGCCGCGAATATTCGCATACCACCCGGAACGCCGCCTGCGTGCCCCGCGAATATTGTTCCCCACCCGCTTGAGGCGTGCAGGGAATCCCTGCGTGACTGCCTGCGGCATCCAAGCGAAGGCCTGCTTCGCTTGGTCGCAATGGCTCACCGCACAGGCTCTGTGATCCAGTCCGTGATCGCGCGCACGGCCTCGCGCTCGATGCCGATGAAGCCGTGGTAATGCAGCGCCTCGCAGACGCCGCCCTGCGGCGCACCACCACCATCCAGCATGACGAGCTTCTTCACCGGCGCCTTGGTGAGCGCATCCAGCACGCCGGGCAGATCGTCCGGACGACAGATCGGACAGGCATCACGCTGGTGATGCAGCAGCAGCACCGGCACGCGGATGGCAGCGAGCTTCTGATCAGGCAGCGCGCCCGGCTTGCTGCGCACGACGCTGGCAGCGAGCACCACGCCCGCAATCAGATCCGGTGGAAAGGCGATGGCTGCCGCCACAGCAGAGACCGATCCCCGGCTGGTGCCGACGAGCCATACCGGCAGCCCTGTGTCCGCTTTCACGAAATCAACCATCTTGCGGATGTCGGCAAGATGTTCCGCGCCGAGGCGCAGCTCGAAGGTCAGATCGCTCTGGTCCTGCGGTCGGCCCATGATGGCCACGTTGAATCCTGCGTCGGCGAAATACGTGCGTGACCGCACCAGAAAGTTCTGGCTGGTGGGTTCGTTGCCGTCGAGCTTGCCCAGGCCGCCGACGCCGCCTAGAATGAGGATCAAGGTGGCGCGTGCACCATCGCGCTTCACATAGTGGATGGGCAGCTTCACGCCCGGGCGCACGTCGAGGCGGATGATGTCGGCGTGTGCGGGCAGGATGGTGGTGGTGCTGAAGGCCATCAGGAGAACGCACCGAAGAAAGGCTGACTTCGCCTGCACTCGCCACGTGGACGCAAGATCATTCATGGGACGCACACTCCCGGACGCATCTTGTTCGCCGTTTTCACTTCTCCGCCCCGCGAGCGGGTTCACTACCGGATGACTTTCTCGCCCGGGCAGGACCCAAGCCATCCCCGCTGCGAATATTCGCACTGTCCCGGCGCTGCACTGTGCCTTCATACCGCCGCTTCCAGGCCGGCATTGCCTTTCGGGCCGGTAATGAAATACATGTCCATCTCGCCTTTGCCCTTGGCGCTCTGCCGCCCGCGATAGTCGCCATCGAATTGATCGCGCACCAGATCCCAGGTGTAGGCGGAGACGTTGACTCGCCCCGGATCCCCTGAACTCTCCATGCGACTTGCGATGTTCACCGTATCGCCCCACACATCGTAGGCGTACTTGTGCCGCCCAACGACGCCCGCAACAACTGGCCCGCTGTGCAATCCGACCCGCAAGTGCCATTTGATTGAAGCGGACTCATTGCGACTGTTGATCCAGTCGATCATGTCCAACGCGGCTGACACGGCACGGCAAGCATGGTCTGGCAGTGCTTCGGGGAGCCCCGCCGCAGCCATGTACGCATCGCCGATGGTCTTGATCTTCTCAAGCCCGTGGCGCGCAACGATCTCGTCGAACGCACTGAAGATGTCATCCAGATCCTGCACCAGCCGCTGCGCCGGCACTGTGGACATGGTCTGGGTAAAACCGGCAAAGTCGGTGAACAGGATGGTCACTTCCTCGTGACGGCGTGCGGCTGCTTTGCCATCACGCTTGAGCTCCTCGGCAATGGCCGCTGGCAGTATGTTGGTGAGCAGTAGTTCGGATCGGGCGCGCTCGCTTTCAAGTTCCGCCGTACGCTTGGTCACGGTCATCTCAAGCTCGCTACGCTGCAGCTCCACCAGCTCCCGCTTCTCGCGATCCAGCCGCTTGATGCGGTCAGCCAGACCCAGCGACAGCAGAATGCCTTCCAGTGCCATGCCGATCTGGCCAAACTGCCACGGCATGCTGGCTGGCGGCGGAAGACTGAGTTCGCGCCAAAACCAGACCTGCACAATCCACAGTATGTTGCCAATGCTGAGCGAAGCATGTGCCGCGAAAAAGTAGCCGCGAAGCGGATGCCTGACCCAAAGCGCCCAGACGGCAATCGCGAGCGAGATGAGGTAGACCGGCCCAGCCAGCTGATCCAGCACATTGCTCACGAATGCCACAGGAAGAATCGGAGACACCAGCAGCAGGCCCGCCACGGCAAGCGGCAGGACAAAGAGCAGCTTGTCGATACGAGGCATCCATCGAGCCGTGTCGAGATACAGCCGCGAGAAAAAGATGGTCCCCACCGTTGCAGCCGCTGCCGAGACTGAGAAGGCATATTTGCTGAAGGCAGGATGATCGGGCCACAGATACTCGAACGACAATTGATAATTGCCTGCCCAGATCATGCCGAAGCCCACGATGCCGAGCACGTAATAGAAGTAGCTCAGGTCACGCATGGCAAAAAGCAACACCAGGTTGTACAGCGCCAGCGCCAGGACCAGGCCCAGGAAGGCACCTTGGTACACGCGATTGTTGCGATCAATCATGCGCACGTCCTCTGCATCACGCAGGCGTGCACCCAGGCCGGGAGACGCCTGATATGCATGGACGGATTCCACGCGGGCAAAGAGCACCTGCCGCGATGCGGGCGGCAGCGACACTGGCAGCATCACCCGCGTCACCTGGCCCTGCAACGCGAAATGCGAACTGCGTTCCTTGAGCGGCACAAGCACACCGCCGCGACGCTCGATCCAGCCCGTACCGTCCGGTTGCCACAGCGTGACCCGATCCCACCCGCCGAGGACAACCAGCGCCTCGACCGGCCGCAGCGCCGGATTGGCCAACGGGATGCGCAGCCAGTAGACGGCAGAAGCGCCCGTCGGGCCGAAGGTGGCTTGCGGCGTGAAGCTGCGCGTAGTCACGTCGGCGAGCGCCAGTGATCCCTGCGCATCCGCAAGGACGCCGACGCCCGTCACCAAGGCGTTCTTGTCTCCTCCAAGCGCGGTGAAGGGCGCTTCATCCGCGCCAACGGAGGGCACGGTCAGGGTGACCAGGCAGAGGAGGAACAGACAGGCGGCACGCATGGCAGCAGGATAGCCCATGCGGCGCGAAGTCAGCGCTGTGGCCAGGTCTTCAAATCCAGCATCCGAAAAAGCCTCATGTGCCCTCGCTGCACGGACGCGATCCGAAGCCGTGGCAGAAACTACTTCTTCTGACTTCCGAATGTATCGGCAAAGAAATTCCCCGGCCGCCACTTGGGCCGTTCCGGCGCATTGGCAATCTCCCGGCAGATATCCACGTTGAGCTGAACGAAGCGCACCGCCGCGTCCCAATGAATCGGCAGACTCAAGTCATCGGTTGGCCGGTGGTAGTACTTCTGCATGAACGTGTTGAAAACGGTCTGGCCCTCGCCGTCCTTCTGGCGCGAGTGGATACCCAGGGTGAGATAGATGGCGGGAATGCCCTCGCGCACGAACGAGTACTGGTCCGAGCGCGTAAAGATGCGCTGGTTGGGCCAGGGGTCGGGCGTGAGCGACAGGCCGTTCTTTTCCGCGGCTCGCTTAGTCGGCCCGTCCATCGTGGACTGCTCGATGCCGAAGGCGATCACGTCCCGGAAATCGAACAGCAGGAGCGGCATGTCGAGATTGATGACCGCAGCAATCTTTGCCTTCTCGACTGTGGGGAACAAGGCGAAATAGTCTGAGCCGACGAGGCCCTTCTCCTCACCTGTCACGGCAAGCAGCATGATGCTGCGTTTCGGTTTTTCCGTACCACTTGCGAATATTCGCGCAGCTTCGATCAACGTGGCGATGCCGGTCGCATTGTCGAGGGCACCGTTGTTGATGCGATCATCGCCGGGCTTCAGGCCGGGCTGTGTCGAGATGCCGATGTGATCAAGATGGGCCATGAAGACGACGTACTCGTCCTTCAGCACAGGGTCGCTGCCGGGAATGACCGCCACCACGTTGCTGCTCGTCACATCCTTCAGCACACTCTTCTGCGCGATGTGCGCAGTGGCACCGAAATCCAGCCGAGCTGGCGGCTTCTTGTCATGGGCAGCAGCCACCACATCAGCCAACGTGGTGCCAGCACGCGCCAGGAGCTTGTCCGCCGCCTTCATGCTCAACGAGGCACCCGGGCTCATGTCGGCAGGAAAGCGGCCAGGCTGGCCTTGCCGATCCAGCCAGGCATAGCGGGTGCTGCCCAGGTACTGCTTGCCCAGCACGAACGGGAAGACCATTTCACTCACAGGTGTCTGCAGGCTGATGATGCCGACCGCCCCGCGGGCGCGCGCCATGTCTCGCTTCAACAGTCCGCTGGCATAGTGCGCCCCTTCCTCGCTGGGCAGAACATTGGGCGACCCGGCGAGCATCACGACCAGCTTGCCCTTCACGTCCAGACCGGCGTAGTCATCAATGCCGAAGCGGGGGGCAACGATGCCATGGCCCACATAGACCAGCGGTGCCGTGACAGCATCCTCAGTCTTGTGGAGGCTGGAGAAGGCGTAGTAATCCTCGGTGAATGTCCAGCGCTCCACACTGCCATCCTTGGCCCGCAGCTCCAGCACAGGCGAGGTCAGATCCAGATTGGACGCGCGAAACGGAATGGCTTGCAAATAGCTGCGGCTACCGCCTTCGCTTTCACCGTTGCGGTCACCCATGGGCACCGCACCATTCAGCGCGAACTGGCTCGCGACATATTTCGCCGCGATGTCATAGCCGCGCGACCCGGTTTCGCGGCCCTCCAGCAAATCGTCGGCAAGGAATTCGACATGGGCGCGGAACGCGCGCTTGTCAGGGAGCAGCGCTTGCGCGTTTGCAGAGAAGCTGGTTGAGGCGCTGAGCAATACAGCCAGAATGAATGACAGGACCTTCATGATCGTGATCATCTCGGTAGCGGGGACGAATAATGTTCGCACAGGTGGCGCGGCGGTTTGTGACGAAGTTTGGCTGAAGTCGCCGCCACAGCTGGCCAGTCGGCGGAAAGTGGTGGCAATAGAGCGCCGTTGCGCTTGCGGTCAGGACGCTGCATCATCTGCCTCGCAGTCGCGGCCACCGGAATGCATGCCTTCCGTCTTCCGCCTTCCACATTTCGCCGCTGCCTTGCCAATCGTTCGGGAGCGTGTGAGATGGAAGCAATCGTTGCGCTTGTTGCAGTCCTCCTCCCCGGGATGCTGCTCCTGTTCCGGCTTCGCTTCAGACTCGATTATTTCGCGAGCGCTCTGGTCATCATCACTGGCGTGATGGCCCAGCTCGCTGGCGGGCACTTCAGCGATGCCGTGCTGGGCTGGGGGGCCTTCCCGGGATGGTTTGCGGTCTGGCTCGCCTTGATGTTTCTTGCCATGTGGTACCCGACCTATCGCCGCAACCGGGCAGGGCGACAGGCCATTGACGCCCGCATCGCGGCGGAGACGGCGGCGGAACAGTCTGCGCTCAAGGCAAAGTCACTGACGAAGGGGAAGAAGAAGACCAGGAAGGCAGGCCATCACCAGCGGAACGCATAGTCATACGTTGGCGAAACCTGAGGCGATTCGTACTTGAGATTATTGATTCAGCCTGCGCAGACCACACCCAACGGCCTCAGTGATTCAACCAGACGATGATCGCAGGCAAACCCAGCACGCAAATGCCCACGATGATCCAGTTCCTCGCCTGCCGCAGCAGCGCTCCTGCAATCTCCGTCACATCACCTACCAGCACGCGCACCGGTGCTGCAGCGGTGGGCACGATCCCGCCCTTCGCCTCCGAGTAGTCGCCAAACACGCACACGGTCACGCCCGCTGGCACACACTGTTGTCTCAATGTCCAGAGTCGGCCATCCGCATTGTCGAGCGGCGCGAAGGCGACATCGCTGCGGTACACGCCGTCGTCGTCAGCCCATTGCTGCAGCAATTCTTTTGCCGACGCATCTGCAGAAATGAATGTCGTGCGGCGCACATACGCCATGAACCGTGTCAGCCGATCTTCACTACCGTTCGCCGGTGACAGTCCGATGATGGTGGGCACTGCAAGCAGCCGGTGACCGCCGCTTGCCGTCACGATGCGGCAGGCGGTCAACGCGACGCCACGCGCGATCGTCATGATGCTGCGCCGTCGACCCGTGCCCGAGTCATGGATGACTTCATAGGTGTACATGACACACGCTGCGCCATCCATGGGTGCCGTCAGCGGCGCGCCAGTCGGCACAATCTTGCCCGAGAGCACGGTGTGCTGTCCATCCTTGGGCATGCGCCCGGCGTGACCCGCAAGGATGGTCGCCCGCTCGCGCAGCCGACTGAGCGCCCCGGCAAAAAATCCGGTCGCCACCCAGACAAACAATCCGGCGACGAGCGCGATACCAACGGCGGCGGACCAGGGTACGTCACCCAGCGTATTAAACATCCAGGCCAGGCCCGCTGCCGTGGCGAGCCAACCGCCAACACTTTGCAGCAATCCAAATAGCAGGACCCTCATTCGGCGGCCTTTCGCGCAACGATGCCGAACGGGTCAGACGCAACCCCTGGCGGGCAGTCTCCGGATTGTTGGTTGGCGCATGTCATTCCTGCGGTGGCTCTCATTGCTTCGGCGCGTTCTGCATGCAAAACGCCAGCTCGGTTTCCAGCGCGCTGAGCCTTACTTTCTGCAACAACAACTGGCTGATGCAGCTCTGGCCACGCACGCCCCCATGACGGCGAGCACAATCTGAAATCGCCGTCTGGTGCGCATCAAGGGAGAGGTTTCGCGTCGCTGCCTCGGCCTTGCAGGCACCGAAAGCTTTCATCGACGCCGCAACATCTGCATCCAACCGTGGCATGGCGGCCTCTTGCTGGATCGTCTCCAGGCAATACTGCAGACGACTGGCACCCTTCGGTTTGGAAATGTCCTGCCCTTCGGCCTGCATGCGCCGGTGGCACTCTGCCGTATTCGCGTCGACGGACTGTGTCCCTGTGGTGGGCACTTGTGCGCACCCCAGCACCGTGACGATGGACATCAGGCACAGCAACAGAGTCGGTTTCATTGGTTCGTTTCCTTGGTGTTGATGACTTCGCCTGCAATCGGCGTCAGCGCAACCTGCGCGATAGCGGCGTCACACGAAGTGTCGCACGGCCTCGCTGTCCGGGGACTTCGGGATTCAACCGGCCTGCCGCTGCGAGGCGTCGCGAAGGGTGAAGGCCTAAGTAAGGGCTAGGCCTCACCCCGCCAGAAGCGCCGCACGGACGCAAGCTGGTCAAAGTGCCGGTCCACCTCGTCTGCGTGCGCCCGGGCCTGGGCTGCGAACCAGCCTTGGGCAAAGAGGCGCAGCGGCTCGGCGGGCTCGAGTTGTCCCAGCAGCCTCAATGCAGTCGCGGCGTCATTGGCCTCACCCATGACTTCCTGAATGGAGGCCAGCGCAGCGAGATAAGGTTCAGTGCGGTCTCGTCGGTAGAGGCCCGCGAAAAAATCCACCGCATAGCGCAGCTTCTTGGCCTCGATGCGCACCTCATGGCGCGCCTCGGCGGCCATCACAGCCAGCCCATGCGCCTGCCGCAGCAGCCGTTTATGACGGCGGCGGATCTGCCGTGACGCGAATTCGGGCAGCGGTTCAAACAGGGCTTCGGCGCCTTCGACCTGCGCCACCCTGTGAAGGCCAATCGGATCCGCATCTGTGGCCAATTGCATGAGCGACAAAAGCAGCAGCGCCGTACGCGGCGACGCCAGCGCGATGCGGGCACTCTCCCGTGCGCGCTGGCCCGCAATACGCTCCCGCTCCGCCACCTCGTCCAGCGCTGCGCGGTCGCCACCTGCGGCGATGAAGGCAGCAGAAAGCGGCGGCCAGACCTCGGCCGCGAACACATCCCAATCGCGGGCATCGCTCAGCGCGCCCGCCAGCCATTTCAGCTCGACGTTGAAATCACCGCCCACCTTGAACATACGCAGCACCGATCGCAGGCGACGCAGCGCGACCCGCAACTGGTGGATGAACTCCGGATCATCCCGCACCATCGCGCCTTCGTTGTTGGCGAGGAAGTGGTCCAGCCCCGTCAGCACAAACGCCTGCAGCGCGCGCACCGGCGGCCACTTTGGTTCCAGCCTGACCGGCCTGGCTTTCACAGCGGCCACGGAATCGGCCCGGAAGAGGCGGTAACCTCGTTCTGCCTTGCTTGCCCGGGCGGGCATCAGGGGATGCGCTGCGGCCAGCGTGCGGCCCAGCGCAATCAGTGCGTCAGGCGTACCCTCCAGCAACTCCAGCTCAAGCTCACACACCCGCTCGACACGCTCTGCAACCCGGATATCGCCCACATCCAGCGCGACCTCGATACGCTGCCCCGGCGCTGGCTCGACGATCCAGCGGGTCCGCATGAAATCGGTGACGAACGCCGGCGTCAGCTTTTCGTGCAAGGCGCCTGCCTCGTTCAGCGCTGCCAACGGGGTGTCACGGAAGAGCGCCAGATCCAGTGTCGCGTCGGGGAGCGGATACTCCCATTCCTCGCGCTGATGCAGCCCGCCGGAAACGCTCCCGCCGGCTTTCAGCGTCTGCAGCCAGCGCCGCCCCGCCTTGCGCAGCCTGAGCGCCACGCGCGAACGCGCGAGCAGGCAGTCCGGCGTGTCGAAATACCAATTGACCACGCGCTGTCGCGAGGGACGGATCGACGCGAGGACAGGGCTGGCCTTGAGTGCGCGGACAGCGGCGGGGTCCAGCGTCAGCTTGAGTTCGATTTCCATGGTCAGAGCGGGCAGTCTGAATGGGGCGGTGCGAATAGTCGCATGAAAGGCGGAAGTGAGGACACAAAATCGAACCGCAAGCCGGATCGAGACGCCGGTATCGTGCCGACTCGACGCGGGGAAGGCTAGTCGAGAAGCTGATTCAGCAGACCAATGCGGTTCTCAACATGTTCCCTTGTAGAACCGTCGCGCGCAGACCGCTTCATAGCGATCGTTGCCGCCGATCTCGACCTGGTCGCCCTGCGTCACACGATTGCCCTCGGCGTCCAGCCGCACGTTCATCGTGGCCTTGCGCCCGCAACGACAGATGGTCTTCATCTCTTCCAGATCGTCCGCCAGTGTCAGCAGCGCGCGTGATCCGGGGAACGCAGCACCGATGAAGTCGCTGCGCAAGCCGTAGCAGATGACAGGCGTAGGTGTGGTGTGCGCGAGGCGATGCAGCTGAACAACCTGCGCCTCGCTCAGGAACTGGGCCTCGTCGATGAGAATGCATGATGGCAGCGGGCGCTCTCGATAGAGGGCCGCAAAATCCGTGTCCGCATCGAACGTCTGTGCCTCGCGCTTAACGCCTAGCCTGGAACTGATGACACCGACGCCATCGCGACTATCCAGCGCAGCCGTGAACAGATCGACCGACTGCTCGCGCTCGCCATAGTTATGTGCCACCTGGATGAGCGCGGTGGACTTGCCCGCGTTCATCGCGGCGAATCGGAAATAGAGCTTGGCCAAACCTGCATCCTTGGTGATGTGAAGAGAATGCGAATATTCGCAGCGTTATCTACAACTTCAACTGCGCGATACGCGGACAGTGATCACTGGTCTCGATGGCCTGGCCTGCTTTTTCAGCTACCGCAATCTTCTTCGAGAACACGACACCTTCGTTGAGCTTCTTCAGCGCCTCGCTGATGACAATGTGGTCCAGACCGGTGAAGCCCGTGCAGCCACCTTCCTTTGTCGACAGCGGAATCTGGGACAGCACCGGCGTGCCATCGTTCAGCTCCGGCCAGAGATATCGGGTGGGCACTTTGCCGTTGACGATCTTGTTCGGGCTGGCCGGGTCGCTGCCATCCGCACGCACTTTGTCCTTGGCCACGGCCAGCTTCGCTTCATCGTCGATTCGGCGGTTGAAGTCGCCCATCCACACGAAACGCGGAGAGGCTTTCGCGGCCGACTCCAGCCACGCCTCCAGCGGCGCGACCTGTCGATTCAGCACATCGCATGCATCGGCGGCATCATCCAGCAGACGGCCGGGATAGCGCGCGTCGTCATTCGTGACACTGGCGCAGCCCGCCTTCAGATGCACATTCAGGAACGTGACCGGCTCGCCGTTCACGCTGAGCGACAGTGCCAGACCAGGACGCACACGGCGGAATGCAGTGGGGTCGTTGGGCGGGTCGAGCATGGACAGGCCGGATTCGGTCTCACACACGCCGGGCTTGGTCGAGAGCGACTTGTCCCAGGCGAACGCGAGGGTCTGCAACGCGGGATGCTTCGCGGCGCACACGTCGAATTTATCCGCGTGTTGGCCCAACACCAGCTTGATGACCGCTGTGCCGCTCACCTCTTGAAACGCGATGACGCGCACACCCTCGTTGGCGATGAGACCCTCGACGGTGGCAGTCAACAGATTGATCTTCTCCTGATAGGCGGCTGGCTCGCGCGATGCAGCAGGGTCCATGCGCGGCTGGCCTGGGGCAGCGCGCGGCGGACGATACGCGTTGCACGGCGCCACCATCATCGAGGCATCGCGACCGCCTGCTGCGGCGAGCGTGGCCGCCTGGCACTTGGCGGCCCGTTCCTTCTCTGCTTCGGTCGCCACGGTCGCGCCGCGCTCAATGCGCGCGCGTGTGTCACAGAAGTTGACGGCGGGGGCGGAACACACCGCGAGATACTTGCTGAATTCCGCCGGGGTGCCCGCCCAGCCCATGTTGAAGGAGGCGATGCCCGTGGTGCGCGATGCGGGCGGGATCGCCCCCATCCGCGCCATTGCGGGCATGGAAACAAGGCAGGCGAGCAAGAGTATCGGCAGGGTGCGGCAGATGGATACGGAGCGGGACATGGCAGAGCCTCGGATGAACAAGGATGCCATTATCGCTGTTGCGGGAATGCAGGGTTGGATCGCCAAATTGATGCTGGCGAGCCCAACCTTCATCATGGCGACACTTCGCAGGGGCGAGCCGTCAATTGCGTTTCACACCCCGCATATGAAACGTCACCTTGCGACACACATTGATGACCGGCTCGCCCGCGTCGAGAACCGGCTTGAAGCGCGCCGCAGCCAGCTCCTCGCGCGCCACCGACGCGAACTGGATGGACGCCGGTGACGAGCGAGTTGGCGTGCGCGACATCCCACTGGTGGGCAACATTCTGGGCTCGGGGTTGTACGACGCGTTGTCGGCCATCACGTCCACGATGTCGACCGATTGGGTCACGCCCGAGCGCGCGTCGACATGCAGCAACGCATGCACCTCACCCGTCTTGCGCATGCGGACGGCATCGCGGGGGTAGTTTTCCGCCAGCGCCTTGCGCAATTCGGTGCGATTCAACTCTTCGATAAAGACCCGCCCGGGCACATTGGCCGCGGGTGCCGCGCCGACGTTCACCTGGGGCTTGCCGTCCACCATCTCAAACCGCACCTGCACGCGGCTTTGCGTGGCAACGGGCTTGCATGCCGCGTCCATCGCCTTGGTGAAGGTCCAGCCACGCATGGCCTCGCGCACGGCCTCCTCGAATGCTGGCTGCGCCGGAGCCGACCGCATGGCCGTGATCTCCGTCATGCGGCCCTCGGGCGACACAGTCACCAACGCATCCACCTTGCCGCTGATCTGCTGTGCCAGCAAGGCTTTCGGATAGTCCGGTGGCTGCCAGGCCAGGGGCGCACCCCACTTGGCCGGGTCGTCGGCGTAGTAGGTCGTGGTGGTGGCGGATTTGGCCGGCGCGGGGTCGGTGGCGAAAGCCACGACAGGCAACACAAGCAGGCCACAAAGCATGGCGGCGAACAGACGACGGGGCGATGTGGCGGGGATGTACATGGTGATGGGCAGTATGTGGGTTGGTGGTGATGCAATCGAGAACAGATACCACAGCGGCACAGTGCAAAGCCAGCAGCGCAAGCACTGCCCGCGTCACGGGAAGTGCGAATATTCGCAGGAAAGGGCTGGCGATGAAAAGGGCCCGGACATGAATATTTTGCTGGCTGACACTCACTGCGGCGTGGGGTCGGGGCGGCGTCCTGGCGATTCTGACCCCATCCGCCTGGCTGCCCAAGAACGGATCACTGTTTGCTACCATTCATCCTGTGTCACGTCCGACAGCACGCGCCTGGGGCCAACGCAAACCACAACACATCAGTCACTTTGGGGAATCCAATGAATACACTGCCTGCACAACTCATCCTGGCCAGCACGCTGCTCGTGGCCAGTTTCGCAAGCCTTGCCGCCGGTGCCATCGCCAAGGGCCAGGGCACCCGCGTGGGGTTCTCCCACAGCTTCGACAACATTCAGGGCGCATCCAACCGCGCACTGGCCGAGTGTGGCGCAGGGTGCAAGGTCATCCTCACGTTCGACAGGGGTTGTGGCGCGTACTCGATGGACAGAAATTCCGGCGCCTATGGCGTGGCGCGCGCGCCGAACCGTGCAGCGGCCGAGAACGCCGCCATGGGCTTTTGCCGTCAGTACGGCGGCAAGAGCTGCTACGTCCGCACCTGGACCTGCACGAATCGCTGACCCGCCTGCCGCGATGGCCGGCCCTCTGGACGCAATCGGGCCGGTCGAAATGAGGAAGTAGAACGGGTCTCCTGCAGTGGTGATCGCCAGAAACACGCCCTGGAAAGTCTCGTCCCGGGCGCGCTCCCCGGTGAAGGGTTCGTTAGCCACGAAACGCGGCATGATACCGAATCACTGCGTGCGCGATGCCACGCACGACCCAGCGACCCCGTGAAGCCAGCGTCAATCGCCCGGACCGCGTTGCACACTTTTGCACCCTCGCCGGTCTACACTATCGCCATGAAAACCCCCAAGCGCCTGGAACCCCTGCTGGAAGACGGTCTCATCAGCGGCGTCGTGCGCCAGCTCATGAGCGGGAAAGAGGCCATGGTGTTTGTCGTCAGCATGGGGGATGGCGAGCCTGCGCGTTGCGCCAAGGTCTACAAGGAGGCCAACAAGCGCGCTTTTCGCCAGGCGGTGGATTACACCGAGAATCGCAAGACCAAGAATTCGCGTCAGGCCCGCGCCATGGCCAAGGGCACGAAGTTCGGCCGGGAGTCCATGGAAGCCGCGTGGCAGAGCGCCGAGGTCGATGCGCTCTATCGGCTCGCCGCCGCTGGCGTGCGGGTACCGAAGCCGTACAACTTCCACGAAGGTGTCTTGCTGATGGAGCTGGTGACCGGCGCCGACGGCAACGCCGCACCGCGATTGAACGATGTCGAGTTCAGCCCGGAGCTCGCCATCGCCACGCACGATCAGCTCATCCACGAGGTGGTGCGCATGCTCTGCGCCGGTGTCATCCACGGTGACCTGTCCGAATTCAACATCCTCATGAGTGCCGACGGTCCGGTGATCATCGACCTGCCGCAGGCGGTGGATGCCGCAGGCAACAACCATGCGGAAGCCATGCTCACGCGTGACGTGACCAATCTGAAAAACTACCTCGGTCAATATGCGCCGTCATTGCTTGAGACAAGGTATGCCGAAGAGATCTGGGCGCGCTTTCGTGCAGGCACCCTCACGCCGGACAGCGTGCTCACCGGCCAATTCGTGCGCGAGGAAAAAGCAGTGGACATGGACGATGTCCTGCGCGAGATCGAGGATATTCAGCTTGAGGAACAAGCGCGGAAAATGCGGATGGTGTCAGGCAGTTGAGGCCTGCCTGACGGGCACCGTGAATATTCGCATCATGCGGCGGCGATATCCGGGTGCCGTCTCTCAGCCCGCACGCTTTGGTACGCCCTTTGCAATTTCCGCCGCCACCGCCTGCATGGCCGGATCACGTGCCGCGACGTAATCATCGATAGTCCACGGCGCTGCGATGTCCGGATCGAGCGTCTTCACCACGATCGGACGCGTTACGACAGGGCGATGGCAATCGTCGAAGGGACGACAGCCGGTCTGATAGTCATGCCGCTCGGTGGCATGAAGCAGCGTTTCCTTTGAATGCGTAAGCGTCACGGCTCTGCCCTCGGCAAAGAAATTCAAGCGGTCGCCCACCGGCTCGCCCACGATGGTCACGTGCTCGGGTGCTGCCTGCTTGAGATAACCCAGGGTGGAAATGGCTGCGGAGAATGTCCAGGGGCTGGTCAATGCGAATATTCGCCCTTTCACGAGGGCGGGCAGTCGCTCTGCGAAGTCGCGTGTCGTGGTCAGATCGCCGCCGCCGTTGAGACGCAGGTCGAGGACAAGATGGCGGGGTGCATGGGTCTCGACGGCCTTGTCCACCTCGGCAAAGAAGTCGCGCAGCTTCTCAGTCTGGGTATTGCTGGTCTGGCGCATGTCGATGATCAGCGTGTTCAGCGACTCGTCGTGGCGCAAGCGGAATCGCCGTATCGGCTCCTGCAGCGCCCACGGCGCTTGTTCAGCCGTAATCAGCGTGCGCCAGGCGCGGTCCTCCAACGGTGCCAACACCGGAAACATCCAGCGTGTGGCGTTGCCCCCTACGCGATCAGCCCCAACGGGCGATACCGTGAAGCTCCGCGTCAGCGTGCGCCCGTCGCGGGTAACGAACACGTACGCCGGCGACGTATCTGTCTTGCCCACACCCAGCGCACGCAACTGTGCCGGGCTCTCCAGAAAGTATGCTGTGCTGCGGTCGCGCCATGTGGGCACGCCACCAGTCAATGATCGGCCCAGTTCACGCAGCTTTTCCATCGGCACACCGTCGATGGCCACCAGCCGAGCGCCCAGCAGATCTTCGTTCTCCGCCTTCACGCGCAACACATGAAAGGCGTCGCCAAACGGCACCAGCCGCATGTCAACACGCTCATGCCGACGCGATCTCGATGCCGCAAATGCGCCGGAATGCCCGTTGTCGGCCAGCGCGGCGATCTGCGCCAGCGCCAGCTCGAACTGCACCGGACCAATCTCCGCCACGGTCTTTTCCAGCGCCGCGAGACGGGCCTCGGCAGCACTTCGCGCAGCCGGGCTGAAGGACCGATCCTTCTCCAGAAATTGCGCTCGAAACTGTTTGATGTCGGATTGGTGATTTTGCGCGGTTGTCGCCGAGTCTGCCCAAGCATGGCTGGCAATGAAGAGCGGCAATGCGAGTGTGACGAATTGTCGTGCATGCATGAGCGTGTCCTCTGGTTCCGGCGCGAAGAGGCAGCGTAGCGAACGCCCCATGGATTCACAATCAACAGGCGATGGATTGCAGAATGACGGGCATGGCGTGCGACGTCGCGGCGCCTCACCCGCCTGTTGCGACTCAATCAGTTCAACGCCGCCTTGGCCAGCGCCACGGCCTGATCCTCGCTCACGCCCGAGTTGACGATGAGTTCCAGCGCGCGGCCCTGGCCATCCTTGAACCAGATGGTGTCATTGCGAAACCGGTCCTTGCGATCGTGGCTGACCAGCATGCCGTCACGCGTCACCACTTTCCCTTTGGCGTCTTTCTCAATGAGACGGCGAAAGCCGGCTTCGCCGAGATGGGAATTCACCAGCCTGAAGTAGCGAATTCCCAGCTTGCCTTTCTCCTTGCTGTCGGCGTAGGCGCAACCCTGGTACAGCTTGCCTTCCTCCACCTTGCGCTGAAAATGCGCACCGACTACAGCCGCGACTTCCTCCACAGTCAGGCGCGCACACAGCGCCTCGATGGACAAAGGCGGCATGCGCTTGGCGGTCATGACGTCTTTGGCTATCGACTTGGCGGTGTCCTGCGCATGAGAAAGTGGCGTGAAGGCAATACCCAGGGCAAGAAGCAGCGGTGCACGTTTCATGACTGAGTCCTTGTTGGTCCAGCGTGTGGATTGCGCAGTCTAGCGCGCAACGCAGCGTCGCGATGCGCAACCAGGCATCGAGGGTACAGGGCGAGAAGGAATCGTCGTGAACTGTTTGGGGGAGCCCGCCCGAATGCGAATATTCGCGGCAGATCAGTCCTCCGGCTTGTGGGTAGCTGCCGACGTTCAGGTTGTCTTGTCAGGCAGTCGGCTCACAGGTTGTCGTGAACGATCACGCCCTGCATCTCGTCAACCGGCCGCGTCCACGGTGCGGCGGCGATCACGCGTGAGGCTTCCGCGAAGCCGGCCTCCCGACGAGTCTGGATGCCGAGCGGCGTGAAGTCGATGTCCTTCAACTGGTCCTCTCCCTCGCGCGGCGACGCGATGAGGGGCACGACCTGCATGACCGTGCCGCAACCCCACGATTGCAGCTCCTTGACTTCCGCCGTGCGCGCCGCCTTGACCGGCACGTGTTTGGTGAGCTCACGGATGATGTGGCGCAGGTGGTGGATCTGTTGCTGACGCACGATGTGGCTGGCAGCACGGCTGGAATACTGGATGTCCTTTTCGCGCCCCATGACCTCCCACAACGAGCTGGGCTCCGGCCCGGCCGGATTCCACAGGTTGATGGCAAAGATGACCGAATCGCGGCGTGGCTTGTCGTCAAGCACGGCCTCGATGGGCGTATTGGAAAAAATGCCGCCATCCCAGTAGGGCTCGCCATCGATGCGCACAGCGGGAAACGCCGGTGGCAAGGCCCCCGAGGCCATGATGTGGTCCAGCTCGATTCGCTCCTCGCGACTGTCGAAATAGCGCATCTCGCCGGTGCGGGCGTTGACCGCGCCCAAGGTGAAGCGGATATGTCCGGCATTGAGGTAGTCCAGGTCCACGAGGTTCTCAAGCGTGGCGCGCAAGGGTGCCGTCGTGTACCACGCCGCCTTCTCGATGCCGACCTTGGCCTGGGTGCCGAGGAGAGAATGGGAATTCGGTTTGAAGAAGGTCGGCACCCCGCGCAAGACGGTCGTGAGGTTGGCCATGCTTTGACTGAATGCAGACAGCATCGGCGCTGCACCCGTCGCGGGATGCTGCTGTACCCCGTGCCAGAACGCATGGAGGCGCTCCAGACGTTGTTCCGGGGGGTTGCCGCAGATGATCGCGCCATTGATGGCACCGATCGATGTGCCGATGACCCAGTCCAGTTTGAGACCCGCAGCATGCAGAGCTTCATACGCTCCCACCTGGAATGCCCCCAAGGCACCTCCGCCTTGCAAAACGAGAACTGTTTGGCCCGGTATCTGATTGGGCTTGACGTTGTGGCTAGAGCGGGATGGGCGCTGCGGCGCTTTGGACATGGCATCGGCCTTTTGTTGGAAGGAGTTGGAAGAGTGTGGGTGTGACGGCGCAGCGAGGCTTTCCTGACAGCGCGGGTCAAATGATGTCTCTGGCGCGCGGTTGACATCACGGCGGCATGGGAGGAAAAGCCTTGCGGCGCCGCACAGACCAACCCGCCTGCACACTGTAAGCTGGCTTCAGATGGGGCGGCCCAACGGTGCAACCGTGTACTGGCACGATCCGGACACCCGCCAGACACCCGCCAGACACCCGCGCCAATGCGGAGGCAGCATGAGCGACTCATTCGATGTCATCGTAATCGGTGCAGGCCAGGCCGGCCCCGCGATGGCAGCGAGGTGACGGTCTGCGAAATGAGCCCGCGTCTCATCGGCCGCGAGGATGAGGACATGAGCGACGAGGTCCGCGCCATTCTGGAGCGCGAAGGCGTCACCGTGCGCACCGATGCCACCTGCCTCGCCGTGGAACAACGCGGGACACGCGTCGCACTGGGGCTCTCCTGCGACCAGAGCGCGCCACAGGTTGAAGGCACGCATGTGCTGATCGCCGCGGGCCGGCAACCCAATACCGACGGATTGGGCCTGGACGCTGCAGGCATCACCTGCGACGCGCGCGGCTACATCACCGTGAATGAAGAGCTGGAGACCAGCGTACCGGGTGTGTGGGCGCTGGGCGACGTCAACGGACGCGGTGCCTTCACGCACACGGCCTGGAACGACTACGAGATCGTGGCGGCGAATCTGTTCGACAGCGGGCAGCGCCGCGTCACCGACCGCATCTCCACCTACGCACTCTTCACCGATCCGCCGCTGGGTCGCTGCGGCATGACACTCAAGGAAGCGCGCGCCACCGGCCGACCACTGCTGATGGCCAAGCGGCCAATGTCCCGCGTGGGCCGCGCGCGGGAGGCGGGCGAAACGCAGGGCTTCATGAAAGTCATCGTGGATGCCGAAACGAAGCGCATCCTCGGCGCCGCCATTCTCGGCCTGTCAGGCGACGAAGTGGTGCAGTCCATTCTGCAGGTGATGTATGCAGACCTGCCGTATACGCACCTGCAGCACGCCATGCCGATACACCCGACCGTGAGCGAACTGCTGCCAACCTTGCTGGAAGATCTCCGGCCGGTGACCGACTGACCGACCCCTGCGAATATTCGCAGAATGACGACCTGGATCAGTGTCGATCAGAGGGCTTCTCGATTGTTACATCGCAAGGCCTGACCCGACTTGCCCCTGGACCTTCCCCGCCGACAAAGGCGGTGCAGCGGAGCCAGGACGTGCCATGGGCACCGCTGCAATCCTGGCTCCCGGTAACGCTTACTTTGCGCCCACCGCAGACGTGATCGAGGCAATCACCCCGGATGCGGTCTGGAAGGGTTTGGCCGCTTCGCCCGACACCCCGTGACGCTTGGCGATCCAGCCAAAGTCGGTGTAGATCGCCCACACGCCACCCTTTTCATCCTGCTGCACCAGCAGGCGAACGGGCCAGTCCAGCCCTGCCTCGGGGCGGGCCGCGATGAATTGTGTCCCCAGGCCCGGATTGCCGAACACCAGCAGTGTCGAGGGCCGGATACGTACGCCGGCATCGGAAGCCAGCTTGGACTGGTCGATTTCATCAAAGAAGCGAATACCCTTTGCGGCCACATCCTGCTTCAAGCGCTGGATGGTTTCCTGCATCGAGTAGGCGCTCTTCACCTTGACCACGCCGTCATCGGCTGCGGACGCGACCTGGGATGCCACGACCAGCGTTGCGGCGAGTAGTGTTCTTGCTAAGTATTTCATTTGAATGCTCCTATATCTTTGGTTGGCGATCTTCAAGAAAAATGCCCGCCTGCGACAGCGGGCTGTTGGTGTGGCGACACAGCATTCGCCAGGGTCAAGTTCACAGGCATCTGCAGCTTTTCCTGCGGCGCTGATCCGGCGCATGAAGTGGATGAGTTTCAATGGCCCTACTGCGCACTTGGAGTTCCTCGCGCCGCGTCTTGCTGCCAGGGCCAGCGGCCGTCGAGCTCGAGCGCCAGACTCCAGCTGAGAAAGGTCCGGATTACCACGATCACCGCCAGCACTGCGACACTGTCCATGGTGGGCGTGAAGGCCACTGTACGGATGATGTCGGCGGCGACCAGCACCTCCAGGCCAAGCAGAATCGCGCGACCCAGATCGTGCCGGTAACGCAGATAGCGCTGGCCCGCCGGCACCCGTGCCGCGCGAACCGTGGCCAGGACCAACCCGCCGACGATCAGCAACACGCCAGCCAGCTCGACCACCAGGGCGGCACCTTCGACAAGTTCGCGTGTCATGCCTGCACCGCCATGGCAGGAGCGGGCAGCGTCAGACGCGACGCCAGCAGGGCGGCCAGCACAAGCGCGACGCCGATTCCGGCCACGCACGCCCCCCAACCAACGCGCTCGAACAACGCCCCCAGCACGGCGGTGCCGATCAAGCCGCCTGTGAAGTAGCTGGCCAGATAGAGTCCGCTTGCCGCCCCCCGGTCGGATTGCGCCGCGCGCCCGACGAAGCCGGTCGTTGTGGCTTGCGCAAAAAATGTTCCCGCGCCAACCAGCACCAGACCCGTGAGCACCGCCGCCAGACTTGGCAACAGCAGTAGCGGCAGCCCGGCCAGAGCAACGGCGATGGCCAGCCAGAACGTCATGCGCGTGCCCAGGCGGGCCGCAACCTTGCCCGCCAGCGGTGTCAGCAACATCGCCGGAAGGAACACGAAGTAAACAAAGCCGATTGCCATCATTCCGAGTGACAACGGCGCACGCACCAGTACGAAGTTCACAAATGTGAAGGTGCCGATGAACGCAAACAGGATCAGAAAGCCAATGGCGAAACTCGCTCGCAGCGCCTTGTTGCCAAGGTGATCACGCCATACCGCCAGGGGACCTTTGGCCGAGTCGGGCATGGGTGCGGGGGCCGCACGGCCAAGCCAGAACCACACCATCACTGCCCCGGCAAGATTCAGGCCGGCAAAGGTCAAGAAATTTGCGGCGATGCCCAGGTGGTCAACCAGTGCGGCCGCCATGAGCCTGCCAAACAGGTTGCTCGCCACATTGCCCGCGATGTAGGCTGCGAAAGCGCCCGCCGAGTCGGCCATGCTGCACTGCTCGGCAAGGTACGAAAGTGTCAGGGCAAACGCAGTCGCCATGCACAGCCCCTGCAAAACGCGCAGGGCCGCGAACGTGGTCAGATCGGGTGCTCCAGCAAGCAGCGCCGTGGGCACGGTCAGGACGCCGAGTGCGAGCGCAATCCCCAGCCGGCGGTCGATCTGCCGGCTGAAGTAGGCCACCGCAAGCGCGCCGATGGCCATGCCCAGCGTGCTCGCGTTGACCGCCAGGCCCATTGCGGCCGGCCGCACGCCGTACTGGCTCGCAAGCGCAGGCAGAATCGCCTGCGTCGCGAACAGATCCACCAGTGTCAGAAATGCGACCAGACCGATCAGGAGATTGCGCACGATGGACTCCGATTACATCGTCTTGTCGGTCTTCATCTGCGGCGGAAGGATGTCCACCGAAATGATTTCGACCGTCTCTTTGCCGGTGTTCTTCCACCAGTGCGAGGTGCCTTTGGCTTCGCGTGCGACGGCGCCTGCCGCATGCACGATCGGCACTGCGCAGTTGCTTGCGTACTCGGTAATGGTGCCTTTGGAGATATAGATCATCGCCGGACGCTCGTCGTGGCTATGCCATGGCACCACGCCGTCGGGCTGGATCACGAGTTTGCGTGCGCGGAACATGTGATCCTTCAGCGCCACTTTCTCTTTGCCAAGATCGGTGGTTGCGACAACGGTGTCTGTGACGTCCTTCGGGCCGGTCGTGACCATCTTCTGGCCCTGGCCGTCAGGGACGCGCTTGTCTGCCGGGCACTCGCCGGCAAAGGCAAAGGTGGTGGAAAGGGTGGCGGCAATGAGCACTGCCAGCTGGGTACGTTTCATGTTGGATACTCTCCTTGGTTGAAGTTGGCTCGGGGCCGGGTTGAATGCGCGGTTTGCTCTGCGGGCAGCAGTGATGTTTCCGCAGACTTGCTTGCGGTCACACAACCAGCTTTGAGCTTCCGGCACGAGCATTTGGTCGCTCGCTATGCGGCGGCATTACGGGATCGGGTACTTAAATATTGTTGTAAGCAATCGGGTCCAGATACGACGCAGGAATCGGATCCATCGAATCACGTCGGGGAAGGGCCGCAACATTCCTGGGCTGTCCCCCAATATTTCTGCCGACAGATCCGATAGCGAGCGACCTGCTGCCGACCTTGCTGGAAGACCTCCGCCCGGTGACCGAATGTCGGCGCCATGCGAATATTCGCAGGTTCACCGCATCCGTCCGTCATACCTTAAGCCCGAGCGCCAGGAATCCTTATGTCCGCCGCCAGACTCACCACTGCCGTCCCCGTCTTGGCCTCGCTGGACATTCCCGCTTCAGCGCGCTTCTACGAAGAGAAAATGGGCTTCAAGATGATTCACGTCGAGGCCGGCAGCTGGGGCATCGTGCAGCGAGATGCCATTCAGATTCACTTCTGGCACTGCAACGACCGGCGCATGGCGGAACACACCAGCTGCCGCGTGCAGGTGGAAAACATCAACGCCTTGTTCGACGAACTCGAGCCCCACGGCATCCTGCATCCCAACGGGCCGCTGCGCGATACGGCGTGGGGATCGCGCGAGTTCGACGTGCTGGACTTGCACGGGAATTTGATGACGTTCTTTGAATGGCGGGACGCCTAGCGTCGGCGGATCCTGTGTTGGCCGTGCGTGTCAATGAATGGAGTCTGAACCCACTTCGTGCATTTTCCCGGTGGGATATCTGCGAATATTCGCGTTGACGACGCAGCCGAGAAACCGTGCCTGTACATCCCCTCAGATTTGCACTGGGAGGTTGTAGCTATTGCGAATATTCGCAGGGGTGGCTGGACATTGAGGCGGTGTTGCGCCTCATGGACGTCCTATTTGCTTCTGTGTGGGGTTCAGAACAGACCAAACCCGCGATGGGTTGGCACCATGGCAGTCCTTCCCACTTCGAAAAGAGACTCACATGGAAAACAGTAAAATCGCAAGCGTACTGAACGAGCTGGTTGAAACATCACGCGACGGTGCCACCGGCTTCCACACCTGCGCAGCCAGCGCCAAGGACACAATGCTCAAAGCCTACTTTGAGACGCGCGCGCAGGATTGCAATGATGCGGTTCGCGAGTTGAATGTCGAGGTTGTCCATCACGGCGGCAAGCCTGCCGAGTTCGGCAGTGTGACGGGGGTGTTGCGCCGGGCGTGGATCAACATTCGCACCGCCCTGACGAGCAACGATGATCTGGCGGTGCTGGAGGAATGTGAGCGCGCCGAAGACGCCGCACTTCAGGCCTACCACACTGCACTGAAGGAACCCCTTCCTGATCATGTCAAGGCACTCGTGCAAAAGCAGCTTGAAGGTGCCAAGGCGAATCACGATCGCGTGAAGAAGCTGCGCGATGAACGGAAACTTGCCACGGTCACGACGGCCGCTGAGTAACCGCTTCGCGCGCTGCAGGGCAACAGCGAAGCAGCGTGAAAACTGACTCTCACCCAAGTGGCGGGTGCCTTCAGGCCATGTGGCCTGGAGAGGCCCGCCCTCACTGGCGATTGTCAGCACGCCAACGAAAGGAACAACCATGAACAGAATCAACCTCGGCATGCTTGTCACCGCACTCCTCACCACGGCAACACTGCAGGCCTGCGATAACAAGGCGTCGCCAACCATCACGAAGCAGGAGCCGACTGCGGACAGCGTGGATTCCCGCTCCAAAGTCATCGGCGTCACCCCAGAGCCTCCCAAGCCTGAAGGGATGGCCACCACATCCCCTGTCCCCTCGACCGTGACCAAGCAGCAACAATCCAACAGCATGCCGCTGCCGGGCCAGGCCAACGATCACTCCAACTCTGCCAAGGATTCATCACAAAAATCCAGGGACGTCCCGAAGAAATAGAGACGGGCGCGGTGTTGCAGGGCGAGCTATTGGGTGGCCCCATTCTGTTCTGAGAGAAGAAAAATCGCCGGGGAAACCCGGCGTTTTGCATTGAGGCGGTTGCGAATATTCGCATAGTGAAAAGTTGGCGCACGGTCGATGCGGCAGCGTCGACTTCGGACCATTGCCGGACTTGGCCCTGCCTCGCTATTCGGTCTTGCGGTCAGGCTGCACGCAAGGCGTCGACAATTTTCAGTCGCGACGCTTCCACCGCCGGGAGGAAGCCCCCGACGAAACCCATCACGAGCGAGAAGAGCAGCGTCTTGATGATGATCCCTGCATTGAGGGTGAATCCGAAGGCCAGTTGCGAGAACGACTGGAAATTGAGCGTGGAAATGGTGATCGCCTGCAGGAAGGAGGCAAACACCAGGCCGCCCAATCCGCCCACCAGGGCCAGCAACAAAGACTCCAGCAGGAAAGCGGCAAGAATGGACGGACGCCGGAATCCGAGTGCGCGCAAGGTGCCGATTTCGGCTGTACGCATGGCGACGGCGGAGTACATGGTGATCGCCGCGCCGATCATCGCGCCGATGGAAAAAATCACCGAGAGCACCGTGCCGAGTATGGAGATGAACAACGACAGCGCCCGCGACTGGTCTTCATAGAACAGCCGTTCGCGCTTGCCCTCGGCCGTGAGGCGGATATCGCCCTCCACCGCCGCCTTCAGCGCTTCGAAGGCATCGCTGTCGGTCAGGCGTGCAATCACCGAGGAATAACCCGTCCGGCGAAACGCCTGCATCAACTGCTCGCTGTCGCCCCAGACTTCGGAGTCGAACGCGCTTTTGCCGCCGTCGAACGCGCCCACCACGACCCAGTCGCGCTGGGCGAACCGCAGCGACTGACCGATGGCCACACCCTCGAATTCCTCAAATACGCTGCGTCCCACCACGATTTCCGAGGTGCCCGGGCGGAACATGCGTCCGGCTGCGATGTTCACCTGAGGACGCAACGCAAGTCCCGCCTGCGGCAAGCCGCGCGCAACGATGTTCGAGAGCTTGTCCTGACCGCGCTTGGTCAGCGAGATCAATACGACAGATTCCTTGGAGACCATTGCGCGGCCTTCGGCGTCGCGTGCAACCTGGGGCAGACTTTCGATCAGCGAGGCCTGCTCGCGCGTGACACCGCTTTGAATCTCGGACTCCGCACCCTTGCGGATGAAGATGACATTGTCGAAGCTGCCGGTGCCGACCATGGTCTGCTTCAGACCTGCATCCAGCATGAGCACCGCGGCGAACACGAACGCCACGAGTGCCATCCCGCCTGCGGTGAGTGCGGTGGTGAGTTTTCGCGTCCAGAGGTTGCGGAACACGTAGGAGAACGGGACCTTCATCCGACGTGCCTCAACCCGTCAACGATGCGAATATTCGCACTGCGAAATGCGGGGATCAACGCCGCGACCACGCCCACGGTAATCGCGCTGGCGATCTGCATCCAGACCGTGGCGGCTGATACGTTGAACGTGGCAAAGACCGCCCCGGCGGGGGAGGCCGCAAAGCCCTGTGCCACCGGGAATGTGAGCAGGATCCCGATGCCGGCACCAATGAGTGCCAGCATCATGGCCTCACCAAAGACCAGGGCAGCGACAAACCCAGGTGAAAATCCGAGCGCTTTCAGCGTTGCATATTCGGCCAGCCGTTCTCGCGCGGTCATGGCCATGGTGTTGGCCACTACCGCCATGATGATGAGGATCACAACAAAGGACACCACTCGAATCGCTACCACAATGGCCTCGGATTGCGCCACAAAGCCGAGCTGGAAGGATTTCTCCGTCTCGGTCAGGGTTTCGGCCAGGGAGTTCTTGAACTCGGCATCAATGGCACGGGCAATGTCGGCCACCCGGCCAGGGTCGGTCACTTCGATAGTGAAGACACCGATCTGGTCGGCACGACGTGGAAACCGCTTCACCAAGAATTCGTTGATGTAGTTCCATTGGAAATAGAACTGGCGCGTCACGGTGGTTTCATCCTTGCCATCAAAAATGGCGCGAATGGTGAACTGCCAGTTGCCGGGAAAGATCGTGCCGCGGATGGGCACGACGTCGCCCACTTTCCAGCCGTACTGATCGGCCAGCTTCCGCCCCACTACCGCGCCCTGGCGATCGCGTTTGAAAGCGAGCATTTCTTCCGGCTTGAACAGGAACTCCGGGTACATCTCGAAAAAGTTATCCGCATCCACGGCAAATTGCGGGAAGAAATTTTTCGGCTCGATGTAGACGCCGCCGAACCACTGTGAATGCGACACCGCCTTCACGCCCGGAACCGCCTTGATGCGGTCGCGGTAGTACACCGGCATGGGAAACACGAGTGAAATCGCATTGCGCGTCACCATGCGCGCGGAGGATGCCGCGTTCGCCCCGGCAAACCACGCATCCACCACGGTCTGCAATAGCCCGAATGCCAACACCGCGATGACCAGGCCCACGATAGTCAGGCTGGAGCGCAGCTTTGCGCGGAAGACATTCTTGTAAACGAGTTTGAGAAAATACATCTCAGTGTGCAGCAGACGAGCCGATCAGCTCGCCCTTGTCCAGATGCACCAGCCGCCTTGCGGCCTCGGCCGCGTGCGCGTCGTGGGTGACCATGATGATGGTCTTGCCCATCTCGCCGTTAAGCTGGCGGAGGATCGCCAGCACATCGTTTGCCGACTGCTTGTCGAGATCACCCGTGGGCTCGTCGCAGACCAGGATGGTGGGGTCGGTCACGATGGCGCGGGCAATGGCCACGCGCTGCTGCTGTCCGCCGGAGAGCTCGTTGGGAAAGTGCTCCATACGGTCGCCAAGACCCACCAGCCCGAGGGTCAGCTCCACGCGCTGGCGGCGCTCGGACTTTGACAGGTTGGTCAGCAGCAGCGGCAGCTCCACATTCTCGAATGCGTTCAAGACCGGCATCAGATTGTAGAACTGGAAAATGAAGCCGATGTTGGCCGCACGCCAGTCGGCGAGCTCACCTTCGGAAAGGCGGGTGATGTCCTCGCCATCAATCCTCAGCACCCCGGAGTCGGGCTTGTCGATGCCGGCAATCAGGTTCAGCAAGGTGGATTTGCCAGAGCCCGACGGGCCCATCAGGCACATGAACTCCCCGCGAGCAATATCGAGCGTGATGTTCTCCAGCACCGGCACCGCCTGGCCGCCCCGGGTGTAACCCTTGGCGAGGTTGCGGATTTCGACCAGGGTATTTGCAGCGTCAGTCATGGAAAGCTACTTCTTGAGAATGGCGACAGCGGTGCCATCCTTCAGTTTTTCCGATGGTTTGAGCACAATCTTGTCGCCCGACTTGACGCCTGACACCTGCACCAGATCGCCAATCTTTGTGCCCACTGTCACGGGTGCCAACCGCGCAACATTGTTGTCGATTACAAACACGACATCCTTGCCGTCCCGCTTGACGAGGGCAGCGGGCTGCACGGCGATCACCGGTTTGCGTTCATCGGCCTTCAGCTCGCGGGAAAGAAAGGACACCTTGGCGCTCATGTCCGGCAGCACGCGCGTGTCTCTTTCCACGAACTCGATCTTGACCAGCACGGTCGCCTTGGAGCGGTCCACCGTCGGCACGATGCGGCCCACCTTGCCCAGCAGGCGCAATTCGGGAAAGGCATCCAACTGGATTTCCACCGGCTGGGCCAGGCTGATTTTGGAGAGCGAGATCTCCGACACGTCAGCCTCGACTTCCAGCGTGGACATGTCGGCCATGTTGACCACAGCACCCTTGGAGTCTGCCGCGGAAGAAAATGGCGTGATGATGTCGCCCACGTTCGCGTTCCGCGTGAGCACGACGCCATCGAACGGCGCGCGGATCAGCGTTTGCTCGACCACCACATTGGCCGCACGGACGTTGGCCTCGGCAACACCGATGGCACCATTCAAGGATGCGATCACCGCCCTCGCCTTGTCAAAGCGCGCCTTGGCGGCATCAAGCGTGGCCGTGGAAATGAAGTTCTTGAGTGCGAGGTCCTCGGAGCGCTTCAAACCAGCCTCGGCATCGCGAAGCTCGGCCATGCCCTGCTCAAGATTGGCCCGAGCGGCGCGCAGGCTGGCCTGTGCCTGATCCTGCGTCGCGCTGACGTCACGACTTTCGATTCGCGCGAGGATGTCGCCCGCCTTCACCACCGACCCCTCCAGCACGCCCAGGTACTCCAATCGGCCGGTGGCCTTGGTCGACACGGCGGCCTTGCGTTGCGCCGATACCCGTCCGGTCGCATTGAGCACCGCCACCGCCTGCGACGGATAGGCGCTGGCCACAATGCCGCTTTCGACCTGCTGCGTCCCGCCCCGGCTGCCCAGTGCCACGGCAGCACCTGCGATCACGACGACGATAATCGCTGCAATGACCCACTTGCGCCGACCAGGTTTGCGACCAGAAAAGGCCTTCTGCTCGCGCGAAAGGGTGAGTTGGGACAGATCAGGAGTAGCCACGGCGTTGTTCCTGCAAAAGGGAGAGTGGAGACGCAACATGCATCGATCCGCGACATCATACGAGATCACACGCCCCAATCTGCAGCAAGGCGCTGACCAGCCGTTCTGACGGCGTCAATGGTAGCCCAGTGGCGTGGGCGGCAATCGGACGACCGATCAGGCCAGGCTCGAAATCAACACAACCCCCGGGCGAAGGTGCGCAAGCGGGTTGAAGCGTTGAAGAAAATCCGCCATGGCACCCTGTTTTCACAATCCATTGCGAATATTCGCAGGGGAGGCGAAAGATGGTTTGTGGACTGTCCAACAGGGTTGCCAGATTCGCTGCTAGCGCTTTCGATACTCGGCAAGCTCCTGTCGCAACACCGTCCTCAATTCCCCCATCAGACTGTCCCCAGTCACGGCGCGCCGCAGGGTGTCGTTGATGAGCGTCTGATAGCCGCGCTCGCCGGCAGCGGCCTTGAAGTGCTCGATGACGGCCGCGTCGAGCATGATGCTGATGCGCTTCTTGCCGGACAAGCCGGCGAGATGCGCTCGCACTGCATCCTGCCACTCGGCCTTGGTGACTTTCTTGCCCGCGACCAGGAACTCAGCGCGGTCGATGTCCGCCTGGGTCACTTTCGGCGCGTCGTCAGATGGCGCCGAACGCTTTGAAGTAGAGATTCGTTTCATGTTTATCAGCCTTGCGCATGGAGATCACGCGAATCACATTGCCACGCTCAACATGGACCACCAGTACAACCACCGCATCGAGTTGGCCCAATGCAACCATTCGCCGCTCGTCGTAGGGGAATCGATCGTCCTCATAGCGAATCACCAGGCCATCAAACACACGGCTGGCGTCGGCGAAATCCAGGCCGTGCTTCGCAAGATTGGCCCTGCGTTTGGCTTCGTCCCAAGTGAATCGCATGGCAACATTATATGCATATGAAGATATGCATATCAAGCAAATTTTGGCCGGCTGCTATTGCGAATATTCGCAGGCGGCGCTGGCCAGCTGGCTCGCAAATACTCGCCAGCCGGAAAACTAATCG
>JANNSU010000019.1:0-1881 GCA_031394355.1 Betaproteobacteria bacterium | reverse complement strand
GATATGCATATCAAGCAAATTTTGGCCGGCTGCTATTGCGAATATTCGCAGGCGGCGCTGGCCAGCTGGCTCGCAAATACTCGCCAGCCGGAAAACTAATCGGGCACCCGCCAATCCCGCCGCGAAGCGACGACGAGCTTGATACCCCGGCGACGAGCGTCCTCGCGTACTTCACGGATGGCTTTCCCCATGGCGTTACGGATCTTCCTGTCCATCTCCGCCATCTCCGGGTCCAGAAATGGGGACTCGTGTGGTGCGACTGGCATGCGCAATGTGTACAGACGGGCACGTCTCATTGTCCGGACTCCTTGACCGCACAGAGCCACCAAAGTGACCCACACTCAAACAGATCGGTGGACTATCGATAGCAAACCAAAGGGGCCAGGCTCATTTGTTTTACAGACAGCGGATATCGAGCTTGGCCCCTTTGATTTCTCCGTGCCTGGCCCTTGAACGCTAGCGGCGGAACACGTACTCGTTCTTGAACTCGCCTTCCGCGCCTGCAGGACCGGCGGTTTTCAGCACCTCGAAGGCAGCCGCACCCAGGCGGATGCGATAGCGGACGACCTCCACCACCTTCGGCTCGCCCTTCGATTCCTCCGTGCGCTCGGCCACCAGCTCCAGCATATCGGCCGACGATTTGCGGCTCAGGATATTGACCACGCTGGTGTGCTCCGGCTTCAGACCGCTGAAGCGCACCGTGCCGGCATCGAGATCCAGCGCAATGCGGTCGTACGAATGCACGGTCTTGCCCGGGCCGTCGTTGAAGACATAGTGCAGCGCCAGCTCCCTGGGCGAGGACGCAGCGACGAACAGGCGCACCGGCAGCGTCACGCGCTTGTAGGGCGGCTGATAGTCGCGGTACTGCAGGGTGCCCTGCCACGCACCTTCCACGCTGGCTAGCGCCGCTGCGGGCGGCGGGTCGTACAGCGCATGCGAGGACATCGGCAGCAACGCGATGGCGAAGGTCAGCAGCAGTGCAACGCGGGAGCGGATCATGGTTTGTGCCTGGGTGTTAGGGGAGGTGGAAGGGAAAGCGATTGGACGGGTTGAGGCAGGATGGTGGATGTGGATGCCTTGGGTTCGTGTTGCGAATATTCGCAAGGGAGACGCGGCCGAGAAACCCGTGACTGGCCCCCTCGTATCGCGATTCCCAAAACGCTAGCGCTTTCGATACTCGGCAAGCTCCTGTCGCAACACCGTCCTCAACTCCCCCATGAGGCTGTCTCCAGTCACGGCGCGCCGCAGGGTGTCGTTGATGAGCGTCTGATAGCCGCGCTCGCCGGCTGCGGCCTTGAAATGCTCGATCACGGCCGCATCGAGCATGATGCTGATGCGTTTCTTGCCGGACAAGCCGGCGAGGTGCACTTTGACCGCTTCTCGCCATTGGGCCTCAGTGACCTGCTTGCCGCCAACTTTGAATTTCGCCCGATCAAAATCGGACGCTTTCAGCGGTGGCGCATCATCACTCACGGCCAAGCCTTTGGAAGTAGAGGTTCGTTTCATGTTTTGTTGCTGCGGTTGCCAACGCGTGGCATGGATATGATTCGGATCGTCTTGCCCCGCTCGACACTCACCACCATTACCACCAAGTAGTCCAGCAATCCCAGGGTAACAACTCGCTGCTCGTCGTACTGAAATCGGTCGTCTTCAAATTCGACTATCTCCGAACTGAAGATGCGATGCGCGTCGGCGAAGTCCAAGCCGTGCTTAGCCAGATTGGCCCTGCGTTTGGCTTCATCCCAAGTGAATCGCATGGCAACATTATATGCATATGAAGATATGCATATCAAGCAAATTTTGGCCGGCTGCTATTGCGAATATTCGCAGGCGGCGCTGGCCAGCTGGCTCGCAAATACTCGCCAGCCGGAAAACTAATCG
>JANNSU010000005.1:0-25359 GCA_031394355.1 Betaproteobacteria bacterium | reverse complement strand
GGCTGGGGGCTGGGGGCTGGCGTTCAGTGTGGCCTGCTTGCGAATATTCGCATACGTGACCCTCGCTCCACCTTTGCTCCCCGCCCCACAACCCATCGCCGATCACCCATCCCCACTGCCGGCTTGCACTTTTTCCGCCGCGCCACGACACTACGACTACAACAACGAGCACCCGCTCGGCCGAGAACAAATCCTGGACTTCAACAATTATCAAGGACACCCCATGCGACGTTACCTACCCGTACTGCTTGCACTGCTGATCGGTGCCACGACCGCCGTCGGCGTCTCTGCCAAGACATTCCGCTGGGCCGCACAAGGCGACTACCTGACCGCCGACCCGCATGCCCAGAATGAAAGCATGACCAACACCATCAATGGGCAGGTGTATGAAAGCCTCGTGGTGCGCGGAAAGAAGCTGGAACTTGTGCCCTCCCTCGCCACTGGATGGAAACAGAACGGGCCCAACACATGGGTGATCACGCTCCGCAAAGGCGTCAAGTTCCATGACGGCAGCAACTTCACTGCGGACGACGTGGTCTTCTCAATCAAGCGCGCTCAGGGCGACACATCCAACTTCCGCGTCTACGCCATCGCCATCGGCGAGCCAAAGAAAATTGACGATTACACGGTTGAGCTGACCACGCCGGTCCCCAACCCGGTGCAGCTGGAGATGCTGGCGGCCAACTTGTACATGATGAGCAAAAGTTGGGCGGAGAAGAACAACTCGGTGAAGTCGCAGGACTTCAAGAACAAGGAAGAAAATTTCGCCGCACGCAATGCGAACGGTACCGGCCCCTTCATGCTGGTGCGCCGCGATCCGGATGTGAAGAGCACGCTCAAGAGCAATCCCAATTGGTGGGGCATCAAGGAAAAGCGTTTCGACGGCAACGTGACGGAAGTCGTCTTCACTCCGATCAAGAACGACGGCACGCGTCTGGCTGCATTGCAATCTGGTGAATTGGATTTTGTTCTCGATCCACCATTGCAAAACCTGGAACAGATCAAGAAGAATCCTCAGCTCAAGGCCTGGGAAGGCCAGGAACAGCGCGTGATCTTTTTCCACATGGATCAGACGCGTGATGAGCTCTTGTACTCCAACGTGAAGGGCAAGAACCCGTTCAAGGACCGTCGCGTGCGTCAGGCCTTCTACCAGGCCATCGACATCGAGGCCATCAAGCTGCAGGTCATGCGCGGTCTGTCCATTCCCACCGGCGTCGCCTTACCTGCTCCTACTGCCGCAGGCATTCCCGCGGCGAATCAGGCGCGGCTCAAGTTCGACGTGGAGGCTGCGAAGAAACTGCTGGCCGAGGCGGGCTACGAAAAAGGTTTCGAGATCACCCTGGACTGCCCCAACAACCGCTACCTCAATGATGAGCGCATTTGCATTGCGGTTGCCGGCATGCTGGCACGGATCAACGTGACCGTAAAAGTCAACGCCATGCCGCGCACGACTTACTTTGCCAAGGCGGAGAAGCTCGACACCAGCTTCTGCATGCTGGGCTGGGGCGGCGGCAACACGGACGCCATCTTCACGCTGAAACCGGTCATGCGCGGCAAGAACGACAAGGGCGCCGGCACCTTCAACTGGGGCGACGTGAGGAACGCCAAGTTCGACGCGATGGTCGACCAGATCGAAGGCGAAATGGATGCCAAGAAGCGCAGCGCGCTCATCGTCGACGCGATCAAGCTGTACACCGACGAAGTGCACGTCATCCCCATGCACCGCCAGATGATCCCCTGGGCCTCACGCAGCAACGTGAGCGTGATTCACCGGGCGGACAACTGGATCGAAGTACCGTGGGTGACGATCAAGTAGTTCTCAAGCACATGGAGCCCGGTCACCGCCTCAGTACACTGTGAGTCGGCACCCCCTCTCCCCTCGTGGGAGAGGGCTGGGGAGAGGGGGCCAGGGCAAATCGGCCAAATGCTTTACAGCCCGTCTTGAAGCAATGCGCTGCCTGGCGCGAACAACCTCTGCAGTCAGGGCTACTGCCGCTGGCGCGCTTCCTTCTTCTGCTTCTTGGCTTCCTTCTTTTCCTTCGGCGTCTTCAACGGCTCTTTCTTGGTCTGCTTCTTCTGATCCAGATTCTTGGCCATGTTCAATTCCTTTCGGCTGGTGGGTTGAGGAAAACTTCCAGATTGATGTGCTGACTCGCCCAAAAGCAGCCATCATTGCAAGGTGAATACAGGCGAGCCAGCGGTGTCAACACGTCGCGTGGAGATAATCATACACAGCGCGCTCATTTCGCACTTTGAAACAGGAGAACTTGATGCAAGCAGAACGCCAGGCAGGTAGCCGGATTCGGTCCACATGCGCTGTACTCCTGTGTGGCATGGTCGCCATTAGTGGCTCGGCTGTCGCGAAGACACTCCGCTGGTCTTCGCAGGGTGACTACCTCACCGCAGACCCGCACGCGCAGAACGAGGGCACGAACAACAACATCAACGACCTGATCCACGAGCGCCTCACCATGCGCGATCAGACGCTGAAAATCATCCCGGCGCTGGCGACTTCATGGGAGCGTCAGTCGCCCACCATCTGGCGATTCCAGCTCCGGAAGGGCGTCACGTTTCACGATGGCACGCCGTTCAACGCAGATGATGTGGTGTTCTCCATCCAGCGCGCGCAATCGGCCACGTCCAACTTCAAAACCTACGCCAACATGCTGGGCAAGGTGCGGAGGATCGAGGACCACGTTGTCGAGTTCACCACCACCGCACCCAATCCAATCATGATGGAGCACCTGGTCGCCATCAACATCATCAGCAAAAAATGGGCGGAGGCCAATGGCGTCACCGCCCCGCAGGACTTCAAGACCGGGCAGGAGACCTTCGCCTCCCGTCGCGCCAACGGCACCGGGCCGTACATGCTGGTATCGCGCGAGTCCGAGGTGAAGACTGTCCTGAAGGCCCATCCCGATTGGTGGGGCCGCAAGGCCGGCCTTTTCACGGGCAACATCGACGAGGTCATCTACCGCCCCATCAAATCCGATCCCACGCGCATGGCCGCGCTGCTCACCGGCGAGATCGATTTCGTGCTCGACCCGCCGCTGCAGGATCTGGATCGCCTGAAGCGGAACGGCAACATCAAGGTCGTGGAAGGCCCGGAGAACCGGGTGCTCTTTCTGGTCATGGATCAGTTCAGCGATGAACTCAAATACAGCAGCGTGAAGGGCAAGAATCCGTTCAAGGACATCCGCGTGCGCCAGGCGATGTACCACGCCATCGATATCGAGGCGATCCGCGTGCAGGTCATGCGCGGCCAGTCACGCGTGACCGGCGCGATGGTCCCGGCCAGTGTGTCCAGCGATCCTGCACTGGAAGCGCGTCTGCTCCCGTTCAATGCCGAGCGAGGCAAAGCGCTCTTGAAGGAGGCCGGCTATCCCGACGGCTTTGATATCGACCTGCTCTGTCCCAACAATCGCTACGTCAACGACGAGCGTATCTGTACCGCCATCTCCGCCATGCTGTCCAGGATCGGCATCCGCACCAAACTCTCCCTGCAACCGCGCGCGCAGTTTTTCCAGCGCGTGGACAACTTCGACTTCTCGTTCCACCTCTACGGCTGGGGCGGCGCCCCGACCGATCCCGGCATTACTTTGAGCCCGCTGCTCGCGATTCGTGACGGCAAGGGGCGCGGCGATTTCAACTCAGGCCGCGTCACCGATCGCGAGCTGGATGGACTCATCAGCCGCATAGAAGTGGAAATGGATGCGGACAAGCGGCGTGCATTGATGCTCGACGCGTTGCAGCGCGTGCGGCAGCAAGTGTTGACGGTGCCGCTGCATCGACAGGTGATTCCGTGGGCGATGCGGAAGGAATTGACGGTGGTGCATCGGGCGGACAATGTGTTGCAGCCGATCTGGGCGCGGATACAGTAATCATTCTGAGGCGCTTCCAAAAGTTCAGAAGTGGTGTGGTTACCTGAATGAAGCCATTGGGAATGCCTGATTGAGGCTGGCTGTCTGCTTTTTCTAGGGGGAATTCAGTCCCCATCAGGGTCTTCCCTAGCTATTTCGCCTTGGCTGAACGCACGGCGCGACGCGACCCGGTCATTCGTCGTGACTGCCCGACATCTCACCTCAATGACCTCCTCCCCTTTCCTGACAAATCAGCCACTTGGCTGTCTGGCACGGCCGTTGCAGTAACCCTCCTGCGGGACTTCACGAGCGGGACGCGGACAGGTCAATACGCAACACCGCGTTCCCTCTGCAGCTTCATATCAATAACGGAGGGTCGTCATGGCAACTCAATCAGGGATATCCCGAACTTTGCATCGATCGGTTTCGGCGCTGCTATTTGTATCAGTGGGCGCCGTTGCACAGCAGATAGACTTCGGACAGGACTGCACGCCCATCCCCGTCCATCGCATTCTCAACTCCACCACTGGCAGCCACTTTCTGACGATGCATCTGCCGCAGAAGGAATTCCTCGTTTCGTCGCGTGCAGACTATCGGTATGAAGGCATTGCCTACTTCGCATTTGCCACGAAAGCAGTGAACAGCGTCGGCGTATCGCGCCTCTATTCAGGCGCGGCGAACGCGCACTTCTATACGACATCGGATGCCGACAAGGCAGCATTCAAGAGCAGATATCCGGATGCGGTGGACGAGGGCTTCGATCACTATCTGCCGCAGGGCATGGGTGGTGGCGTCATCGAGATCGCACGGTTCTCCCGCACCAACGGCATGCCCGGCACCTATTTCGCCCGCGATGCCGCTGAAGTGCAGGTCTACACCCGGCCCGACCTGAAGCGCGATGCCGTATCCCTGTACGCGTTTCCATCGAGCATGAATCCTGCTGCGTTGCCGATATCGCGCTGCGAGCCAGGCCCGATCTGGCGATTCATGCACCGCACAGCGACGGCGAGTTTCCTCACGCCCTCCGAGGCGGAGAAGAAGTTCATGGAAGCCGGTCGGCCCGACTACCAGTACCATGGCGTCGCGTTCTATGCACACGGTCCGGGTGCCACCACGCCCGGCGTGAACCGCTTCTACAATGCGGCCACGCAAACGCACTTCTACACGTCGTCCGATACCGAGCGCGCAGCCTATGCAGCGAGCGGTGCCAGTTATGAAGGGGTCAACTTCTCGGTGCAGCCGCCGGCGAAGGCCGATGCGGCGGACTTGGCCAAGGTCTACCGGCTGAAGCATCCGACCACGCAGCGGTATCTCTTCGCCATTTCGGAATCCGAGCGCGACAACTGGATCAAGACGTTTGGCTTCAAGGATGACGGCAGCCTGCTCACCTGCCTGAAAGTGTCCAAGCCGACCGTCACGGGAACGAACAAGCCGCCTACCGTGACACTGTCTGCCCCGGCGTACATCACCGCCACACCTGCCACCATCAAGCTCACCGCGAGCGCCACCGATACCGACGGCACGATCGCAAAGGTGGAGTTCTACAGCGGCGCGACCAAACTCGGCGAGACCACCGCCGCACCACACGAGTACAACTGGGTATCCATTCCATCGGGCAACTATGCCGTCATGGCTGTTGCCACGGATGACAAGGGCGCACGCGGCAACTCGGCGTCAGTGTCTGTCGTTGTCGCTTCGGCAGGCCTGGTGTTCAGCGATTCGCAGAAGAACGCCGCGCGCATGCTCACGCAGGCCACGTTTGGCATTCGATCGCGAGCCGACATCGACAGTCTGGCCGCATCCAGTCCCACCGCATGGCTGAACGAACAGTTCGCCATGGGCTGGAACTCGCATGTCGCCTATGTCGACGCTGCCAAGGCGCGCGAGGGCAAGGTCAGGGAGGAACACGCCTACGAGGCCATCTGGCAGCAATGGTTGAACGAGCCAGGCCAGTTGCGTGCACGCACCGCATTCGCGCTGTCGCAGATCTTCGTCATCTCCAATATTGCGCCGGATCTCGACACCTACGCCATGGCGTCGTACATGGACTTGCTGAACCGGAATGCATTCGGCAACTACCGCACGCTGCTGGGCGAGGTCACGCTGCATCCCGCGATGGGCTACTACCTCAACATGCAGGGCAGCAAGAAGGATGACCCGGTCAAGGGAACACACCCGAACGAGAATTTCGCGCGGGAGGTGCTGCAACTCTTCTCCATCGGCCTCTACAAGCTGAATCCAGACGGCTCGCGCATCATCGGCAGTGACGGCAAAGCCATCTCCACGTACGACGAAACCGTGGTGAAGGGCTTCGCACGGGCCTTTTCCGGCTGGAATTTCGCGGGCAACAACACCAGCGATCCCAAGATCTTTGATCCTGCCAAGGAGAACTGGCTGGAGCCGATGCTCGCGTGGGAAATGATGCATGAGCCCGGCACGAAAACGCTGCTGGACGGCAAGGTGCTGCCTGCCGGTCAGACGGCGCGGAAGGATCTGGATGACGCACTGGACACGATCTTCAACCATCCCAACGTCGGCCCCTTCATCGGCCGGCAGTTGATTCAGCGCTTCGTGACCAGCAATCCTTCACCGGCCTACATCGGCCGTGTGGCCGCCGCATTCAACAACAACGGCAGCGGCGTGCGCGGCGATCTCAAGGCCGTGCTGACCGCCGTGCTGACGGATGCGGAGGCGCGCAGTCTCACCGGCACCACTGCCACATCCTGGGGCAAGCAACGCGAGCCGGTGATTCGCTTTGCCAACATGCTGCGCGGATTGAATGCAGCGTCGCCTACCGGACGCAACAAGATCTGGTATCTCGATAATGCGGATGAAGGCCTGGGTCAAAGCCCGTTGCTGGCACCGTCGGTGTTCAACTTCTTCTCACCCAACTATCGGCAGCCGGGACCATTGGCTGCCGCGAATCTGGTTGCGCCGGAGTTCCAGATCACGACCGAGACCAGCATGGTGGGGCAGCTCAACTTCTTCGCAAGGCTGGTGAAGAACGCGTCCTACGGCTCGGGCGACACCAAGCTCACGCTCAATCTTGACGCGTTGAACACGCTGGCTGCAGACCCGGTGACGCTGGTGGATGCGCTGAACCTGCAGTTCATGAACGGGTTGATGACACCAAACACGCGCAACGTGATGCTGAACAAGCTGGCTGCGATGCCTGCTTCAAAGCCGGTCGACCGCACCAAGGCCGCACTCACGATGCTATCGCTGTCCCCTGAATTCGCGATCCAGAAATGACAACCGAGCTTTGTAAGGCAATGACTCAAGTGAAAGCTCGGCCCCCTCTCCCCCAGCCCCTCTCCCACGAGGGGCGAGGGGTGCTAAATGTTGAAAAGCAACAGGTGTTGCTTTTCAAAAACCAAGACTGGAGAACACCATGTTGAATCGCAGACAATTTCTTCACCTCATCGGCGGCGGTGCCGCGGCCGGCTTCGGCGGCTTCGCGGACTTGCGCAACATCGCAGCGGCAGCGGATCTCGGTATCGACCCGAAAGCAGCTGGCGAGGACTATCGCGCGCTGGTGATGCTTTTCATGTTCGGCGGCAACGACGGCAACAACACGATCGTGCCCACGGTCAGTGGCGAATATTCGCAATACGCTGCTGGCCGCTCTTCGGTGCTCGCCTTGCCAACGGCGAGTCTTCTTCCGCTCACGATCAGCAACACGCCGGGCCGCACCTTCGGTCTGCATCCCGCCATGGCGGGCATGCAAGGGCTCATCAATACGGGCAAGGCCGGGATCGTTGCCAACGTCGGGCCGTTGATCGTGCCCACTACCAAGGCGCAGCTGCGCGCACGCTCGGTGCCGCTGCCCAACGATCTGTACTCCCATTCGGATCAGCAGCAGCAATGGCAAAGCTCCATCTCCGACAGCCCACCGCGTACCGGCTGGGGCGGCAGGCTGGGTGATCTGGTGGCGGCATCGAATGGCACCAATCGCACCTCCACCTGCATCTCGGTGACGGGCAACAACCTGTTCGAGGTCGGCACCACACTCACCTCGTTCAAGGTGTCACCCGGCAATACGTTCGGCTTCGACTTCTACAAAGGCCCCACGTCCACCGAGCCACTGTCGCAAGGCATCACGGAACTGATGGCCCTGAACCCGGGCAACATGTTCGAAGGCGCGTGGAAGGACGTCATCACGCGAGCCATCGAGAACCAGAAGATCCTTGCTGATGCGCTCGCCACGGCCTCGCCCTTCACCACGGCGTTTCCGAACACGGGCCTGGGCCAGCAGTTCCAGATGATCGCGAGGCTCATTCGCGTGCGTCAGGCGCTGGGGCTGAAGCGGCAGGTGTTCTTCGCCTCCATCGGCGGATTCGACACCCATGGCGACGACCAGCTGCAGCGCCAGACCGAGCTGCTCGGCTCGATCAGCGGGGCGGTCACCGCCTTCTACAACGCCACCGTGGAGATGGATGTCGCGCCGCAAGTCACTACGTTCACTGCATCGGACTTCAATCGCACCTTCCGGTCCAACGGCAAAGGCTCGGATCACGCGTGGGGCAATCATCACTTCGTGGTGGGCGGCGCTGTGGATGGCGGCAAGATGCACGGCACCTTCCCCACCATGGGCGTGGACGGCCCGGACGACACCGGTGGCGGCCACTTCATCCCGACCACATCGGTGGATCAGTATTCCGCGACGCTCGCAAAGTGGTTCGGTGTGGGGCCGGGCAACATGTCTACCATCCTCCCCGGAATCGGCCGATTCCCGGTCAGCGATCTGGGCTTCATGAAGGCGGTGGCGTGATGCTCTGGTAAATCAACCATCCCGTGCATGGCCGGTTGCGAATATTCGCAGCCGGCTGCACGGCCATCCCAAGCGTCCCACCAGCCGCCGTCACTTCGCGCTGCGGCGGTTCACTGAGACATTTTTCGCAAGCGTCTTGAATCGCTCACCATTCGCCTGCATGACAGTAATGGTCACCTGACCCGTTTTGCTCACGTTGCGATCCTGCACGGTTCCGGACTTGCCCGCATGGGTGCCGCCCACGACTTCGCAGTGATCGCCGTTCTTCACGTCACCGGGTTCCGTTGCCTTCATGATGCGTCTCCCGTATTGCAAATGATCTGGTCGGGCTCGAGCACGTTACCCGGTGATGCCCCGCGTCATCGCCAGCCCAAGCTTGCAAAACTGCGCCGCACGATCCGCGTTGCTGAAATTACCCAGATGACGCATCGAAAATCTGCCGTTGGCCAGCTCCAGCATGAAAGCATTGTCCGGGTCAGTGCTGTCGCGCAGCGCGTCGAGTATCGCCTCTGCATCTGCTGTGACCATCCGGCTTGCAACCTCAGCGCTGTCCGTACGGACCACGTAGCCAGACTGAAAATTCGCACTACCGACCGGCACCGCCTCCAGCCCGCTCGCAATCGATTGATCCGTCTCGCTGCCGCTTGCCCAGCCCAGCGCCGCGCTGCCCCAGCTCTGCCCTGTCAGCACGCCGACGATACCGGCAGCGGCCAGCACAAGGTTGGCAGCATCGCCAGCGCCAGATGACTCGGCAGCACGCTTCTGCGCGGCCTCATCCAGCGCCTTGGGAATCACCACCACGCGCCCGGACCAGGCACCATCCTTCATCTGCCACTGCGCCTGCGTAGGCGGCGACGACTCATTATCGCCATCCGAGATCCAGGCACCCTGCACATGCGCGCGCATGCGCCATGGCTGCCCATCATGCATTGCAGAAAACTTGCGCGTGGCTGCAGTCACCCATCCTTCGCGATCCGCCACCGCGCGCCACGCCTGCCTTTCCTGATACCAGCGCCAGGGCTTTCCCACGAGAGCCAGCAACCGTTTCAGCACCATCCAGGCAAAGCCACTCAACAGCAGCAAGACGAGCGCCAGAAAACCCTTCAGCCATATTTCGACGGCAGGGTCGGCAAAGGTGTCGAGAATCGAATTGAACAAGTCAGCAATCAACGAAAGCGCTCCCTTTACACTGTTCTGAATGCACTCAATTTGCCACAACCTGCTGTACTCTGCCCGCTCGGCCGCGTTGGGAGATCGTCAGCATCTTCGGTTGGGGAGGGAGTCAGATACGTTGTTAGACGTCATGCGGCGCTCCTTTCAGAACCTTCGCAATGCAATTCACAAGACCCTCGGGCAGATCGAATGTCCTAGCTTGCTCCAATGTCACCCACGTGAACTCGTCGTGTTCGTCGGAGAGCCGCTCGCGACCTTCGCTGACGAGGCAATGAAACGTTGCACCGGTAGTAGGCTCTCTGTTGGCGCCGCGCTCGAACGTGAATGTGTCGATCTGACGCAGGACGTCGACAACGAGGCCCGTCTCTTCCAGTACCTCGCGACGGGCGGCTTCCATCGGCGTTTCGCCAGGTTCAACGCGACCCGAGATCGACTCCCACGCACCCGGGGCGTGATCCTTTTTTCGGCTTCTGCGACCGAGAAGTACAGTGCCCTTCCGCTCGATGAGCAGAGAGACAACAGTTGGCACGGCAGCGTGCTCGATTTGCATTACGCCTAACGATTAAGGTAAGAGGCGGCGCGCTTTTGCGCCGTCCCAGCGACCGAAGGGAGCGTTTTTGACCGCATTGTTAGGCGTCTCTCAGGACGAGCGCGTACAAGACGCTGTCGATGAGCTGGCCATCTTTGAATACGCTCCGCTTCAGCAAGCCTTCTCGGACAAAGCCAGCCTTTTCCAAAACGCGCATGGAGGCCGGATTCCATTCAAACACCGGTGCCTCAAGCCTTGCGAACTGTGAGTCGGTGGAAAGGTGCGCGACCATTGCGCGGGCGGCTGCAGTGGCAATGCCATGCCCCCAGTGTGCCTCTCCAAGCCAGTAGCCGAAATGCCCGGTGCGACAGGAAATGCCATCGCGAGCAATGACACCGATGCCGCCGACGGCTTCCCCTTCCAGTTCGATTGCGGCGTGGATACTTGCCGTAGGTTGGTTGGCAATGGAAACCCAGTTGTCTGCATCAGCCTCCGCGTATGGATGAGGAAACATCTCTGTGAGGTTTCGCCAAACTTTTCTATTGTTTGCGTGGCGCAGGAGCGCAGGCTTGTCCTCCGCTTTCCAAGAGCGAAGGCAGCAACCGGGAAGATCTGTTTGTAGGAACATTGCGATGACCGCTACTTGACGCTTAACGACCAAGGTAAAAGGCGGCGCGCCTTTGCGCCGTCCAGCGACCGAAGGGAGCGACTTTGACCGCCGTGTTAGAGCGCATTCGACACGCGCCGATAGTGCTTTGCGATGGCAAAACTACCCCCAATACAGACGGTAAGCAAAAGTAGCCCTGGCAAGAGCGAAATGATTGAACTCACAATCGTCTGCTGCGGCCATCCTGAAATGACAACTTGTACAACGGACACCACCCACCAACCGCATGCGACGAGCGCGATGCCATACCAAAAATACTGCGCCCAGCGTTTGTGCAAGTAAAGGCCGATGGCGCCAACCAGCGCAACTATTGCCGGAAAAAGCCATAACCACGCAGCAGAAGATACTGCCCACCATCCGGTATAGGCAGAAACAATGAGTAAGAAAGTGGCGAGAAGTTTAATGACCATGGTTCTACGATTGCGCTCCAACGTCCGAGCTAAAGGGCGCCGCGCTTTTGCGGTGTCCAGCGACCGAGGGGAGCGATTTTGACCGACGAGTTAGGGGGCAAGGTTGGCTTCATTCAACTTGTTCTCCTCGTACATTGCCACGATTTCGCGTGAAGTGATTTCACTCCACTGCTTCATTTGTCTTTCGATTTTCGTACCAGGCTCTATTCTTGTCGCGAGTCCCTTTTTCCCATATTGGACAGAGGCCAATTTAGCTTTGATGAGATTTAACTGGGCCACCCGGACAGCCTCTGCCGCGCAATGCAGTTGCTCATCAATGTGCCTACCCAAAATGGCACGACGAAGCGCTGTTTCACGCCGAGCCAGAATATCTACTTTCTTTGTGGCTTCCGAGCGCGGCGAATGGGTCGGCACAGATGCCCTCTAACGTGGAGGTGACCGGCGCTGCGCGGCTTCATCGCGCAGCGTCCAGTGACCGAAGGGAACGGGGTCGACCGCAGGGTTAGAGCGCTGCACGTACCTTACACGCCCATGAGCAAGAGTCTAGGTGACGGCCATTGATCTCGAAACTGTATGTGCCCGCCTTTCCGACAGCGCGAAATCTACAGTCGAGGGACGTATTCTCATAGCCATGCTGAAGCACCTGAATACTCCGATGGAAAGATACGCCAGACAGTGCACAGTATTCGAAGTTCTGCTCGAATTCGGCCTTCGGAATTGAGAAGTCGCATGCCCAGATGTTATTGGCTTTTTCCCAAGCCTCTCCAGATCGATTTATCGGAGGACTCACGCCGTCCGGAGTGATCAGCTGACATGTGCGTGCGCTGAGAAACATGAAGACATCAACGTAACGAGGTGCCGCGAGTGTCCTGACTTTGGATTGCGTGAGTTCCATCTCTTGCTGCATCGCCGGCATAGAAGCGGTTATTCGTCGAGTCTCTTCGTGAAGAATCCAAAGTTCAGTCGCAACCGCCGCAAAGGCAATCAGGGCTATTGTTGTTGCAATCAGAAGACCCTTATGTCTTGAAATCATGGGAGGACTCATGTGGGTTAATCAGCAGCGCTCTAACTAGATTTATGCCGCATAGACGCGGCATAACAGCCCGCGACGCGGGTTAACAAATCGCTTGATTTGCCACCAACCCCTTGACCGGGTTGCGAATATTCGCATATGCTGTATCTATGTACAGTATTAACAAGCCGCGTCCTCAAGATCTGCCTCCATTACGTGCATCGCGATTAGTGGATCAGGTGCGCGAGCGCATCCGTTACCTGCATTACAGTTTAAGCACTGAACAGGCTTACGTCCATTGGATCAAAGCTTACATCCGATTCCACGGCCTGCGCCACCCGTCGGAAATGGGTCGGCAGGAGGTGGAAGCGTTCCTCATGAACCTCGTGGCGAAGAAGGATGTCTCCGCCTCCACGCATCGACAGGCGCTGTCGGCGCTGCTGTTTCTCTATTCGAAGGTGCTGGGGGTCGACCTGCCTTGGCTGACTGACATCGGCCGCCCGCGCGAGGTCAAGCGCTTGCCCGTTGTGCTGACACAGGAGGAAGTGACGGCGATTCTTGCTGGCCTGCCGGACCGGCACAGGCTGCTTGCCGCGCTGCTTTACGGGACGGGCATGCGTATCAACGAGGCCTTTCGCCTGCGGGTGAAGGACCTCGATTTCCAGCGCGGGACTATCATCGTGCGGGAGGCAAAGGGGAACAAGGATCGTGCGCTGATGTTGCCGGTCTCGCTTCGCGCTGGCCTGCGGGATCAGCTGCTGCATTCGCATGAATTGTGGAAAGCGGATCGCACCAACGCTGTGCCCGGCGTGGAGCTGCCACATGCGCTGGCACGCAAGTATCCGCGAGCGGGCGAGACCTGGGCCTGGCATTGGGTGTTTCCGCAGGAGACGCTTTCGGTTGATCCAAGGTCACGCATACGGCGCCGCCACCACGTCCACGACTCGGCGTTCCAGCGTGCGTTTCAGCGCGCTGCGGCAAAGGCGGGCATCTACAAGCCCGCCACGCCACATACATTGCGCCACTGCTTCGCCACCCACCTGCTGCAATCCGGCTACGACATCCGCACTGTGCAGGAGCTGCTGGGCCACAACGATGTGAAGACGACGATGATCTACACCCATGTGCTGAAGGTGGGTGGCGGCGGCGTGCGGAGCCCGGTGGATTCGCTGGGGTCGCTGGGGTCGCTGGTATCGGATCAACCGCAGCCAGGCTCGCTGAGCGGGTTGCCGAACTTGCGTCAGATGCCCGCCCAATACGTTGCCAGCGGCGCACAGTCGTATTGATGTCCGCGCACGCCATGCAACCCGCAGTGTCTCCCACCTGCCCTCCCGACACCACCCAGCTCGACACGCTCCGCGCCCGGGCCCGCGCGCTCGGCCGCAGCGCACGCACGGAGCAGGCTTATGTGTATTGGGCGCGGCATTTCATCTGCCAGCATCGCGGCTCGCCACAATCTGCGCCCGGCAGCCGCGATCTGGACCGCTTCATGACCGGGCTGGAATATCACTGGCGCATTTCCCGATCATCGCGGCAGCAGGCGCGGAGTGCGCTGCGTTTTTTCTATCGCGAGGTGTTGGGCATCACGTTGCCGGGTGTGCGTGGCGCGGCGCTGTCACCGCCGACTCAGCCAAACCGCCTCGCTGCATAAACACCGAGCCCGCTCACGACAGAGGCAAACCGGTCGCCCTTCACGCACTTTGCATTCGGCACCACGCGCGCCAGCGCATCGGTGAGCGACACGAGCCCGGTGGAGCCACCGGTGAAGTACAGCGCGCCCACATCCTCATTGCGAATATTCGCAAGGCGCACAGTCTCATCCGCCGCCGCGACGATTCGCTGCAGCTTGCCCGCCAGGCACTTCGCCTGCTGTGGTTCGGTGAACTCAGCATCAAGATCGTCTTCAACAGCCGAGAGGTCGATCGCCGCCTGCCCAGTCAGCGCCACATCGATCTTCGCCGCCTCCGCGCGTGCAGCCAGCTCGTGGCCGAGCTTCTTTTCCAGCACCTGCATGAGCCGCTCGTGATGGCGAATATTCGCGTACATGTTGACCATGTGGCGGAGCTCGATGATGCGGTTGGGGGCATAGACGGTGTTGATGAGATGCCAGGTGGCGAGATCGAAATAGACGGCACCCGGCACGCGCGAGAGCGTGCGCCCGGCCGAGCCGAAGCCGATCGCCGGCATGATCGCGGCGAGATTCACCTCGCGGTCGAAGTCGGTGCCCGCGACGTGCACGCCGTGATTGGCGAGGATGTCGTCGGCACGCTCCAGCTTGCCGTGGCGCTCGGGGCCGACGCGCACGATGGAGAAATCCGACGTGCCGCCACCGATGTCGGCAACCATCACGAGCGTCTCCTTCGTGCAGGTGCGCTCGTAGTCCAACGCGGCGGCAATGGGCTCGAACTGGAACGCCACTTCCGCAAAGCCCGCGATGCGTGCGGCCTCGGCCATGGTGACCTCTCCGCGGGCATCACGCACCGGGTCGTCATCGACGAAGAACACGGGACGGCCGAGGATGGCGCGGTCGATGCTGTGGCCGGCCTGGGCTTCACTCACCTGCTTCAGTTGCTTGAGATACGCGATGACGACGTCGATGTATTTGATGTTGACACCCAGGCCGACTTCCGTGGCGCGATCCATGAGGTCTGAGCCGAGAATGCTTTTGATCGAACGCATGAGGCGGCCGTCGAATCCATCGACATAGGCCTGCACGGCGGCGCGGCCGAATGCGCGCGAGCCGTCCTCGGCGCTGAAGAACACGGCTGTGGGGATGGAGGTGAAGCCGGGCTCCAGTTCAACGAGCTTGATGCCGTGACCGTCTGCTGCCGGCAGCGCCACGGCGGAGTTGGAGGTACCGAAGTCGATGGCGCAGTAGTCAGGGAATGGGGACATGCGGTCTCCGGGTGGCTGGCGGGACGTTCAGGCAACAGGAAAAAGTAGCCCCTCCGTCCGCGCCACTCATTACATCATTTCGGCGGGTCGCGACGGGTATTGCACAGAGCCCGGTCACGGCTGCTGATCGAGGCGGGGCGCGGAGTATACGCGCGGGATTGCGTCCTGGGCAAGAGTGGTGCCGTCGCCCCGGATTGTGCGCAGCGGAATCCGGGTTCGTGCGCCTCAATGCCCCCCCCGGTTTCCGCGTTGCTGCATCCGGGCTACGTGATCAGGTTGTCATTCCGGCGAAAGCCGGGATCCAATGGGGCAAAAGACAACGACGCTGGATCCCGGCTTTCGTCGGGATGACGAGCTTCCTTTCGGCAGATTTCGTAGCCCGGATGCAGCGCAGCACAATCCGGGTTCGTTCATCGCCCCTGCTTCCCGGATTCCGCGTTGCTGCATCCGGGATCGTGATCAGGTTGTCATCCCGGCGAAAGCCGGGATCCAGTTTGTTCGAAGACAAAGCAACGACGCTGGATCCCGGCTTTCGCCGGGATGACGAGCTTCCTTTCGGCAGATTGCGTAGCCCGGATGCAGCGCAGCGCAATCCGGGTTCGTTCATCTCGCTGGCTTCCCGGATTCCGCGTTGCTGCATCCGGGCTACGTGATCAGGCTGTCATCCCGGCGAAAGCCGGGATCCAGTTTGTTCGAAGACAAAGCAACGACGCTGGATCCCGGCTTTCGCCGGGATGACGGGCATTTTGTCGGCGCTACTTCGCCGGCTGCGCGAACAGCTCATCGTTTAACGGCACGTTGATCGCGAGCGTCTTGATGTTGGCGCGCCATGTGCCATCTGGATTGGACACCCACAGCGGATGGCGGATGCCGCCCTGCTCGAAGTCCCACGGGCCGGACAGCGTGCCGATGTCGTTCTCGTGCGCACCGAAGTTGTACGGCTCGCCGCGCGGATCGAGCTTGAACCACGCGATACGCTTCGCGCTTTCCGTCCCCGCCTTTTCCATCACTTCAAGCCGGCCATCCTTGCCGAGCACGAGGCTGATGGCCGGATCGCGCGCCGCCACGCGATGAATGGTGCGATAGACATGCCCCGCATACCATTTGCGGTCATCGGCCAGCGCGTCGTCAGGGATGGGGCCGATCTTCCCCTCACGATTGCGTCGCCAATGTTTCCCGCCATCGATGACGCGGACCAGATCGAGATTCGGGCCGCGCGTTTCGAAACGTACACGCGGCCGCTCAAAGTCGATGGTGATGATGGCGCGCACCACCGGGAATTCGCCCGTGGCGCGGTTCTGCTGCGAGTCATTGACGGTGTTCTTCACAGCCGCCCACGCGGCGCGGCCGCCCACTGCAGCGAGCATGCGCTCGGCCTCGCCCTCGGCCGTGGGCGCAGCGATGGCCGGGCTGCCCGATTGCGCGAATGCGCCAAGGCTCGCTGCAAGCAAGCCCGCCAGAAGCAGCCGCGCGGCGCTCACTTCTTCGCCTCATCATCCAGCGACTTCAGCCGTGCTTCCATCGCGGCTTTGCGGCGCGGATTTTTCTCGGCTTCGATGATCGGCTTCAGTGCCATGCGCTGCGCGACATTCAGCGCCTGGTCCGCCGGTGCCGGCACATCCGGCGTCACACCCGTGCCCTCCCAGTTGGTCTGGGTGATGGGGCTTCTCGCACGGCCGGTGGCGATGAACGCCGCGAAGTGCTTCGACAGGCGGAACTGCCGTCCCGGATGTGCGCCACCGCCGGTATTTTCGCCAATGAATGTCGCGCGCTTCAGGTTCTTCAGGTTGTAGCTGAACTCCTCAGCAGCGGAGAAGGTGCGCTTGCTGGTCAGCACATAGATGGGCTTCTTGCCGCCAAAGCGCTGACCGGAGACAGCGTCCGTCGTCCAGAAGTGCTCGACGCGCTCCTTGCCACTCTCCCGCCACACCAGATCATTGAGGTGCGTACGCTCGTCAAACAGATAGCTGGTGAGCAGCGCTACCGTGGCAGGGTCACCTCCGCCATTCTTGGTGAGATCAACGATCAGTGCATCGCTGTGCGCCAGCAGATTCATGGCTGCCACGATGGTGTCACCCGCCAGTGCTGCAGGAGAGAATCCGCGCAGATCGAGGTAGCCGATGTTGCCGGGCAGGCGCTCCACCCTTTCCACACCGAAATTGATGGAGCGAAAATAGGCCTTCTGTTCTTCCAGCTCCGCTCCGGTGGGCTCACGCCGCGCCGGGGGAACGGCGAATTCCTTCTCGTTGAACATGACCCGCAAATGCTTGTCCTTGGTGGGGCCTTGCAGCTGCTCGGTCAGGGTCTTGGCAAAGGCCTGCGCGCGATCAAGCTTGTCGTACTCGCCACGGCCCAATCGGGCGCGCAGATCCGCGGCGACCTGCTTGCCCTTATCTGCATACACGTAGGCCGCCTCCATTTCCTTTGCCAGCGTCTCGACGGTCTCTTTGCGAATATTCGCATTGATGGGGCCGTCGGGCGGGGGCGGGGACGGCGGCGGGGATTGTGCCAAGATGGACAGCGAAAGGGCAGCGACGGCAACACCGAACAGTCTGGCTACAGTGGATGGCTTGAACATGGGCGTTTCCTTTTTTCTTGCAGGCGAAGTCAGATGCAGTGCACTCTAGAACAGTCGGGCGGGCGATACTGTAACGGTGCTTGCCCGCCTTGATGGTTTGCGGCTGGTTGCACCGGCCTTCTCGCCACATGTTGCGAATATTCGCTGTACTTGTCTCCATGCATCAATCCATGACATGACGTTGCCACGATACGCCCGCTGCCCCAAGTGTGACCACGCCCCGTTGCCGCATGACCAGGCGTTTCCCGCGCCCTGCCCGGCCTGCGGGCTCATCCTGGCCAAGTTCTCCGCAGCCCCCACGGCGGCAGACTTGCGCGCGGAACGCATTGCATCCGCAGATCGCGACGATGAGGACGACCCAGGCCGCCTGGCCCGCATCACGGCAGCGCTGACCCATATGCCCGCACGCGTGGACCCATTCACCTTCTGGGCACGGGTGGCTGTGCTGGTGCTCTTCGCCATCTGGGGGCTGCGCCTCATCATCATGGACATCCGCACCGGCGCTATCTTCAACTCGTTCCTGCATGGCCCGCTGCTGGTGTTCCACGAGGCAGGGCATGTGGTGTTCATGCTGTTCGGCGAATTCATCACCATCGCGGGCGGCACACTGGGCCAGCTCATCGTGCCGACTGTGCTGATGGTGGCGTTGCTGAAAAAGGGCGATGCGTTTGGCGGGGCCATCGGATTCTGGTTGCTGGGTGTGTCGGTGCTGGATGTCGCGCCGTATGTGTACGATGCGAAGGAGCCGTATCTGGTGCTGCTCGGTGGCCATACCGGAGAAGAAGGCGGGCACGACTGGATTTACCTCCTGTCCAATCTGGGCCTGCGCGACTATTCGCAAACGCTGGGCTGGCTCACACACAAGCTCGGTGCGATCATGGTGCTGACCGCAATCTCGTGGGGTGGCTGGCTGCTTTGGCAGCAGAAGTCGCGCCTTGCCGAAACATTGGAGGAAACCTGATGCTCGTTGTGCGTCGATTGACCCGTGATGACTTTGCCCTGATGCCGGGGCTGGTGGCGCTGCTGCAGGATGCGGTGGCACACGGCGCCTCGGTCGGATTCCTGGCGCCACTCGACAATGCGCCAGCCTGGGACTACTGGCTGTCAGTGATGGACAAGCTGGCGGGCGATCTCGTCTGCTGGGTGGCGATGGAGGGGCAGGTGGTGGTGGGCTCGGTGCAACTCGACCCGTGCATGAAACAGAATGGGCGACATCGCGGCGAGGTCTGCAAGCTGCTCACGTTGTCATCGTATCGGCGCAAGGGGGTGGCGGCGCAGCTGCTGGCCGTACTGGAGCAGGAGGCGCGACTGCGCCGACTCAGCACACTTTTTCTGGACACCGAAGCGCAGTCCGGCGCGGAGGCCTTCTATCAGGCGAAGGGCTTTACGCGCACCGCCGAGATACCCGCCTATGCCCTCACCGCCACAGGCGAGCCCTGCGCGACGGTCTTCTACTACAAGCTGCTGACATGAACCCGCACCCAACCACAACCGGCAAGCGCGCACCGGACAGCTCGTCCAAACACGGCAGCATACTGAGCGCCGAGTTCAACCCGCTCATCCGGCCCTATCTGCTCATCACCATCGGCTTCACGATGATCTGCACGATCATCGGCATTCCGCTCGCCATCCTCTGGTTTCTTGGCGTCGGCCAATGGTGGTGCCGGCATTACTTCGACAAGCTCGACTGCACGCTGGATGACAAGGTGCTGCGGTTTCGCAAAGGCATCCTGTTCCAGATCGAAAAGACGATTCCGCTGGAGAACATTCAGGACGTGGCGTTCATCGAGGGGCCGCTCCTGCGTCAATTCAACCTGTCGACGCTGAAGTTCGAAACAGCGGGCAGCTCGCACGGCGAGGCTGCCAACATGCAGTTGACCGGCATCATCGATGCCCACGACTTCAGGAACGAGATCATGGCGCGGCGCGATGCGCTGAAGAGCCGGAGTTCGGCGCAAGGCAGCACAGCCGATGCCCAGCTTGCGGTGTTGCAAGGCATCAGCGCCAAGCTGGATGAGTTGGTGGCGTTGACGCGTGAGCAGCGATAAACCGCTCTGTGTAACGATGCGGCGACGCGGAATCCGTAGCGCTGACTGAAGCTTATTTCGCCGGACACTGATCCAGCAAAATGCGCGTCAGCGTCATGATCTCGATGATCATCTCCGCTTCCGCCTGCGGATAACTCCTGCGAATATTCGCATCGCCACGACCGGCGATTTCCGCCAGCGGCGTAAGCGTCTCGCGGCACTGGCGGATTTCGCCACCCCGGGAATGCGCCACGGCCAGATCATTGCGCAGCCTGGCCTCGGTCCACGGGTCGAGCGTCTTCTGGCAATCGCGCAGCAGCGGCTTCAGCCGGTCGCGCGCGGCGATGAACGCCTTGTTTTCCAGCTGCACCTTCGCCCGATCCTGCTCCTTCTGGATCGATGCCGGCTGGCAGGTGGCGCTGACGCGATGGTAAAGCCCAGCGAACTGCGCTTCTGGCCCACAGAATTCGCGGCACACGTTGCCCTTGCTGGATTCCTCCAGCCGAAAGCCCGTGCCCTGGCGCGTGAAGCGCAGCTCGCAGGGCTTGCCGCCGGATGACACGGGCAGCTTCGCTGTGCGACCCGTGAGCTCGCCACGCATGAGACAGGCCTGCGCCTCGCCACCGGCGCTGACCAGCTTGAAGCTCTGGCGCTCACCCGTGCGCGTGATCTCGATCGTGCCCCAGCCGCGCTCGGTGGCGTAGCTGCCGCTCGGGATAACGGGGCCCTTCGGCTTGGTCTGTGCTGCGGCGTCCGCAACGACACCAGCCAGCGCCAGCACCACCCCCGCTGACCACAACGCGGCTGAGTTGCCCATCGACTTACAATGCAACATTGCTTTCCAAGCCTTTCTCATTCCGACATCAATGAACGCTTCCGATACGCCGCAACCCTTGGCAACGCGCATCATCGTCACCGGCGGCACCTTTGACAAGCACTATGACGCCATCAAGGGTGAGCTCACGTTCAAGAACTCGCACCTGCCGCAGATTCTGCAGCAGGCGCGCATCACCATTCCGGTCGAGATCGAAATCAATCAGCTGATCGACAGCCTGCACATGACCGAGGTGCACCGCGAAGGCGTGCTCACAGCCTGCAGGAACGCGCCAGAGTCGCATCTGGTTGTCATTCACGGCACCGACACCATGGCGGAAACGGCAAGCGTCGTCGGCACCGCAGGACTCGCCAAGACCATCGTCTTCACCGGCGCCATGATCCCCTATTCCGTGGCGGGATCGGATGCGCTGTTCAACCTGGGCTTTGCGATGGCCCAGTCTCAGGCGCAGCCGCACGGCTGCTATGTCGCCATGAACGCGCGAATATTCGCATGGGATGCGGTGCGGAAGAACAAGGGCGACGGGGTGTTTGAGGCAGCGTGACGTGGCAGCCTGATAAGGCAACTCGGAGTTCGTTGCGTTCCACTCCCCTGCGGTCGCTACTCCGCCGAGTTCCGCATCAGCTTGGCGCTCTGCACCAGCTCCCGCAACATCTCGGCCAGCCCGGCCCCGCTGCAGAGGTATGGGTCAAACGTGACCGTGGGCGAATAGCGCAGAAAGCGATGACGATTCTGCTGATTGTAAGGAAGATAGCCCATTGACCAGTCACTGAAGTCGCGCTCGATGATTTCTTCCATCGCGAGAATCTGCGGGTCGCTGTGCCGGTCGTCCGGCACGATGCGGTGGTAAGTCTTGTTGACCATCCCGCGCTCCCCCTCCAGACATTGAAGGAAGACAGACCCGGTGAACACCAGCGCGCCGGTGATGCCGTCACGCTCGTTGTTCTTCTGGGAGGTGGAAAGGATATCGCGAAGGGCCGTGGGCGAAACATTCGGCTGCACGCGGCTGGCGTAGGTGAGACGGACGAGCATGATGGACCTCAGTAAAAGAGATTGAAGGGATCAGTGCGCGAGGGCTGCCGAGTCTACAACGGCCCGCCCCTTGAAGGCCGGTCGCGCGAACAGAAACCCCTGCATGAGATGGATACCGGCATCGCGAAGGCAGTTGCGTTCAGCCATGGTTTCAATGCCCTCGGCAACGACTCTTATGCCAAGCTCCGTGCAGACGCTCATGATTCCGGAAAGAATGGCACGCCTTGGCTTGCTTGCATCTATGCCACGAACCAACTCGATATCAATCTTGATGAGGTCCGGCTGATACTCGGCCAGCAGGTTTAGCCCTGAATAGCCCGCGCCAAAGTCATCTATCGCGGTGAGAAAGCCGAACCGCTTGTAAGCATCAATGATGCCAGCAAGGTGGGCGCGGTCAACGATCTTCTCTACCTCGGCGACCTCGAAAATGATGCGACTCAGCGGGAAGTCGGCAGCAGTCGCCGCCTCAAGCGTGGTGCGGATGCAACGTTCCGGCTCGTATACCGCATTGGGCAGGAAATTGATGCTCACGTACTCATCGTGCGCATCGATTCCCAGCCGCTTCGCACCCTTCACCGCCTTGACGCGGCAGGCCTGGTCGAACTTGTAGCGGTTGTGTTCATTGACTGCAGCCAGCACGCTTGCAGCCGACTCACCATTGATGCCACGCACCAACGCTTCCTGCGCGAACACGCGGCCGGTCGCGAGGTCGACGATCGGCTGGAAGGCAAAATCGAACTGGAACCCCAATGCGGCATCGCAATTGCAGGTGTCGCAGGGGACGCTGGCCGTTGAGTCAGCCTGGGTAGTCATCATGGTGCGTTGTAGATAGCGGGCTGAATGCAGAAGGCAGAGTGTAATGTCTGGCGAGTGGCCCGCCATGCAAGCCGGCGCAACGCGATTGTCAATGGCAGTATCAGCGCCCGCATGTGGGGGCAGCATCCATTCGCGAATATTCGCATAGACTTTGGTCGCGACGCGAACGATGGCGCTTAGCTTCCCTCTTTGAAAAAGGGGGATCGAGGGGGATTTGCATTGGTCGCCGCGAAAAGTACGGTCCAGAAGCCATGTTCAATCACCCTCAAATCCCCCCTGCCCCCTTTTTCAAAGGGGGAACGCGTAGCGTGGGGGGATCTCTCAATGAGCCCCATTTTCCAAAGGGGGTTAACCGCAGACAACCATCACCATGAAATCAACTACCGTTACTGCACTCCTGCTCATCCTGCTGCTGTTCACCACCGTTTCCTCCGCGCAGTTGCTCACGTTCCGCCAGGTGCTGGAGCGTCCGGACCGCCCGCAACCGGATCACAAGATCGCCTACAGCGCAGGCCCGCAGCAGTACGGCGAGCTCTGGCTGCCGCGCGGCACGCCGGGCCCGCACCCGGTGGTAATCCTTATTCATGGCGGCTGCTGGCGCGCCGACCTGCCGGGGCCGGAGCTGGTGGCGTGGCAGGCAGAAGCGCTGCGCAAGGAAGGTGTGGCGGTGTGGAGCATGACCTATCGCCGTCTCGGCCACGACGGCGGCGGCTATCCCGGCACGTTCCAGGATGCGGCGGCGGGCGCGGATCACTTGCGCCAGATCGCAGACAAGCATCGACTCGATCTCAAGCGCGTGGTCGCCACAGGACATTCGGCAGGCGGGCATCTTGCGCTGTGGATTGCCGCGCGTCGCAACCTTCCCGCATCGAGTCCACTGCGCACCGCGGATCCGCTCTTGATTCACGGCGTGGCACCGGTCGCGGGCATTCCCGACCTCGCCTACGGCGCCACGTTCATTGCACCAGCCTGTGGTGCCGACACCATGCAGAAGCTGGCGGACGAACCCAAGCGCGGCAAGGATGCTTGGGCAGACACATCACCCGCGTTGCTGCTGCCGCTCGGCGTGCCGCAACTGATGTTGTCAGGCGTCTACGACGTGATCGTGCCGCCGGTGCATGCGAAGCGGCATCAGCTCGCAGCCGCTGCGAAGGGGGATCGCGTGACCTTGCGGAATTTTGATGAGGCGGGCCACTTCGAGATCATCTCGCCGTGGACGGATGCGGGAAAGGACGTGGTGAAGGCGATTGCGGGGATGGCGAAGGGGGTTGGGCGGTGAGGGGGCGTGCCTTGCGAATATTCGCGAAGCAATTTGACTGACGCAAACGTAGAAGGTTTGCGGCCCGCCTATCCGAACGATTGAGATGCTAGCTAGTAGCGCCGTCATCTTGAAAATACATTTGACCGCTTTTGTACCAAATGCCATTTTCGTCTGGCGGAACGATTTGTTTGCGAATGTCGCGGTCGAGGGAAATGGGGTCAATCTCGTTGAAATCTGACTCGCCCCAGTCGATCTTTCCGTCAGAAATCAGCCTCTCGAGAAATTCCTTCGGTTGAGGGCCAAGCAGACGAATACCAAAGTTTCGAAAGTACCCGACTGTCGGTGCATGGGCACATTCTCCAATACCTTGCAGTGGCTCTTTGAGCAGAACACAAACGGTAACCCACACATCGAGCTCACCTTCGCGTCGTGGTTGAAGCGGCAAGCGACTCCAGAGCATGTGTCGACTTTCGCGCAACCTAAAGCTCCCGGCAATGTTGGATCACGGCCAGTTGCCAATGTAGATGAAGAGCTCCAAGGCGTTGCCTGTCTTGGGGTCCACCAACGAATATAGGTCGCAATACGGATACTCCCCTACAATCCGGAGTCCGCATTCACTCATAGTCCTCATACGCAATTCATGCCCCTTCGGTGCATGGAGTGACACCCAGTGCTTCTGCAGCTCCACCCGATACACGCGATCTTCGTTTGTAAGTTTCCGGCCGGCGACTGCAATTCTGATGGGGTCGGCTGCTGTGGCATTCCCGCTTGAGAAAACAAAAATAGGCGAGTTCTCGGCAGGTTGGTACTTCACCGACTTGAACTTACTCTCCGTGCTTTGCGAGAAGGCCAAGCCAACCACACAAAGAGAAGCCATTGCCAAAAGACATCTCATTTTTTCTAGCGCAGATGGAGGAAAGTACATACCTTGCTTTCTCTTGCGTTTAGACGACTTGCCACTTTCACAATTCAGCCAAGTTTTGTCCGAATCGCGTGTGGTAGGAAAAGCGGCAGTGCAAGTCCAATTTAGCCGGTGCAACTTAAGCAAGCGAGATGGCCGCACCCATCTGCTGTTCAGACGTTCGAGTTGGCGCGAGGTATCCGCTCATTTCAACTGGAACAAAGGTGCCATCTTCTCTGCGAACCATCGGCTACACAACCGGGGAATCCCTTAGGCAGCGTTTCCGCTTGAATGAAATTCCGTCATACCGGCGAAAGCCGGTATCCATGGATTTTGATGTGGGCGAATCCAAAACTGGATACCGGCGTTCGCCGGTATGACGAGATACTTGGGTTCATCGTGAGGTGCGAATATTCGCATCATTCAAATCCCCCCTGCCCCCCTTTGCAAAGGGGGGTTCCACCCCACCCATCACCCATCACCCATCACCCATCACCCATCACCCATCACCCATCACCCATCACCCATCACCCATCACCCATCAACCAACAACCGTCAGCGGTAGAACGTCTGGAAGGTCCAATGTAGATAA
>JANNSU010000002.1:0-62669 GCA_031394355.1 Betaproteobacteria bacterium | reverse complement strand
TCATGGACTACATCGTCACCGAGTTCAAGAAGGAACAGGGTGTCGATCTGTCCAAGGATGTGCTGGCATTGCAGCGCCTGAAGGAAGCCGCCGAGAAGGCCAAGATCGAGCTCTCCAACAGCGCACAGACCGACATCAACCTGCCGTACATCACGGCAGATGCTACCGGACCCAAGCACCTGGCACTCAAGATCACGCGCGCCAAGTTCGAGGCGCTGGTGGATGACCTCATCGAGCGCACCATCGCCCCCTGCAAGACCGCGATCAAGGACTCCGGTGTGTCAGTCAGCGATATCCATGACGTGATCCTCGTGGGTGGCATGACCCGCATGCCCAAGGTGCAGGAGAAGGTGAAAGAGGTCTTCGGCAAGGAACCACGCAAGGACGTGAACCCGGATGAGGCCGTGGCTGTGGGTGCCGCCATTCAGGGTGCCGTGCTGTCAGGCGACCGCAAGGACGTGCTACTGCTGGACGTGACGCCGCTGTCGCTGGGTATCGAGACGCTTGGCGGAGTCATGACCAAGTTGATTCAGAAGAACACCACGATCCCGACCAAGGCATCCCAGGTGTTCTCTACCGCCGATGACAACCAGTCCGCCGTAACCATCCATGTGATGCAGGGCGAGCGCGAGGTCGCCGCAGGCAACAAGTCGCTGGGCCAGTTCAACCTGGAAGGCATTCCCACGGCACCGCGTGGCATGCCGCAGATCGAAGTCACGTTCGACATCGACGCCAACGGCATCATGCATGTCAGCGCGAAGGACAAAGCCACCAGCAAGGAAAACAAGATCACCATCAAGGCCAACTCGGGCCTCAATGAGGACGAGATCCAACGCATGGTGAAAGATGCCGAGGCCCACGCCGACGAGGACAAGAAAACCCTCGAACTCGTGACTGCACGCAACCAGGCCGACACCCTCGTGCACACGGTGAAGAAGTCGCTTGCCGAATATGGCGATCAACTCACCGCCGACGAGAAGGCCAAGATCGAGGCAGACATCAAGGATGCCGAGGAAGCCCTGAAGGGATCCGACAAGGACGTCATCACGGCCAAGACCGAGGCGCTGACACAGTCAGCGCAAAAGCTGGGTGAGAAGATGTATGCAGCGGAAGCCGCCAAGGCTCAGGCTGCAGGTGCCGCCGGTGGTGGCGCCGGTCCAAGCCCGGACGCTTCCGCGCAACCGGCGAAAAAGGAAGACGGCAACGTGGTGGATGCCGAGTACGAAGAGGTGAAGGACAAGAAGTAATTCTGTGACAGGTTACGTGTGACAGGTGACAGGCTGGTTCGTTGAGAGCGATCCAGCCTTGTCATTTGCGCAGCTCGAACCCGTCACCACTCTCCCGTCATCTGCTACGAGAAGAATATGGCCAGCAAACGCGACTACTACGAGATTCTGGGGCTGAACCGCGACGCAAGCGATGAGGACATCAAGAAGTCCTACCGCAAGCTCGCGATGAAATTCCACCCTGACCGCAACCCGGACAGCAAGGACTCCGAGGAGAAATTCAAGGAGGCCAAGGAGGCTTACGAGATCCTCTCCGAGCCGGAGAAGCGCCAGGCCTACGATGCCTATGGCCATGCCGGGGTCAACCCGCAGATGGGCGCAGGCGGGCCCAACATGGGCGGCTTCTCGGATGCTTTCGGCGACATTTTCTCCGAAATCTTTGGCGGTCAACAGCGCGGTGGCGGGGGAAGGTCTGGCGTGTATCGGGGCGCGGACCTGCGCTACAACCTGGAGATCACTCTCGAACAGGCGGCCCGCGGTACGGAAACCAAGATCCGCATCCCCACGCTTGAAGGCTGCGAGACCTGCAAAGGCTCCGGTGCCAAGCCGGGCACCTCGGCCAAGACCTGCCACACCTGCAATGGTGCGGGCCAGGTGCGGGTGGCCATGGGCCCCTTTTCCATGGCTCAGACTTGTCCGACCTGCCACGGTACAGGCAAGGTCATCCCGGAACCCTGCAACACCTGTGGCGGGTCTGGCCGGATCAAGAAACATAAGACACTCTCCGTGAAGATCCCGGTCGGCGTGGACGAAGGTGACCGGATCCGGCTATCCGGCGAGGGTGAAGCGGGACAGGGCGGCGGGCCAGCCGGTGATCTCTATGTCGTCGTCAGCCTCAAGGCGCACTCGGTTTTCCAGCGCGACGGCAACGATCTCCACTGCGAAATGCCCATCAGCTTCACTGTGGCGGCTTTGGGTGGCGAGATACTCATTCCCACTCTGGACGGTGAAGCAAAGATAAAGGTGCCAGCAGAAACGCAGAGCGGTCAGACCTTCCGTCTGCGAGGCAAGGGCATAAAGGGCGTTCGCAGCAGTACGCATGGCGACCTGATGTGCCATGTTGTGGTGGAAACCCCCGTAAGGCTCACCGATCGCCAGAAGGAACTGCTGCGCGAATTGGAAGAGATCAACATCAAGGATGGCGACAAGCACACGCCCCGGTCAAAGTCCTTTTTCGACAAAGTTCGAGACTTCTTTGCCAATTGATTTGATCCCGCGTTGGCGGTATCCATGCAGATGCCCCGAAGGTAGCGCGCGGAGTACGCGACGCAGCCCAGGCAATGTGGCGAAATGTTGCCAGCGGAGATTTTTTACGGGGCACTTAACATTCCGCTCCGGCAGGAATAGACTTCCTCCATAACATGCAGATGTCAATGTGGCACCTGCGAATAATCGGAGGAGATGATGATGACCCGCAAGCTGAGCGCAGCACTGGCTGCCGCATTGGTCTGGATTCCGTTTGTCGCATGGCCAACATTCGCCTCTGCTCAAGGAGTGACCGCTGACAGCATTGTCATCGGGCAGTCCGCCGCCCTTTCCGGGCCGGCGATGGCCCTGGGTCAGGAGATGAAAGCCGGTATCGAGGCCTACTTCAAATACGTCAACAGCAAAGGTGGCGTCAACGGTCGCAAGCTGGTGCTGAAGTCACTCGATGACGGCTACGAGCCGGAACGGGCCAAGGCCAATACCACCGAGCTGATCGAGAAAGAAAAAGTGCTTGCCTTGCTGGGCTACGTGGGCACCCCGACCAGCAATGCCGCGTTACCAGTGTTTACCGCTGCAAAGGTGCCCTTCATCGGCCCCTTCACTGGTGCCCAATCGCTGCGTGAGCCCTTCAATCGCTACATCTTCCACGTCCGCGCCAGCTACTTCGACGAGACCGAGGTGATCGTGGATCACCTCACGCGCTCCGGCATCAACAAGATTGCCGTGTTCTACCAAAATGATGGGTATGGCCAGGCGGGATTGAGTGGCGTCGAGCGCGCGATGAAGAAGCGGAATCTGCAAATTCTTGCCAAAGACACGGTCGAGCGGAACACCGTGGAGGTGACCAAGTCGGTTGCCACAATCTCCAAGAGTGGTGCGCAGGCGGTGATCATGGTCAGCGCCTACAAATCCTGCGCCGCTTTCATTCGCGCCATGAAGCTCGCCGATGCCAATCCGCAATTCTGGAATGTCTCCTTCGTGGGCAGCAAGGCGCTGTCCGATGAGCTGGGTCCGGAGGGCCGTGGCGTGCACATTGCCCAGGTGGTTCCTTTCCCCTGGGGCTCGGGAGCCAGCGTGGTGAAGGAGTATCAGAAGATCATCTCGGCGGACGGGCAGGACATCTATAACTTCTCCAGTCTTGAGGGATTCCTGGCAGCGAAGGTTCTGGTGGAGGGATTGCGTCGCGCGGGGAGCAACGTCAATCGGGAGAGCCTGGTAACGGCAATGGAGAAGATGGGCAAAGTCGACTTCGGTGGATTCTCGGTCAACTATTCACCGACAAACCGGGAAGGGTCGAGATTCGTGGATCTCACGATCATCAGCAAGAACGGCAAGTTCATACGCTGAGGAGTCGCGGTTCGGGGGTCGGGGTTCGGGGTTCGGGAGGGCCTGGATCACATTGCGAATATTCGCAATGAAAATTCCGTCGTCCCGGCGCAGGCCGGGACCCAGTGGATTTACTTGCGCCGCCATTCCGTCTTGCCCCCCGGCTTGTCCTCCAGGACGATGCCAGCCGCATCCAGTTGTTTGCGAATTTCATCTGCCCGCGCGAAGTTCCGATCCGTCTTCGCCTGAAGACGCGCCTGCACCAGCGCATCGATATCCAGCTCGCCAGCAGCAGCCTTGCCCTGCACGAATTGGACTGGATCATCCTGAAAAAGACCTATGGTTCCACCCAGCGCCCTCAGCAGACCTGCCAGCACCGGCGACTTCGTGCGATTCACTTCGTTCTTCAGTTCATGCAACACAGCGAAGGCAATCGGCGTATTGAGGTCGTCATCCATGGCCGCCTTGAAATCGGCCGCGTGGCCGCGCGTCCAGTCGATGTGGGTTGCGACCGGACCCGCCTCCTTCAACGCCGTGTAAAAGCCGAGTAACGTTGTCCGGGCATCCATCAGCGTGTCCCAGTTGTAGCTGATCTCGCTGCGATAGTGGCCACGCAGCAGGAAGAATCGCAACACTTCCCCGCCCTGGATGGCATCCAGCTTGTTCAGCACTTCTCGTGCCGTGAAGAAATTCCCGAGCGATTTCGACATTTTCTCGCTATCGAAATTGAGAAACGCCGCATGCATCCAGAAATTGGCCAACGGCTTGCCCGTCGAGCCTTCGCTCTGCGCGATTTCGTTCTCGTGGTGGGGAAATTGCAGATCCCAGCCGCCACCATGGATGTCGAGGGTCTCGCCCAGTTCTGCTGCGCACATGGCCGAGCACTCGATGTGCCAGCCGGGGCGGCCATCTCCAAAAATCGACGGCCACTTGGGCTCATTGGGCTTCGCAGCTTTCCACAAAACAAAGTCCAGCGGATCGCGCTTGTTGTGCTCGACAGCGACGCGTTCGCCCGCCCGCAGGTCGTCAAGCGACTTGCCAGAGAGCTTGCCGTAGCCTTCAAACTGGCGCACGGCGTAGTAGACATCACCATTGGCGCCCCGGTAGGCAAGGCCCTTCGTCTCAAGGTGGGCGATCAGGTCTAGCATTCCCTGCACGTGTCGTGTTGCGCGCGGCTCGATATCCGGCCGCAGCAGCTTCAACCGGTCAAAGTCCTCATGCATGGCGTCTATCATGCGTGCCGTCAGCGACTCCATCGATTCATTGTTTTCGCGGGCACGCTCAATGATCTTGTCGTCGATGTCGGTGATGTTCCGGGCATAGGTGACTTCGTAACCCGAGGTCCTGAGCCAGCGGCAGACCATGTCGAACACGGTGAAGGTGCGGGCATTGCCCACATGGAAATAGTCATAGACCGTTGGTCCGCAGACATACATTCGAACCTTACCCGCTTCTTGCGGTTCAAAACGGTCTTTGCGGCGGTGCAGCGTGTTATAGAGGGAAAGCATTGAATTTTCCTGGAGAGATTACGCCAAAGCACCCGTTACAAGTCCGAACCGGGGCCGCATCAAAGCATGCGGAAATTGACAACTTGCAGAGTACGGTGCCGGGAACGGTACAGCAGGAGCGCTGGCGACCGAGACGTATCCGGCTGCCGCGCGTCAGGCGGGAGTCAGGCTCGACATCGTTCCCGGCAGGGCGCCGAGGACGAAACAGGTACCGAAGAGGCGCGAGTTTGCATTGTGATGCGAACGAAGGGTTTGATAGAATGCGTTTCCGAGTAAATTCAATAACTTTCAATAAATTATACACAATGACTTCAAGCGCTTTGTGGGATCGCTTTCTGGTTGCCTTGGCATTTTCCGCCGCTGCTTCCTTGCCGACCGCCTGGGCCGGCCCGCTGGAAGATCGTGCGGAAGCCGCCAATCTGTATCGAGCCGGGAAGTTTGATGCCGCCAGTGCCAAGATCAATGGCTTCCTTGTTGCGCAACCCAAAGATCCCCAGGGCCGCTTCATCAAGGGCCTGATTCTTACTGAGCAGAAGAAGGTCCCGGAAGCCATCCAGGTATTCACCTCGCTCACCGAAGATTTCCCCGAGTTGCCTGAGCCCTACAACAACTTGGCCGTGCTCTACGCATCGCTGGGCAACTACGACAAGGCCAAGGCAGCCTTGGAGCTGGCGATTCATACCCACCCGTCCTATGCAACGGCCCACGAGAATCTCGGCGATATCTACGCTCAGCTTGCCCGGCGCGCCTATGACAAGGCCCTGCAGCTGGACAAGAACAACGCCGCCGCATTGGCCAAGCTGTCGATGGTGAAAGACCTCTTCAGTGCCGGTGCGCCCAAGCCGCCCCTCGCGTCGACGGCCTCCACCCAGGTGGCCATGGCCGCCAAACTGCCGGGCAAGTCCACTGAACCGGCTTCCGCAAAGGTGAGTGCCGCCAAGACCGTCGACACCAAGCCCGAACCCAAGGCGCCGTCGACGGCCCCTGCCCCCACCAAACCGGCCGAGACCACCAAGGCTGCAGGTGACGTAGACGCCCAGATATCGGCTGCGGTGACCGCCTGGGCCAAGGCATGGAGCAACAAGGATGTGGCGGGCTATCTTGCGTCCTACGCTGCGGACTTTGATACGCCAGACGGCCTCTCGCGCAAAGTCTGGGAGCAGCAGCGCAAAGAGCGCATTGAACGCCCCAAGAGCATCAGCGTGGACGTGAAGATCAACAAAATCACCGTGACGGGCAACGAGGCAGTCGTTGCCTATCGCCAGAGCTACAAGTCGGACACGCTGAAGGCCAACTCCAACAAGACGCTGAAGCTGGTGAAGAGCGGCGACAAGTGGCTGATCCGTCAAGAGCGTGCGGGTTGAATCTCCTCTTCCTTAACCCGATTACCCGATGCACGACGTGCCAAAGCAATCTCTCCTGACGCGGCTTTCATTGCGTGGCAGCAAAGTGCTGGTGCGTGCCGCCATCCCCTTGCTGGCCATGACGTTTCCGCTGGCCGTGGCGCAGGACAAGCCGGTGGCAGCAAGCCCGCTATTCGTCAACGCCGTCGAGGCTGCGTTGGTACGCACGTTCGAGCAACTCTCGCGCCAGCAGATTGATGCGGCCCTGAAGGAGCTCGACACGCTCCTCGAACGCAATCCTAATTTCCGTCTCGGCCACATGATCAAGGGCGACCTGCTCATGGCGCGATCCGGTTCGCCCATGGCGTTCGGCGATGAACAATTGGCCATGGCACCGCTGAAACATGAAGCCAAGGTTCGACTTGACCGATATCACTCGGCACCGACGCCGGGTCACATTCCGGATGTCCTGCTTCAGGTGTCGATGCAGCACAAGCATGTGCTGGTGGTCGATACCGAGCGCCATCGACTGTATGTGTTCAATAACGAGAGCGGTCGGCCACGCCCCGTCATCGACTTCTATGTGAGCGCAGGCAAAAACGGCGACGACAAGACCCGCGAAGGCGATCAGCGCACGCCGTTGGGCGTGTATCACGTGACCTCCTCCGTGCCGCGCGACAAACTGCCGGATTTCTATGGTTCGGGTGCCTTCCCGATCAACTACCCCAATGCCTGGGACAGGGCAAACGGTCGCAACGGCTCCGGCATCTGGCTGCATGGCACGCCATCCAACACCTACAGCCGGCCGCCCCGCGCCAGTGATGGCTGTGTGGTGCTGACAAACGAGGACTTCCAGCGTTTGAGCGCGTTCGTCGACATCGGCAGCACCCCTGTAGTCATCACGTCCAAAGTAGAATGGCTCACGCCGGAGCGTTGGCAGCAAGAGAGCGCATCGTTCACTGCCGCCATGGAAAGCTGGCGCAAGGATTGGGAGAGCCGTGATGTGGAGCGGTACCTGTCCCACTATTCAGAAAAATTCATGGCCGACGGCAAGGGCTTCAGCGAATGGTCCGCCCGCAAGCGATTCATTGCAGCAGGCAAGAAGCACATCAAGGTGGGTATCGATGTGATCGACGGATTCGCCTTTCGGCCGACCGAGAGTGGAAACGCCCAGATGGTCGTGACCTACCAACAGGACTACCGCAGCAACAATCTGAACAACAAAATGATGAAACGCCAGGTCTGGTCACGCGAAGGTGGCCGCTGGAAAATCGTGTTTGAAACCGCAGCTTGACTGAAACCGCAGCCAACACCCGCTGCATACGCACCAACAAGAAAGGAAAAGCAATGAACCGAACTGCACTTGCCGTTAGCGCAACCCTTCTGTATGCGCTCCTGGCCCTTCCCGTCATGGCGCAGACGAAGCCGGCCGACATCAAGGCCACCGCAGCTAAACCTGCCGACACCAAATCAACGAAATCAACCTGTACCCCGCTCAAGGACAAACCCATGGTCAAACTGCATACCAATTTCGGCGTCATCACCATCCAGCTCGACAAGGAGAAGGCACCCATCTCCAGCGAAAACTTTGTGAAGTACGTCGAAAGCGGCCACTTCAATGGCACCATCTTTCACCGTGTCATCAGCAATTTCATGATCCAGGGTGGCGGCTTCACGGCCGACATGAAGCAGAAGCCGACTCGCGATCCCATCCAGAATGAAGCCAAAAACGGCCTCAAGAACGATATTTACACGCTGGCCATGGCGCGCACCAATGTTCCTCATTCCGGCAGCGCCCAGTTCTTCATCAACGTGAAGAACAACGATTTCCTCAACTACCCCGGACAGGATGGCTGGGGCTACGCCGTATTCGGCAAAGTCACGGAAGGCATGGACGTGGTCGACAAGATCAAGGCCGTGAAGACCGGCGTGAAGGGTGGCATGCCCGATGTGCCCGTTGATCCCGTGACCATCGACAAGGCAGAGTGCGTCTAAGTATTTGTCCGCCGCAGAAAGACCAGATAAACGCCCGCCTCAACTGATGTGAGGCGGGCGTTTCCAATTTCTGGCGACCCATGACCCACACCCTGTTCATCTCGGACCTCCACCTCTGCCCGTCACGACCGGCAGTCAATGCGGCGTTCTTCCGGTTCCTCGAGCGAGATGCCGTGAAGGCAGAAGCGCTCTACATACTCGGCGATCTGTTCGAGTATTGGATTGGAGATGACGACATGGGTGAGGGGTTGAATGCAGACGTGGTTGCGGCGCTACGAGCGCTCTCCGACGGCGGGACAGCCGTTTTCTTCATGCATGGCAATCGCGACTTTCTCATCGGTCAGCGCTTCTGCGAGGACGCAGGCGTTGTGCTGCTGGACGATCCGACACTGATTGAACTGCACGACAAAAGCGTGCTGCTCATGCATGGCGACACGCTGTGCACGGAGGACACGGCGTATCAGGCGTTTCGGCAGATGGTGCGCGCGCCATCGTGGCAATCCGAATTCCTTGCGAAGCCCTTGACCACGCGACGGCTTGACGTGGAAGCGATGCGCCGACAAAGCGAAGCATCCAAGCGAACCAAGCCGATGGCGATCATGGATGTGTCCTCAGACGCAGTGGCAGAATCATTGCGAATATTCGCATACCCGCCGCTGCTGATTCACGGTCACACGCATCGTCCAGCCCGACACGAAGTCAGTGTCGATGGCCATGAATGCATTCGACGAGTGCTGTCAGACTGGCACGAAGATCGTGCGATGATCCTGCGCCTGGATTCAGATGGCGACACAGAATATCAATTCAATGCCTGAGTGACACGCTCATAAACACCATTGGCCAGAGAACAATTTCAACAGCAATTTCCGGAGCCCTCTTGAGACCGATCACCGAGACTGACCTGACTGACTTCGCCGAAGCAAACCAGATTCGCCTGGGTCGAAATGCGGCCGATGGCTATGCTCGCGGCTGGGGCCTCCAGTTTTCCGACTTGAAGATGAAAGTGTCGCAGGACCCGATGTATCAGGAAGCGCTAAGGCTCAGTGCGGGACGAACTGTGGTGGCAGAACTGAACCGCATGAATTTGTTCCTGCTCATGCGGTTTTATCTGCCTCGACTTTCCCCAGGCTGCATCGTTGAGTTCGGCACCTATCGGGGCGGCAATGCACTGTTCATGGCATCTGTTGCACGAGCGATGGGAAACAACACGCAGATCTATGCACTCGATACGTTTGCCGGCATGCCGGAGACCGACAAGGCGGTTGATGCGCATTCGCGCGGTGACTTTGCCGATGCCAACATGGAAGAGATCGAAGCGGTCCGTGACCGGGCTGGCTTGCAGAATATCCATCTGGTAAAGGGCCTGTTCGAAGATACCGCGCAAGACCTGCTGAAGACGACCGGCCCCGTGGCGCTTGCCCATATTGATTGCGACATCTACAGCGCGGTGCGCTTCTCATACGAATGCGTGCGCCCGCACATGGTCCCGATGGGCTACCTGGTCCTGGATGACGCCACCACCTCCAGTTGCATCGGCGCCACGGAAGTGGTCGAGGACATATTGATTCGTCGCGACGGTTTGAATTCCGAGCAGATTTTTCCGCACTTTGTGTTCAGGGCACCCGGGTCGGCAGCCACCTGATGGTATAGCGAGAATCAAAGCCCCTTGAATCATCGACTACGCATGCGCCAATTCTTCCGATCAATGCTGGACAGCCTCGACCGGTTGCCACAGCCTCGCCAGCTGTATCACCGGCTCCGCAAAAGTCAGCCTCTGGCGCAGGCAGTCGGGCAATCGGAGGCCGAGTACGTCGCGAAGATCAAGCAGGAGCAGCAGAACTATGCCGACATGGTGAACGTGCACGACCTGCCCGAGATATTCCACTACTGGTCGAACAAGTATCTGCTGCCCATGTGTCAGGTATTCGGGTTCTCTCATCCGGACGAGCACTTTGCGAATCATCTGGAACGCGCAATGCCTGTGTCAGGCGCGGCGCGATTCGTAAGTGTGGGCGCGGGCAATTGCGACACGGAGGTGCGCATCGCGGCGATGTTGAAGACACGCGGCCATTCGCGCTTTACCATCGAGTGTCTGGACATCAACGAAGACATGCTCGCGCGCGGACGGCAGATGGCGGTGGAACAGGGCTTGGACAAACAAGTCATCCCGAAGGTGGCGGATTTCAACCGCTGGCGCCCCGTCGGCAGCTTTCACGCGGTCATGGCCAGCCAGTCACTGCATCATGTGATGGACCTCGAACATCTCTTCGATGCCATCGCAACCGCCATCGGTCCGACAGGCAGTTTTGTCATCTCGGACGTCATCGGCAGAAACGGTCATCAGCGTTGGCCGGAGGCACTCGAAGTGGTCCGCGAATTCTGGAAGGAACTGCCCGCAAGTCATCGCCGGAACCTCCAGCTCAGCCGGGATGAGCCTGAATTCCTCGACTGGGATTGCTCGACATCGGGCTTCGAGGGCATTCGTGCACAAGATATTCTTCCTTTGCTGGTCGAACGATTCCAGTTTCATACCTTCCTGCCTTTTTGCCAATGCGATCGACCCGTTTATTGATCGCGGATTCGGTCATCACTTCCGGATGGACAACACATGGGATCGCGACTTCATTGACCGCGTGCATGCGCGGGATGAGGCGGCATTCTGTCGGGCCAACTGAAGCCCACACACATGTTTGCCAGCCTGGGGTTGGTCCCGGCAGCGGCGCCGCGGTGGTGGTCGGGTCTCTCGCCCGAGTCGTGCGTGAGGAAGCCCTGAGTTGGACTGCATGACGCGATGATTTGCAATGCAGGAAACCTGCAAACAGGCAGCAAGTTTGCCGCGTGAGCAGTCGAGCTTCTACGCCTTGGTGGCCCTGAGAATGATCTGAGGCCCGCCGAGATAGCCAAACTGGGCAGACTCGAAAGCGAGCACGCTTGCTGTCGCAAAGCCCGCAGCGCGCAACCGCTCCAGCGTGTCCCAACCGAATTCCTGAAAACAGAGAACGCCACTGTCAGGCTTCACGGGGTCACCGTGGTACTGCGGCGGCAGGAGATGAAGGATCTCATCACCTTTCATGCGGGCACGCACGCGTGTCTCCTGGTCCAAGGACAGAAACGGGACCGTGAACATCAACACACCACTCGGGGCAAGTACCCGGCAGCACTCACGGAACGCCTTGTCAGGGTCAGGCACATGCTCAAAGACATCAAATGACAGGATCGCGTCAATGCTGCCATCGGGAAACGAACTGGAGGTCACATCCTCATGGCGAATGCCAGCGTCATTGATGAAGCCGCTCTTGACTGAATCCCCGAGAAACTCACTCCCCACCAACTCAGGCACGCGCCGCTTCAAAGCGTGGTAAACAGATGTCACTTGCTCAGTGATCCAGACCTTGGAGACGGGCGCCTCCGCCTGCATGAGCTCGAACAAATGAATGGATGCGCGCTGGCGCGAGTTGAGCCCGCAACAGTCACAGACCAGGCGCTCGCGCCAGTTGTATTGGATCGCTTCTCCAGATCGATCTGCATAGAGCTCGTCCATGCGAAACATCGTTGTTGACCGCGATACGGCGCAGTACCCTTCAACCGCCCATTGCGTGACGCCTACAGCGGGAAGTGGAAGCTGCGGGGATTGCCATGATTCAAGCAAGCGTCTGAATTCATCGAGCGAGTGCAATTCGGACATCTGCAGCGCTGGCAGCGCAGGCTGGTTTGCGGGGATTGATTTCCGCGATTCGAATGCGTCCCGGGCAATACGTCTTGCTTTGCGAACCACGCGTCGGGCCAGATCTTGAACAGAACTCATAGGCGAGAGTGCAGGATTGCCCGCTGACAGGACCCGGCCATTGACAGTGATTTCATGCAATCACGGAAGCGAAATGCGCAGCCTTCGTATTGCGCTGCAAACTGAAGCGCAGTGAACACAATCAGGGGAAACTCCTTCCGAGATCGGCCTGGATATCTTCCAGGCCTTCCAACCCCACCGCCACTCTCAACAGCCCCTCGCGAATATTCGCAGATTCCCGCTCTGCCGTAGTGAGCCTGCCGTGGGTTGTCGTCGCAGGGTGACAAATCGTCGTCTTGGTATCACCCAGGTTGGCCGTGATCGACAACAACTGCGTTCCGTTGATGAGCCGCCATGCCGCCTCGCGGCCACCCTTCACCTCGAACGACACCACTGCGCCGCCGGACTTCTGCTGCGACATGGCGAGCTCGTGCTGCGGATGCGAAGTCAATCCGGTGTAGTGAACCTGCGCCACCCAGGGCTGTGTCTGCAGCCACTCTGCCAACGCCAGCGCACTCGCTGACTGCGCCTGCATGCGAAGGCTGAGCGTCTCCATACCCTTGAGACATATCCACGCATTGAAGGGGCTCAGAACTGGCCCCGCAGTCCGAACGAATTGATACAACGGGCCATCAATATGTTCCTTGCGCCCGACAATTGCACCGGCCAGCACCCTGCCCTGACCATCGAGATATTTGGTGGCGGAATGAATCACCAGATCAGCGCCGAACTCGATCGGCCGCTGCAGCGCGGGCGTGCAGAAGCAGTTGTCGATGGCGAGCAGCGCGCCCGCGTTATGCGCCAGATCCGCCAAGGCACGAATGTCACAGACCTCTGCCAATGGATTGGATGGCGTCTCGGCGAACAGCAACTTCGTGTTGGGCTGCATGGCCGCCGTCCAGGCCGCTACATCGGTGGGGTCTACCCAGGTTGTGTCGACCCCAAAGCGTTTCAGGATCTGGTTGAAGAGCGGCGTGATGGTGCCGAATACGCTGCGCGATGACACGACATGATCGCCGGACTTGAGCAATCCGAAGACTGTCGTCGCGATGGCTGCCATGCCGGTGGCGGTGGCGATGCATGCCTCGCCGCCCTCCAGTGCCGCAAGCCGCGACTGAAACATCGCGACCGTGGGATTGGTGAACCGCGAATAGATGTTGCCAGGCTCTTCGTGGGCGAATCGCCGCGCGGCTTCTTCCGCACTCTTGAAGATGAAGCTGGAGGTCAGGACCAGCGCTTCGCTGTGCTCCTGGAAGTCACTACGCAAAATGCCCGCGCGAATGGCGAGTGTTTCGGGATCCAGTGGTGTCGATCGGGACATGGACCGCCCCGATCAATCGACGGTGCTCAGGCCCAGATCGAGCTGGAACGTGGATGCACCTTCATCACCGCGAGTCTCGCCATTGCTACGACTGGCCTCGACGCCGGCCAGATACTCTGCCGAGACGCCGGTGATGTATTCCCCGTCGAAGCAGGATGCATCGAACCGCTTGATCTCGGGGTTGCAGGCGCGAACCTCGGCAATGAGGTCTGTCAGCTCCTGATAGTAGACAGCATCCGCGCCGATGGCTTCAGCAATCTGCGCCGCATCACGCCCCGTGGCGATGAGTTCGCCGCGTGTGGGCATGTCGATCCCATACACATTCGGGAACCGAACGGGCGGCGCGGCGGAGGCGAAGTAGACTTTATTTGCGCCGCAGTCACGCGCCATCTGCACGATCTCCTTGCTGGTCGTGCCGCGCACGATGGAATCATCCACCAGCAGGACATTCTTGCCCCTGAACTCGACCGCGATGGCATTGAGCTTCTGCCGCACTGACCTCTTGCGCTGTTCCTGGCCTGGCATGATGAACGTGCGGCCGATATAACGATTCTTGATGAAGCCTTCGCGATACGGCACGCCGAGGATCTGCGCGACTTCGACGGCGCTGGGCCGGCTGGTATCGGGAATCGGAATCACGACATCGATGTCGCCCGCCTTGACGGACTTCTGAATCTGCCGACCCAGCGATGCACCCATGCGCGACCGGGTCTCATAGACGGAAATACCGTCAATCACGGAATCCGGCCGGGCGAGATAGACATACTCGAAGATGCAGGGATTGAGCGAGGGGTTCTCCGCGCACTGACGGCTGTACAGATTGCCCGATTGGTCGATGAGCACGGCTTCGCCCGGCGCTACGTCGCGCATCGGCTTGAAGCCGAGCGTATCGAGCGCGACGCTTTCTGAAGCGACCATGAACTCGACGCCTTGGTCGGTCTCGCGCTTGCCGATGATCAGGGGCCGTATGCCGAACGGATCACGGAACGCCAGCAGACCGAAGCCGGCAATCATGGAGACCACTGCGTAGGCACCCTTCACACGACGGTGCACGTTGGACACGGCCAGGAACACGGAGTCCGGATCGAGCCGGTGACCACGCGCGCTGTCCCCCAGCTCATGCGCCAGGATGTTGAGCAGGACTTCGGAGTCGGAATTGGTGTTGACGTGGCGGCGGTCATCCTGGAACAACTCGCGTTTCAGTTCATGCGCATTGACCAGGTTGCCGTTGTGACCCAGCACGACGCCAAAGGGGGAATTGACATAGAAAGGCTGGCTCTCCGCCACCGATGCTGCAGATCCGGCGGTGGGATAGCGGCAGTGGGCGATGCCCATATGACCCACGAGATTGCGCATGTCCCGGGTGCGGAACACATCGCGGACAAGGCCGCCACTCTTGTGCATGTGGAAACTGTGACCGTCTGCCGTCACGATGCCCGCCGCATCCTGGCCGCGATGCTGGAGTACGGTCAGCGCGTCATAGAGCAGCTGGTTGACCGGTGACTTTGAAACGATGCCTGCAATTCCGCACATGGTTTGTCTCTCCCCGGCTAGACCCGGGTTTTGCCGAAAGTGATTCTTGCTGCCAGGTCCGGCGGCAAGAACTGTTTAGCTTGCAGGGCCGTGCGTTCCAGCCACGGCGACAACATCGACTGCTTCCACTGGGACGATGCCGGAATCGTCGTCAATCCCGCTACCCAGGCCAGCAACACCAATACCAACGCGCCTCGCAGCGCGCCGATTGCCGCACCGCCGACGCGGTCCAGACTGCCAAGGCCCAATTTTCGCACGGCCCCGGCGATCAAGCTACCGATCAGACTGAATAACATGAGGACGAAAAGAAAAATCAACAACCACGCCACAATGTGCCGCGCCATGGGCTCCGCCAACCACTCCGCCAGATAGCGGGATGCATCCACGGCATAGATCTGCGCGCTCACGAATCCGGCCACCCAGCCCAGTATGTTGACCATTTCCCTGATAGCGCCGCGCAGTACCCCGACCAGAATGGAAATCAGCAAAACGGCCAGAATGGCGTAGTCCAGCTCATTCACGACGGCACACTACTTTCCGCAGGCAATGGCGACACCGCGCCGCGCGTCATGGCAGCGGAATGACTTTGCCATCCACGCCTGCCTTCTTCACCTGTGTCAGCGCCTTGTCGGCCTGTTCACGCGTCTTGTAGGGGCCTGCACGCAGCCGCGTGAGCTTTCCGCCCGCAGTCTTCACTTCTTCGGTGAACACTGTGACCTTGGCTGACTTCATTCTCGCTTTCAACGCCGCGAGTTTGTCTGCATCACTGAATGCACCCAGTTGAATGGCGAATCCTTCCGCCTTTGCGGTGGGCTTCGTATCTGGCTTGTCCGCAGGTTTGTCAGCTGGCTTGCTGATCTTGGTCTCTGCTTTGGTCTCAGCCTTGGGCTCGGGCCTGGCATCCGCCTGCCTGGGCTCAACCTTGTTGGATTCAGGCACGACCACCGCGGTCGGCTTGGGTGGCACTTTCGCGGGGGTTGACTCTGGCCTGGTTGCCGCGTTCGAGGCTGGGGCCGGTTCCTCGGGGGCAGATTTGGGCGTTTCAGACGCAGGCTTCACCGACTCGGGCGCAGGTGCCGGCAGCGGTGCCAGACCGTCTTTTGCAGGAATGCTCAGCGCCAGCTCTTTGCCAACTTTTCGCGGATCCGAGTCCAGCACCATCGGGATGATGACCACGGCCAGTACAGCTAGTGTGATGGCACCGATCAGCCGGTGCCTGCCACGACGTTTGACTTCGATGGTTTCAGGCGTGACAGGACGGGTATCGGACATGATGCGGCGCGACTCAGGCAGAAGGAGGGGTCACACCGAGCACCATCATGGCCTCGGCAACGGTGTGAAATGAACCAAAGACCAAAATTCTATCACTCGGGCTGGCTGCAGCACGCGCCGCACCCAGCGCACCTGCAACATTGGCATGGGTGACGATGCTGGCGGGCTCCACGCCTGCTTGCGACACGACGTGCGCGAGTGATGTGCCACTCATGCCCCGCTCACCTGGCAGCCCGGCGACATGCCACTGGTCGATGCGATTTTTGAGGGTGGCGATCACCGATTCAGCATCCTTGTCCTTCAGCATGCCGAATACAGCCAGCGTGCGCTCAAAATAGCCCATCGTTCCCAGCGCATCCTCGAGTACGCGGGCTGCGTGCGGATTGTGACCAACATCCAGCAGAATGGTCGGCCTGCCAGGCAGCACCTGCAATCGGCCAGCGAGCTCGACCTCCAGCAGCCCCCTGCGAACATCCCCCTGCGTGACGTGGAGCTTGGGTTGCAGTACACCCAGCGCTGCCAGCGCCACCGCTGCATTGCCCAACTGGTACGGCCCGCGCAGCGCAGGGATGGGCAACGAGTGGCGCTTGCCTTGTAGCCCGCTGAATTCCCATTGCTGGCCTTGATTCTGGAAGCTGAAATCGCGCCCGGCCACCTGCAGGTCTGCACAGATCGATTCCGCGTACTGGAGCAAAGACAATGGCGGATTGGGGTCACCGCAGAATGCAGGCTGCCCGGCCCGAAAGATATGTGCCTTCTCACGGCCGATGGATTCACGGTCGGGGCCGAGGTATTCCATGTGATCGAGATCCACACTGACCACAATGCTGCAGTCGGCATCAATCAGGTTCACGGCGTCCAGCCTGCCCCCCAAGCCAACTTCCAGAATGGCCACATCTACGTCGCTCGTTGCGAATATTCGCAAGGCGGCGAGCGTGCTGAATTCGAAATAGGTGAGCGGGACACCAGCCGCGACACGCGCCGCCTCGACAGCCGAAAAGGCCTCGCAATGCGCCTGATCTGACACTTCGGCTAGACCGACTCGGACCCGCTCGCGATAGTGCAGGAGGTGCGGTGACGTGAAACATCCGGTGCGATAGCCGGCGCATTGCAGAATGCGCTCCAGCATCGCGCAGGTGGAACCCTTGCCGTTGGTACCGCCAACCACGATGTTGACCGGTGCTTGCGGGCAGGGCACGGGCGACATCCGTTGCCAGACTGCGCGCACGCGGTCGAGTCCCATCGCGATGGCGCTGGGATGCTGCGCCGAGATGTAGTCCAGCCAGCCCTCGAGGGTCGAGGGCAGCGCCGGTTTCATCATGCTGTCTGTGGCGCCGGTTCCCGCGACAAGAGCGTGACCAGATCCGTCAGCTTGTTTCGCATCTGCCGACGATCAACGATGAGATCGATCGCGCCCTTCTCCAGCAGGAATTCGGCGCGCTGAAAGCCTTCAGGCAAGGTCTCGCGCACGGTCTGCTCGATCACGCGGGGCCCGGCGAATCCGATCAACGCACCCGGCTCGGCAATTACGATATCGCCCAGCATGGCGAAGCTTGCCGAGACGCCACCCATGGTGGGATCGGTCAGCACGGAGATGAAAGGTAGTCTTGACTGGGACAGCTGATGCAACGTCGACGTGGTCTTCGCCATTTGCATGAGCGACAGGAGACCTTCCTGCATGCGTGCGCCACCCGTGGCGGTGAAGCAGATAAACGGCAACTTCTCGTCGTGGCAGGCCTCGACCGCGCGGGCAAAGCGCTCACCCACCACCGAGCCCATCGATCCACCCAGAAACTGGAACTCGAACGCCGCTGCGATGAGGGGCACGCCATTGACCGTGCCCTGCATCACCACCAGCGCATCGGTTTCACCGGTCGCCTTTTCGGCATCGGCGAGACGATCAACATACTTCTTCGTATCTTTGAACTTGAGGCTGTCGACGGGCAGGACTTCAGACCCGATCTCGGCGCGACCATCGGCATCGAACAACAGATCGAGACGCTGCCGGGCGGAAATGCGGTTGTGAAAGCTGCACTTCGGGCAGACGTGTTGATTGCTTTCCAGGTCGGTGAAGTACAGCACGGCCTCACACGAGGGGCACTTGCTCCACAGGCCCTCGGGCACCGCCTTCTTTGCGGAGGTGCCGTCACGCTTTATTCTCGGCGGCAGCAGTTTCTTGAACCAGCTCATGCAATCCTTTCAGCCAACGTCAGCCAAAAAATTGGGTGGAAACCTGATGCCATTCCGGCATCGGCCATTCAGCGATGGGCTGCATCCATGGCCTGGCGGAACTCGGCCGCAATGGCGTTCATGCGCGACGGCAGCGTGTCGATGCTGCCTGTCTCCGCCTCCTGCACCAGACGGCTGCCCACGACGACTGCATCGGCAAAGCCCGCCACGAGCGCAGCAGTCGCCGCATCACGGATGCCGAAACCGACACCCACGGGCAAGCTGGTATGTTGACGAATGCGTGCCAGCGCGCTCTGGACGTCCTGCGTGTCGATGTGGGCGGCTCCGGTCACACCCTTCAACGACACATAGTAGATGTAGCCACTGGCAAGCGCTGCCACTTTTGCGATGCGTGCCGCAGAGGACGTCGGCGACAGCAGGAAGATGAGATCCAGCCCTGACTCACGCAGCAGCGCCGCGAAATCCCCACACTCTTCCGGCGGATAGTCCACGATGAGCACGCCGTCGACCCCGGCAGCAGCGGCTTCGCTTGCGAATATTCGCATGCCCATCTGTTCGACAGGATTCGCATAACCCATGAGTACCACTGGCGTATTGCTGTCACGGGTGCGGAACTCTCGAACCATCACGAGGATATCGGCCAGCCCCACGCCCTGTTTCAACGCGCGCTCGCTGGAGCGTTGGATGACCGGGCCATCCGCCATGGGATCGGAGAACGGCACGCCCAGCTCGATCACATCGGCACCGGCTTCCACCAGCGCATGCATGAGCGCCACGGTAGATGCCTTGTCGGGATCGCCTGCCGTGATGAACGGAATAAGCGCCTTGCGTCCGGCCGAGCGAAGCCGCGCAAAGGCGGCGGGAATACGCGACATGTTCAGGCTTTCTTTCACGTCTTCTGGCAGCTGGGGCGGCAGTAGAACTGCAAGCCGGATTGCTCTGCCACGGTGGCCATGTCCTTGTCGCCACGACCGGACAGGTTCACCAGCAGCACCTTGTCCTTCGACATGCCGGGCGCCATCTTCATGGCCTGTGCAACCGCGTGGCTGGATTCCAGCGCCGGAATGATCCCTTCGGTGCGACAGAGACGATGAAAGGCAGCCAGTGCCTCGTCATCCGTGATGGCAACATACTCGGCGCGCCCGGAATCTTTCAGCCATGCATGCTCCGGCCCGACACCGGGGTAGTCGAGCCCGGCCGAGATCGAGTGTGTCTCGATGATCTGGCCGTTGGCGTCCTGCATGAGATAGGTACGATTGCCGTGCAGCACACCGGGGCGTCCCGCAGACAGTGATGCCGCATGCTGGCCGGTTGCGAGCCCTTTGCCGCCCGCCTCAACACCGATGAGCCGGACGCCGTCATGCGGAATGTAGTCATAGAAAATGCCCATGGCATTGGAGCCGCCGCCGACGCAGGCGAGCACGGCATCCGGCTGGCAGCCGATCATCTCGGGCATCTGGGTCAGGCACTCTTTGCCCACCACAGAGTTGAAGTCCCGAACCAACATGGGGTACGGATGCGGTCCGGCCACCGTGCCGATGATGTAGAACGTGGACTCGACGTTGGTCACCCAGTCGCGCATCGCCTCATTGAGCGCATCCTTCAATGTCTTGGATCCGCTCTCGACGGGCACCACCGTGGCGCCCAGCAACTTCATGCGGTAGACATTCTGCGCCTGCCGCTTCACATCCTCGCTGCCCATGTACACGACGCATTCGAGGCCATAACGCGCCGCGACGGTTGCCGTGGCCACACCGTGCTGTCCAGCGCCAGTTTCTGCGATGACACGCGGCTTGCCCAATCGGCGAGCGAGCAGCGCCTGGCCCACGGTGTTGTTCACCTTGTGCGCACCCGTGTGATTCAAGTCTTCGCGCTTCAGATAGATCTGCGCACCACCCAGCTCATCGGAAAGTCGTCGCGCGTGGTAAACGGGGCTGGGTCTGCCCACGTAGTGTTTCAGTTCGTGATGAAACTCCGCCACAAACGCCGGATCGTTCCGGGCCGTTTCATAGGTGATCTTGAGCTCGTCGAGCGCAGCCTGCAACGTCTCGGCGACAAAGGTACCGCCGTAGGGACCGAAATGTCCGCTTGCATCGGGTAGGTCATACATCTGCATGCTGCGCCTCGCGAATGAACGCTCTGAGTTTGTCGGGATCCTTGATACCCGGTGCGGATTCAACACCGCTGGATACATCGACTGCAAAGGGCCGCACGGCACGAATGCCGTCGGCCACGTTGGCTGCGTCGAGACCGCCAGACAGAATGACGGGCTTCGACATGCCTCGCGGCACCTGCGACCAGTCAAAGCGCTGTCCGGTGCCGCCATAGAGTCCTTTGACATGAGCATCCAGCAATAGTGCCGACGCCCCGCTGAAGTCAACGGCGCATTTTAGCAAATCGACCCCCGGTGCCATGCGTACCGCTTTGATGTGCCGTTCTCCCTGCGAATTACAGAATGCGGGCGTCTCGTCACCGTGGAATTGCAGCGTGTCCAGCGGGACAACTTCCCGGATGTTGCGAATATTCGCAGGGTCCGCATTCACGAAAAGACCCACGATGCTGATGAAAGGCGGCAGCTCACTCACGATGCCCGCCGCCAAGCTGGCGGACACCGCACGCGGCGACGCCGGGTGAAACACAAAGCCAAGCGCGTGCGCACCGAGTTCCGTAGCCAACAGGGCGTCCTCAACGCGGGTGATGCCGCAGATTTTGATGCGCACAGTCATGCAGGCCAAAGCTCCCTGGAACGATTCGGTGGCAGATTCCACGACGAATCATAGTCGACAGCGCTGAGATACAGGCCGTCCGGCGCGAAAGTAGGTGCCGCCAACGCCCTATTCCGCGCATGGGCAATGTCCGAAATCCAGGCGACTTCCTGGCGGGCACACCCAACGTAAACGAGGCTCCCCACCAGATTTCGCACCATGTGGTGCAGGAAGGCATTGGCACGGAACTCGAAGTGAATGAAATTTCCGTGACGGCTCACCGTAGCCTGCTCGAGGATGCGCACGGGCGACTTGGCCTGACATTCGGCAGAGCGAAAGGTCGTGAAGTCGCGTTCGCCGAGCAGCAACGCCGCAGCGGCCGACATTCTCTCCACATCCAGCGCAGCATGAAACCAGCCAGCCTTGCCCTGCCAGATCGCTGGCGCGACCGGGTCATTCAGCAGCCAATACTGATAGCTGCGGGAGCGAGCCGAGAATCTCGCATGGAAGTCGGGCGCAACAGGTGTCGCCCACAGTACGCGAATATTCGCAGGCAGAAAGCGGTTCGTGCCGCGTACCCAGGCATTCTGATCGCGGTCCGCTTCTGTGTCGAAATGCACCACCTGACCCAGTGCATGCACGCCCGCATCAGTTCTGCCAGCGGCCGTGACGCTGACTGGCACATCCGCAAGCTGGGTGAGCGCAGCCTCGAGATGATCCTGAATGGCGCCTCCGCCTGGCTGCGTCTGCCAGCCTCGGTAAGTGCTGCCGTCATATTCCAGGCCCAATGCAATACGCATCAATCCAATCCAAATTTTCTATGTCGGTGGCACACAATGAAGCCTTCTGGTCACAGGTTGCACGGCAACTTCACATGCACGCCAGATAACCATCCAGAAATGACAAAGGCGCGGCATGCCGCGCCTTTGTCTGACTGCCAAGTGAAATCAGAGCGAAGACATGAGGGCTTGTGCTTCCTGCTTCTGGGCAGCAGAGCCTTCACGAATGACTTCCTGCAGGATTTCCTTGGCACCGTCCTTGTCGCCAATCTCGACATAGGCGCGGGCCAGTTCAAGTTTCGTCGAGGACGCATCCCCACTCCCTCCTGGTGCCGTACTGGGTGCAGCGCTCGCGCTTGGACCTGAATCGAGGTCAAGACTGATGTCTCCCAGATTGAAGGCTGCAGTTCTCTCATGCTGGGGCGTCGGGGCTGGCATGGTCTTGTCGTCACCGCTGTCGAGTGACAACGAGGACAAGTCGAAATCAAAGCCTGCATCTGCCGTGGGCGACTCCGCAGCGGGTGCGCTGGCTGTTGCAGGATTGACTTCCGTCTTGTCGAGATCGAGATCGAAGTCGAGGCCGCCCCCCGCAGTGGAGGACGATGCAGATGCCGAAGAGTCCGGTCCGCTCAGATTCAGGTCAAATCCGAGGTCTATGTCCGAAGCACCCGTTGATGAGTCCAGCGACACATCGACCGTTGGCTTGGCGTTGTCCGAGGCGGAGAAGCCAAGGTCAAAGTCCAGATCCGGCGGGGTACCTTTTCCAGCATCAGCGGCCGCTGTCTGCGCAGCCGACATCGTGGCAGTGGTCCCGAAATCCTGTGTTGCAAACCCGGCATACAGAGAATTCGCCGGATCAAGCTGCGCACCCATGGCTGCGGCACGTGCCCAGATCGGGCTGGTTTCGCCTGCCGTGACTTTGAATTCCCGCGCCAGCGTCTCGAAAGCCTGCGTGGACTTGCGGGTGTGATAAATCTCGAGAAGCTTCAGCGTGATCTCATGGCGGCTCTTGTCGCGCCCCATTGCTTCCTTGAGGATTTCCTCGGCCTGGGCATCGCGGCCATAGGCGATGTAGACCTCGGCTTCAGCAACCGGATCCACCTCATCGGTGTCGATCGTGCCAGAACCCTGCTTGTCAAAGTCAGTCAGGAACGAGCTGTTTCCCGTGTCGATCAGGCCGCCTGCCGCCTTGCCTGACGTCGTCGTGGGTGGCTTGAGATCACTGGGCAAAATGCTGGAAGCGCCGGACGTGAACGGACCACCGGTATGGCTGGGCTTGGACTTGCGCTTCTTGAGGAACAGGAAGCCGAAGACGGCCAGGATGATGGCAACGATTCCGCCACCGATGATCGCCAGATTCTCCATCACCATGTCCATGATCGATGGCTCAGGCGGCGGTGGGGGTGCAGCCTTGGACTTGGCGGGTGCAGGCTTGGGCTTGTCAGCGGGTTTGGCCTCAGCAGGCTTCGGCGCATCCGCCGGCTTGGGGGCATCCGCTACCTTGGCGGGTTCAGCGGGCTTGGCTGGTTCCACCTTGGCAGGCTCAGCGGGTTTGGGCGGCTCAACCTTTGCGGGTGCGGGCGGCGCAACCTGGGCCACCTTGGCATCAGCAGGCTTGGCGGGCTCAGGCACCTTCTTCTCTTCAGGCTTGGCCACAGGTTTGGCCGGTTCAGGCTGCTTGCCCGCAGGTGCGGCGCTCTTCAACTCCATGAGCTTCCGCATGTCCTGAATCTGCTTCTCAAGCTCGGACACGCGTGACTTGGCCTCTTTCAAGGCACCTTCACGGGCGATCGCTTCTTCCTTAAGTGCATTGATCTGATTCTGGGCCGACACGTCAGCCTTTGAAGCCGCCGTTCCCGCCTTGGCAACCGGTACATCTGCCTTCGAGAGCTTCAGGACATCCTTGGCCGGCGCACCTGCCGGCGCACTGGGGGCTGCCGTAGCGATGCGGCCGCTTGCCTGATTCGCTGGTGCCGCACTCGGCGCGGACGATGCAACGCTTCCGGCAACGGAATCACGATAGCTCTTCCAATTCTCGACCTGGACCCGGATTTCCTTCCTGGCATCGTTGTTCGCGATCTTGGCCACGTCCGGTGCTGAAGGCACGCGCAGAATCTGCCCGGCCTTCAATCGATTCATGTTGTTGTCAATGAAAGCAGCTTGATTTTCCCGATACAGGGCCACCAGCATCTGCTCAAGGCTCACCGTTTCGGGCTTCACTTCACTGGCAATCTTGTTGAGGGTGTCGCCCTTTTGTACCGAGTAGGTGTCAGGGGCAGCCGGTGCCGCCTTGGCTGGCGATGCGGCCGGCGCAGACGCAGCGACGCTCGGCTTGACCGGATCAACCGCCTTGGGTGGCGCCACAGTGGCCACTTGGGGAGACGTCGGGGCAGCGGTGGACGGCGCAGTTGGAGCAGTCGCTGGACGTGCCTCATTGAATCCGGGCGGATCAAGCAGAATCGGATACTCGCGCAAGAGCCTGCCAGCGGGCCAGTTCAACTCAACCAGCACGTCGAGGAAGGGCTCGTTGATGGGCCCGACAGTCGTGAGTTTGAGAAAAGCCTGTCCGGTCGGACGGCGCTCCACCGCAAAGCGAATCTGACGCAGCGCGGACGTGTACTCGATTTTCGCCTCGCGATACGAATCCGGGCTCGCCACGCGAGCAACGAGAGACTCGAATTCGCCTGGCTGGAGCGAGACAAGTTCAATCTCAGCTTCGAGCGGTTGCCCCAAAGCTGACGAAATTTTCAATTTTCCCAATCCCGCTGCGTGCAAGGTGCCGGACCACGCCGCCGCCACCAGCAGGATCCCCCCCACGATTCGCTTGATTGTTTTCGCTGAACGAATCATTCGCGCTCCAACCCTGTAATCATCTGACAAAGTAAAATAACATCAAGTAGTTATTGTTGCAACCTCAAATGCTTTCTAACATTGCTGCGGGGCACAGCACCCAGACCACCCCGATACCGCCTTCAAAAGCTGCTGAAACCGCTTTCCGATCAATCAGTTACTGCGCTCCAGCAGGATGTGCAGCATGCGGCGCAAGGGCTCGGCAGCCCCCCACAGCAGCTGATCACCCACAGTAAAGGCACTGAGGTATTGCCCGCCCATCGGCAGCTTGCGAAGTCGGCCGACCGGAACCTGCAAAGTGCCAGTGACAGCTGTAGGCGTCAACTCCCGCACCGTGTCTTCCTTGCGATTGGGGATGACCCGCACCCACTCATTAGCCTCGGCGAGCATTTGCTCGATGTCCGCCAGCGGCACGTCCTGCTTGAGCTTGATGGTCAGCGCCAGGCTGTGACAACGCATCGCGCCGATGCGCACGCAGATGCCATCCACTGGCACGGTTGCCGGTGCCAAGCCGAGAATCTTGTTGGTTTCGGCCATGGCCTTCCACTCTTCGCGGCTCTGACCGTCGCCCATGTCGATATCGATCCACGGAATGAGACTTCCGGCGAGTGGCACGCCGAAATTCTGCTTCGGAAACGTGTCGTCACGCAGAATGCCTGCCACTTCTCTGTCGATATCCAGAATGGCGGAGGCGGGGTCGTCCAGCAACTTTTTCGACACGGAATGGACTTCGCCCATCTGGGTCAATAGCTCGCGCATGTTGGCCGCCCCCGCGCCGCTGGCCGCCTGATAGGTCATGGCTGTGACCCACTCCACCAGCCCTGCCTTGAACAGACCGTCGGTGGCCATGAGCATGATGCTGTTGGTGCAATTGCCGCCGATGAAATCCTTCTTGCCTTCGGCGAGCGCTTTCTCGATGACCGGCATGTTACCGGATCCAGGATGATCGCTGCATGGTCTGCCATCCGCAGCGCTGAAGCCGCGTCGATCCAGTAACCGTTCCAGCCAGCTTCTCGCAATTTGGGAAACACAGCCTTGGTGTAGTCGCCGCCTTGGCAGGTGATTACGACATCCATAGCCTTCAACGCGCTCACGTCGTTGCCATCCAGCAACGGCGCGCCCTTGGCCTCGGACGGGCCCTTGCCGCCCGCTGCGGAGGTCGAAAAGAACACCGGATCGATCAAGGCGAAGTCGCCTTCCGACCGCATGCGCTCCATCAGCACCGATCCCACCATGCCACGCCAACCCACCATTCCGACTTTCAACATGATCTGATTTCCTGATCCTGATCTTCTGACTCAATACATTGCGAATATTCGCAGGCTGTTGCCTGCGCCTGTCGTATTCAAAGAGCGGCCAGCACCGCAGCGCCCATTTCCGAGGTTGAACATTTTCGTTCCCCCGGTTTGGCGATGTCCGCCGTTCGGAATCCCTGCTGCAATGCACGTCGTACCGCGCCTTCAACGCGATCCGCTTCCGTCTTCAAATTGAAGGTGTAGCGCAGCATCATCGCAAGTGACAGGATTTGCGCCAGCGGGTTGGCAATGCCCTGCCCGGCAATGTCGGGCGCAGAACCATGAATGGGTTCGTAGAGCCCTTTGCCGTTGGCGTCCAGCGAGGCGGACGGCAGCATGCCGATCGAGCCTGTCAACATCGACGCCTCATCCGAGAGAATGTCGCCAAACATGTTGCCCGTCACCATCACGTCAAACTGCTTGGGGTTGCGGATCAACTGCATGGCCGCGTTATCGACCAGGATGTGACTGAGTTCCACATCGGGATACTCGGCTTTGATTTCTTCGGCGAGGTCTCGCCAGAGCTGGGTGCATTCCAGCACGTTCATTTTGTCGACGGAAGTGAGCCTTTTGTCCCGCTGGCGCGCCGTCTTGAACCCCACATGCAGGATGCGGCGAATCTGCGCCTCGGTGTAGTGCATGGTGTTGAAGCCGATGCGGGAGCCCGGCTCACCCGTGATGCCGCGCGGCTCGCCGAAATAGATGTCGCCCGTCAGCTCGCGGATGATCATGAGGTCCAGCCCGGCTACCACCTCCGGCTTCAACGTGGAAGCATCCGCCAATTCGGGAAACACCACGGCAGGGCGCAGGTTGGCAAAGAAATCGCATTCCTTGCGCAGGCCCAGGATCGCTTTCTCCGGGCGTTTGTCGCGCGGCAGCTTGTCGTACTGCGGGCCGCCAACCGAGCCGAACAGCACGGCATCGGCGTCCTGTGCCAGCTTCAGTGTCGCGGCAGGCAGTGGATCACCATGGGCGTCATACGCGACACCGCCGACTAGTGCGCTTTCGGTTTCCACCTTGAGGCCGTTCTTGGAGAGGACATCCAGCACCTTGACGGCCTCCGCCATGATTTCGGGACCGATGCCATCACCGGGGAGAAGAGCGATTTTCATGTTGTTCTCATTGAAGAAGTAATCCTGGCATCCCCGCGCTAACGGGAATCCAGTAACTGCTTCTTGGATTCCCGCCGGGTTTTGTAACGCTGGCGGGCGACGATCCCTAGCTGAAAATCCAGGGCTCGGTTTGTTTGCGTTTGTCCTCGTATGCACGAATCTTGTCCGCGTGACCGAGGGTCAGGCCGATTTCATCCAATCCATTCAAGAGGCAATGTTTTCGGAAAGGATCAATTTCAAACTTCATGTTCTCGCCGCCTGGTGTGGTGACCACCTGATTGGCGAGATCCACCTTGAGCTGGTAGCCCGGCAACGGAGACACTTCATGGAACAGCTTGTCTACCTCTGCCTCGGTGAGCGCGATGGGCAACAGGCCGTTCTTGAAGGAATTGTTGAAGAAGATGTCGGCGAAGGACGGTGCGATGACGCAGCGAAAGCCGTAATCCTGCAGCGCCCACGGCGCATGTTCACGCGACGACCCACAGCCGAAGTTCTTGCGGGTGAGCAGGATGGAGGCACCCTTGAAGCGCGGCTCGTTCAACACGAACTTGGGATTCAACGGCCGCTTCGAGTTGTCCACCCCCGGTTGTCCCATGTCCATATAGCGCCACTCGTCGAACAAGTTGGGGCCAAAGCCCGAGCGCTTGATCGACTTCAGGAATTGTTTGGGGATGATCGCATCCGTGTCAACGTTGGCACGATCGAGCGGCACCACCAAACCGGTGTGGACAGTGAAAGCTTGCATGCTTACTTGGCCTTCTCCGCCGCTTTCTCGATCTTCTCGCCGCCCTTCTGGATATCCTTGCCCAGGCCTTCGATGGTGTTGCAACCCGAGGCACCGACGATGCAAAGCGATGTGATGATGACTTTCAGCAATTGCTTCATGGCTTTCTCCTAAAGCTGACGAATGTCTACGAAGTGTCCCGCAATGCCGGCAGCAGCGGCCATGGCAGGGCTGACGAGATGGGTGCGCCCACCCGGACCCTGGCGGCCTTCAAAGTTACGATTGGACGTGGAGGCACACCGCTCGCCCGGCGACAGCTTGTCCTCGTTCATCCCAAGGCACATGGAGCAGCCCGGCTCCCGCCATTCAAATCCCGCCGCCTTGAAAATCTTGTCCAGACCTTCCTTCTCGGCTTGCGCCTTCACCAGACCTGAGCCCGGCACGACCATCGCCAGCTTCACGTTGTCGGCTTTGTGCCGACCCTTCACCACGGACGCGGCGGCACGCAGATCTTCGATACGGGAGTTGGTGCAACTGCCGATGAACACCTTGTCGATGCGAATATTCGCAATGGGCGTCTTTGGCGTGAGCCCCATGTATAGCAACGCGCGCTCCATGGCCTCACGGCGCACGGCGTCCTTCTCGTTCGCGGGATCCGGGACCATGTCGTCTATGGTGACAACCATCTCCGGCGACGTGCCCCAGGTTACCTGCGGGCGAATGGTGGCCGCGCCCAGCTCCACCACACGGTCAAACTCGGCACCCGCATCGCTGTGCAGCGTCTTCCAGTAGGCAACAGCCTTATCCCAGTCCGCGCCGCGCGGCGAGAAAGGGCGATCCTTCACGTAACCGATTGTGGTGTCGTCCACCGCCACTATGCCGGCGCGCGCCCCAGCCTCGATGGCCATGTTGCAGACCGTCATGCGACCTTCCATGGACAGTGCACGAATGGCTGATCCTGCGAACTCGATTGCATAGCCATTGCCGCCCGCCGTCCCGATTTTGCCGATCACTGCCAGCACGATGTCCTTGGCCGTCACGCCACGCGGCAGCGCACCGTCGACACGGACCAGCATCGACTTCGATTTCTTCGCCACCAGCGTCTGCGTGGCCATGACGTGCTCGACTTCGCTCGTGCCGATACCAAACGCCAGCGCAGCGAACGCGCCGTGCGTACTCGTGTGGGAATCGCCGCACACCACCGTCATGCCCGGCAGCGTGGCGCCCTGCTCCGGCCCGATGACATGCACGATGCCCTGGCGATGATCCTGCATGGGGAAGTATTGCTGTACACCATGCTTGCGAATATTCGCATCCAGCGTTTCCACCTGCAGGCGTGAAATCGGGTCAGGAATACCGAGCGCCTTGTCCGTGGTCGGCGTGTTGTGATCGGCCGTGGCGAGAATGGAACTGAGTCGCCACACCTTGCGGCCCGCCAGCTCCAGTCCTTCAAATGCCTGCGGGCTGGTCACCTCATGCACGAGGTGGCGGTCGATATAGATGAGCGCCGTCCCGTCGTCCTCGGAATGGACGACGTGGGCATTCCACAGTTTGTCGTAGAGAGTTTGAGTAGTCATGTTTGCACTGCAACAATTCTAACCCGGCTTGCGATCGAGCACGTCGGGACGCAACAGAACGAGCGCAAGTCCCGCCAACGCCAGAGCGGAGGACACGGTGAAGGTCCAGCCCGGCCCCCATGCCTCCCACGTCCAGCCGGACAGCATTCCACCCACTGCGCCGCCCAGGCCAAAGGAGAGAGAGGTGTATAGCGCCTGCCCCCGCGCTTTCAAACGGCCACCGAAATTCGCGTGAAGTACCGCCAGCGCGGCCGCGTGATACGTGCCGAAGGAAAACATGTGCAGTGCCTGCGCAAACACCTGCATGGCCAGCACGGAAGGCATCCATGCAACGATGAGGAATCGCAACACGGTCAGTCCGAACGACAGCAACCAGAGTTGATATAGCGTGAACCTTGCGAATATTCGCGGGAGGAACATGAAGATGACGATCTCCGCCACGACACCCACCGACCACAAGATGCCGACGGTGGCCTTGGAGAAGCCCTGCTCCACCATGTGGATGGAGTAAAACACGTACGACGCGCCCTGGCTCGCAATCATCAGAAAGCACGCGAGGAAAAACAGGCCGACACCCGGACGGCGCAACACCTCTCCAATCGGCAAGGCGTGCTGCTCATGTGGCGGCGTCACCCGTTCCGGCACCACAAAGGCGCAGGCCAGGGTCACCAGCATCAAGATCAGCACCAGCCACAGCATCCGGTCAATGGGAACATGGTCCAGCCACCAGCCCGCTGCACTCACCGCCACGATGAACCCCACCGAGCCCCAAAGACGAATGCGTCCGTATTGCGCGGCATCGCCCTCCACATAGCTCATGGTGGTCGCTTCGAATATCGGCATGGCAGCCGACCAGAACGTGCACATCAAGACGATGACGATGAACAGCGACCAGAAGCCCTGCACCATGAACAAAGCAGAAAACGCGAGGATCGCAACCGCAAACGTGGCGCGAATGATGTTGAGATGTGCACCGGTATGGTCCGACAGCCAGGCCCACAGATTGGGTGTGACAATGCGCACGGCATTCAGGAGCGACATGAGGATGCCGATCTCGGCCGGGCTGTAGCCCTGCTGGCTGAGGTAGAGGCTGAAATAGGTCGCGAAGACGCCGATGAAGGCGAAGTAGCTGAAGTAGAAGGACGCAAGCGCCCGGGCGGGGACCATCTTGGTATGCGTGAGAAGGGAGAAGTGATGAGTGAAGAGATCCCCACCCGGCAATGCGCGGCGGTTCAGGCCTCGTCGGGATCAGGATTGTCGATGTTGCGACCGTCCTTCAAACGAGCGATGACTTCGGCAGACGCCTGGGCAGGCACACGTGGCGTGGTGACCTTCACATCCGCGTTCTGTGCACGATGGCGCATCGCGTGGTCCAGCAGCACGATGGCGAGCAACGCTTCAGCAATCGGTGTGGCGCGAATGCCCACGCAGGGATCGTGGCGACCATGCGTGTTGATCACAACCGGATTGCCTGACAGATCAACCGTGTGGCGATCCAGCCGAATGCTGGACGTGGGCTTTATGGCGATGGAGACGGTGATGTCCTGGCCTGTTGAAATGCCGCCAAGAATGCCGCCCGCATTGTTGCTGGCGAAACCTTGCGGCGTCATCTCGTCGGAATGCTCGGTACCGAACTGTTCGATGCTGGCAAAGCCCGCGCCGATCTCCACACCCTTCACGGCGTTCAGGCCCATCATGGCGTGAGCGATGTCGGCGTCTAAGCGATCGAACAGGGGCTCGCCCCAACCGGGTGGCGCACCGCTCGCGACAACATTGATACGCGCGCCGCAGCTTTCGCCGGATTTGCGCAGCGCGTCCATGTACGCCTCAAGCTTCGGCACGACTGCGTTGTCGGGCACGAAGAAGGGATTGGTATTCACGTCCTCCCAGCGCTGGAATGCAATTCGCTCCTTTCCGAGCTGCGCGAGGTAGCCTCGAATCTGCACGGCGAATATTCGCGACAGCGCCAACCGCGCCACTGCGCCCGCTGCGACAGTGGGTGCGGTAAGCCGTGCTGACGAGCGACCACCACCGCGATAGTCTCGAATCCCGTACTTCTGCAGATAGGTGTAGTCCGCGTGGCCAGGGCGAAAGCTCTCTGCAATGTTTGAGTAATCCTTGCTCTTCTGATCCTCGTTGCGAATCAACAGCGCGATGGGCGTGCCCGTGGTCTTGCCTTCGAACACACCGGAAAGAATCTCCACGACATCGCCTTCGCGGCGCTGCGTGACATGGCGAGATGTGCCAGGCTTGCGCCGATCCAGTTCGACTTGAATGTCAGCCTCGGATAACGTCAGTCCGGGCGGGCAGCCATCCACCACGCAGCCGATGGCCGGGCCGTGGGATTCGCCGAAATTGGTGACGGTAAAGAGCTTGCCTAGAGTGCTGCCGGACATGGTGCGCGGGGAGGAACGGAGAATGAGCCGTCAGTCTATCACCGCCCCATCACTCGGCAGCGCAAACGGCAGTGCGCCAAACCGTTCAGCCAGCAAGGCTGCACGCAGGCGAAATACCTGGTCCAGCGTGGCGAGCTTCACGTTGAGGCTGGACAGGCGGTGCGCAGGTGGCGTGCCCAGCTGGTCCGGAAACTTCCCGAGAAATCGTTGGTTGTAGCGCTGCCACACCGGGTCGTAACGACCGGTGGAGTCATGCACCAGGAGCAAGTCCGACGGCACGGCAAGCGTTGCGCCTGCACGGGCTGCGCGGTGGGAAAAGTCGATATCGTAGAGATGGAAGCCATCGAATGTCTCAGCGTCGAACTTCAAGTCTGCCCACAACTCACGTCGGCAAGCGAGGAAGACGCCGTCCAGGGCAGTGAGTCCGGTCATCACCGGCGCCTGCAGGCCGGCGCAGTAGTACACCCAGCCTTCATTATCCGGTGCACGGTGCAGGATGTGTCCATGCAAATGGGGATAGCCGGCACGCTCCCAATGGCCATCGACCAGTTTGGATGCGCCAGCCAACCCGACAAGATCATGCGCGGCCACGTGGGCGAACAGTCGGTCTGCAAAGTCGTCCTGTGGCAGCGCAATGTCGTCATGACAGAACACCAGCCAGCGGCCCTTCGTCTGCGCTGCACCACGGTTGTAGGCTTCTGCCAGTGAACGCGCGTCAGTGAGGCCGATGACTTCGACGTCGTGGTCGCAGAAAAGATCTTCGATGCGGGCGCGGATGGCGGCGAGCTTTTCCGGACGAATGCTGCAGATGATGAACGAGATGGACTGCCGGTCTGCACGCGGTACGGCGTCCAGGCTCACGGGATCGGGTATTGAAGCCAGGGCAGCGCGGACGATCTCGGCATGCAGCCTGGCGGAGCTTGGCCGCAAGTCGTACAGTTCAACGGCCTGCTTCATGGCAGACGCACCCTCGCCGGCCGCAGTCAGTTGGCGCAGTCTTGCCAAGCCGCCATCCCAGTTGGTGATGGTGGCGGGCGACTCGACCCGCCGTCCCTCGCACCACCCCCGCCATGCAGTGCGAATATTCGCATCCAGCTGAGCGGTGAATCGTGGTGCGTCGGTGATGGGTGAGCGCTCTACAAGACTTCGCAATCCGCCGCGCAGACTGGCGAGTGCCGCGAGGTCGACAGCTCGATCCCGCATACCCTGAATGAGCGCATCTCCGTCCGCGTACACCCAGTCGTCCAGACCGAGGCAAGTCAGCAGGCTTGCGGTGGATCGCGACCACGGAAACGGGCCGCCGAAAGTTGCCACTGGCACGCCTTGCCACAGCGCATCCAGCGTTGTCGTGGCACCAGAAAATGGCGTGGGATCCAGCGCGATGTCCACCGTGCCGATCAGCGCACGGTACGCGTATTCAGCAACGCGCGGGGCGAACCGTATCCGATCCGGTGCCAGGTCCAGCGATTGCAGCAACCGCTCTCGCGCACGGCCCTCCGGTGCGCCCGCCACCAGCAATGTGGCGTCGGGCAACGCAGTCAGCAGCTCACGCCACATCAGCAACGTGGCATCCGTGAGCTTGCTGTAGTGGTTGAACGAACCGAATGTCAGATGGCCCTGAGCTATTGAAGTCAGTGCAGGCAGGTTCGTCACCGGTGGCGCTGAATTCTTCTCTCCGGCCGGGGGCTCCCAGCACCATTGCGTATCCGGCAGTCGAATGAGTTGCTCGGAATGGACGGATTCCGTCTTGCCGGGCGGGTCGGCAATGGCATCCGTGATACGCCAATGCATGGCATCCAGCCCCGTAGTGCCGAGATAGTCGAGCCAGGTGATCTGCACGGGCGCAGGCTGGCGCGCGATCACGCCGAGACGGTTCCTGCCGGTGTGGCCGGCCAGGTCAATCAGTACGTCGATGCGATCTGCGCGAATCATGCGTGCGACGTCAGCATCCGATTGTCCAGCCATCACCCGCAAGGGACCTTCCACGGGCAGATTCGCATCGTTTGCCGGGCGCGGATGGTTGACATAGACGAAGACCTCGAACTGGTCACGATCATGCTGCCGCCAAACCGGGCGGATGAAGGCCGGCACGGCAGTATGGCAATCCGGCGACAGGTAGGCGATGCGCAGCTTCCGATCCGGATCCGGCACGACATCGAGCGGCAAATAGTCGCGCTGCACCGCCTCGAACCACCCAGACCAGCGACGATGCCACGCGAGATTGTCCGCAAGCGGGATATCGCTACACAATTTCATCGCGGCAAGTCGGTTGCTGAAGGCTTCCTGCAGCAACGGGTTCAGCGCGAGCGCGCGGTCATAGGCGAGTATCGCGTCCTCGATGCGGCCCTGCTCCTTGTACAGATTGCCAAGGTTGTTCCACGTCTCGGGACGATCCGCGTTCAATGTTGCAGCGTGTTCCAGCACCGCCACCGCCTCGTCGATGCGACCCAACGCCTGCAATGGACCGGCCTGATTGATGTGGGCGGATTCCAGCGCCGGGGCGATGGAGAGCGCAGTTTGTTGGGCCGCCACAGCATCGGCAAACCGTTGCAATGCATTCAAGGCAAGCCCGAGATTGACCCAGGCCGCAGCATTGCCCGGCATGGTGGCCAGTGAGTCACGAATGAGCCGTTCCGCATCACCGGGATGGCCCGCCGAAAACGCGAGCACACCCAATTTGTGCATCGCCTCGGGATGACGCGGCGTTGCAGCCAGCGCTTCGCGAAGGCACCGCTCAGTCTCGACGAAACGGCGTGCGGCAAAATGTTGCTCGGCTTCGCGAACGAGACGATCCGAATTGAGGGTCGTGTGAAGCGCGGGACGACTCAATTCGCGTCCTTTCCACCGCCCTGCCTTGGCGTCGTCGGCGTGCCCATCTGGGCATTGAGCCGCCACGCCATCATGCCCAGCCCGCCCACACCCAACAGCAGCACCAGCCACAGTACGGTCTGCTTCCAGGTGAATCCCTTGGCGAGCTTGCTAAATGCGGATGGCGGCACCACGGTCTGGTGGATCACCTGGCCCGCTTCGGCAACCGGCAGAGAATATTCGCTGTCCGGGCGGTAGTCGGGCAACAGTGCGGCGAGCGCAAGATGCGCCGGCATGGCTTCTGCATGGCCCCAAGCGAGACGGTACGGCCCTTCCCCACGCGCCGCAAATATGATGCTCTGTGACGGCCAGGCTACTTCCAATTGCGGCGCTCCGCGGCCGAGTCCGCCAGCGCGCGAATCGACCGCGATTTTCCAGAAACGCTCGTTCTGCGCCAGAAACTTCACGGCAGGGGCGACAAGCTCGGAGCCATCGCGATTCAGGCGATAGAAGGTGGCGCTCTCGACCGATCGCCAAGGTTGCGTGGCATCGCTCCTTGCGAATATTCGCACGGGTGCCACGGTATTTTCTTCGGGCAACAGCAATCGAAGCTGCTGCACGGGCAGACGTCCACCCAGATCGAAGACGTATTCACCGGGCTGCAAGCCATCCACGTTGTCCACGTTGGCACGGATAGTCTGCCGCGTCAGTGTTGGCGGGATACTGGCAGTGAGTGTTTCAGCGGTCACGGACTTCAGCACAAATGGCCTCTCGGCCCAGGTCAAGCGCAGATAGCGGGCATTGGTCGGTGCGAATTCAATACGCTTCTGGGTCAAGCGTTGGCCGCCATGCTCCAGATCCATCAACGCGCCGTCATACACCAGGGTCGACCACGACTTGAGGTCATCACTGGAATCGATACGCACCCGGCCCGACCGACTATCGTCAGACACGTCCCAGTCGAACACCAGTGCGGAGAGGAAAACCGACTCCCCCTTGCCATCTTGAGCGCGCAAGCGGCTGGCATCGACGACGTAGGCTGACAGGTCACGGCGCGCTTTGGCTGAGAGTGATGCAGCCTTGCCATCAGCGAATCGGCTGTTCAGCGAAATGAGCGTCCCGTCCTTCTGCTGCTTCACTTGCAGGCTGAGCGCATCACCACTTCCCCTTGCCGACACGGCGACTGTCAGCGGGAAGATCGGTAAAAGATGTCGCGCCGGCGCCGATGCCGCCACGCGCGGCAACCCGGCGTGTGCGAATGGCACGTGCTCGCCACGGCCGTTGAACACACGCAGGTCGCCGAGATCGGCCCGCGTCGAGCCCTGGTGCACGGCAGCAGGCAGCAGCACGCGCTGCAATCCATCGCCACCTTGCTGCTTCACCGGCAGCAGATGGGTGAACGATTCGATCGGCTGCGCAATGGCCAAGGCTGCAAACAACGCCAGCCCGCTTGCGGCAAGGCCCGAGTGGATGATTCTCATGCGGAAGCCTCCTCGCGCCTGGCTGTCGCCGGCGGCAGTGGCGAAAACCAGCCGATCACCGCCATCAACACGCCCACGCCGATGAACGACACGATGCGCTCGATGCCGTCAATGTTCGACAGATCCACCAGAAAGAGCTTTGCCACCACGGCACCCATGAGGCCGGCACCCAGCATCCACACGCCGCGCAGCCCTTTGCGGGTGGCGATGAGCATCAACGACAGTGCCAGCACGGTCCAGAAGATCGACACCGACGCCTGCACCAGCATGGAATCCCACAGATTGGTCAGACGATACGGCACGCCCGCCCAATGGTGGATGGTACGCAGCAGGATCGCGTTGACCCAGACGAAGGCGGCGATACCGGTCGCAACCCGGGCAAGCGAGGTAAACCCGGCGTCATTGCTGTCCTGGCGACGCCACCAGATGATGGCGACCAGGGCGATGAAGAGATGGCCGAGATCGATGGCATTCAGAAGCGGCAGATAGGGCAACGGCGCACTGCCGCCTGCATGCGAGAAGTTGGCATAGAAGGTCCAGAGCCAGAATCCGAGCACCAGCGGAATGCCCGCGCCGCGCAGCAGCGCGGACTCATATCGCTCGACCGGCCAGCGTGCAGCCATGGCATGGCTGCATAGTCCAAGCAGCAACAGCCCCGGGATCACCACAACCGATGCCACCGTCCAGGCACTTCGTCCCAGGCCGGCCTCACGCGCCAGCCAATGCAACTCCCAGGCACCCAGCATCGCGACAAGCAGCAGTGTGCCGACATGTATCACACCCAGCACCGTTCGAGGCTCATCATCTGGTTCATGCCGGTGCAAGTTGGCGTAGTGCACGACCAGTGCAACCGGCCAGGCAAGCCAGCCGAAGTAAGCAAAGGGATGTGCATGATCGATCATCCCGATGAACGCCAGCAGGGTCAGTACGGGCAACAGACCGAGTACTGGCCACTCCGCAGCAGACCAATCACGGTACCGCCACAAGAAGCTGCTGCACAGCGCCGTGCCCGCCATGAACAGAAGCGCCAGGGTGACCTGGAAGTCACTCAGGATGAAGCGCTCTATCTCCCGAATGCCGCCGAACAGCCACCACAGCAGTGCCCAGCCAAACCAGAGTCCCGCCAACGAGGTCTCCGTCCGGCTCACGCTGTCCTCGCGCGACAACTGGCGATAGGTCAACAAGCCACCCAGCACCAGCAGCAGTGCGCCCAGACAAACGCTGTTGATGAGCGGATAGTTGCCCACCGCATGATGGAGACCCTGCAGGAATGCAGCGCCCGCAACAAGTTGCAGCGCCATGCCGAAGAGCCGTGCGAGCAGGCGCTTCTGACGCACGCCGATCCACACGATGCCCGCACCTTCCAGCGCCCACGCGGCGGACGTCCAGCGCGCATCCAGGGCCAGCGGAATGGCAAGCGTCAGGAACACCACACCCAGCGCAAGAAAGCATTCAACCAGCAGGCGCAAGGTATCGCGCCCAACCGCGTGCAGCGCGCGCGCCAGCACGAGATAAAAGCCACCTAACGCCAACGCGCTGAAGGCGAGGCCGTACTCGATCTCCTTTACCAGCGCGTACTGCAGGCCAAACGCGACCAGAGGCACGCCGAAGATCAATGTCCCGTCGACGTAGTGCGCGACACGCGGCGCCTCGCGATGTGCAAAGAGCACGGCAACGATCACGTAGAGCAGGAAGTGCAGGATCAGAAAGGGCTCTGTGCTGGCAAAGAACTCGGGCCGGTAGAAGCGGTCACCCCAGAACAGCGCGATCACAAAAGTAAAAACAAATCCCAGCAGATTGAGCGGCCGCCACGCCTTGTGCCAGGCGATGGCGAGGATGCCGAGATTGAGTACGAGGTAGTAGCTGAACAGCATGATGTGGCTGCCCTGCCCCGTCGATGCCAGAATGGGCGCCAGGAAGCCGCCCGCACTGCCCACCACCGCAAGTGCCATGGAGTCCTGCTTCACCGCGAGGAAGGCTGAAAATGCCGCCACGGCGACCAACAGCGGAAACGCGATACCGGCCGGCAGCAATCCCCACAACCGGAACGCGCCGAAAATGGTGAGATACAGGACAGCGACGCCCGCCCCCTGCAAGGTGAGCGCATACCCTGCGCGCACGTCGCGTAAACGCCAGCCGAAAACAAGCAGTGCGATGCCCCCCGCAGCGGCGGCGGCAAGCCGAAGCTCGATGGGCACCATGTCACGGTCGGCCGCGTACTTCACCAGGAAAGCGATGCCGATGAAGAGAATGGTGACACCGACTCGGACGATGGCATTGCCTTCGGTGAACCAGCGGGTGATGAAATTCGGGCGCGCCGGCTCGGCGGGTTCGGCGGGTTCGGCGGGTTCGGCGGGTTCCGACAGTGCAGATTGAACGGGCGCCGGTTCCCTGGCAGGCGATGCCGGCGGTCGATTGAGAACCGCTTCGTCGACCGTCTGGCTTGCGGCAGCACGCACGCTGGCCGCGACGGCAGAAGTCGCATCGACCTCCTCCTGCGACACGTTTTGCGAGGCCGGCGCGGGATGTGCTGCGGGTTGCTCAGCATGCGCATGCGCAACCACGTCGGTGCCCGATTCGGCCACCGGCTGCCTGCCACGCTCGGCCCGCGCAAGCCGGATCTCAAGCTGTGTCACACGCTGCTCCAGTACCGAGAGTCGATCGGCAGCAGGCGCGGGTGCATTCTGCTTACCCCGATTGCCGAAGATCAGACCACCAATGAAGCCTAAAAATCCCAGCACCACGGCACCGTCAAATCCCCAGGCTAGCCCACCCAGGATCAGGCCAATCAACATACCGATAAACCACATGCTTCTCTCCTCGCGAATATTCGCAGTCAAGCGTCTAGCGTTCGTCACCACGTAGTGCCTGGACCTGCGCTTGCAAGGCATCGGCCACAACGGCAGATGCCGGCACTGCAGGTGCAATGGATAGCGTGATACGCGACAAGAGCCCGCGACGTAACGGCCTGGTCATGGCGGGGCCACCCTTGCGGCTGAAGAACGAGCCCCACAATCCGGACAACGCCATTGGAATGACTGGCACAGGTGTGCGGTCGATGATGCGTTTGATGCCACCCTTGAAGGGATAGAGATCGCCTGTGTCGGTGATGCGGCCTTCGGGGAAGATGCACACCAGTTCGCCTTGCTCCAGGGCTTCGGCCACGGTGTCGTAGGCCTTGTTCAACAACGCCTCGTCCACCTTGGCCGACGCGATGGGAATGGCCTTTCCCGTACGGAAGATGAATGACAGAACGGGAATCTTGAAGATCTGGTGATCCATCACGAAGCGGATGGGACGATGGCAGGCCGCCGTGATGACCAGCGCATCGACGAAGCTCACGTGGTTACAGACGATGACGGCGGCACCTTCGTCGGGAACATTTTCCAATCCGCGTTTACGCACTCGATACACGGTGTGGATGAGCATCCAGCAGAGGAAGCGCATCAGGAACTCTGGCACCAGTCCGTAGATGTAGACGGCAACCCCGGCATTCAGCAATGCGGTGACCAGGAAGAGTTGCGGCAGGCTGAGGCCCACGGCGGATGAGAGCAGCACAGCCGCCATCACCGAAGCAACCACCATGAACAGCGCGTTCAGGATGTTGTTCGCCGCGATGACGCGAGCGACGTGCGACTTCTCGGTGCGGCTTTGGATGAGTGCATACAGCGGCACGCTGTAGAAACCGGCGAACATGGCGAGAAGGAAAAGATCGGCCATCACCCGAATATTCGCTCCGCTTTTGACGAAATCGGCGGCACCCATCAGCCCGGTCGGCGTCATGCCACGGCTGGCGAAATAGAGATCGACGGCGAACACGGTCATGCCGATGGAGCCGAACGGCACCAGGCCGATCTCGACCTTGTGACCGGAGAGCTTTTCACAGAGCAATGAGCCAATGCCAATACCCACCGAAAACGTGGCGAGCAGCAAGGTCACGACCTGTTCGTTGCCGCCCAGCACATCCTTGGCGAACCCGGTGAAGGAGGTCAGAAAGATGGAGCCGAAAAACCAAAGCCAGGAAATACCCAGCATGGACAGGAACACCGTGCGGTTGGCCTTGGCGTAGCGCAGGTTGGCCAGCGTTTCAGTAACCGGATTCCAGTTGATATTGAGCGCAGGATCGGAAGCGGGCGAGACCGGCACCCCGCTCGCGAACAGGCGTCCCAGGATGGCGACGGCAATGGTGACCCAGGCCACGTAATGGGGGCCAACCTCGGGCATGGCCACCAGGGCGCCGCCCAGCATGGTGCCTAGCAGAATGGCCACGAAGGTACCCATCTCCAGCAGGCCATTGCCACCGGTCAACTCATCATCGCGCAGGTGCTGCGGCAGATAGGAAAACTTCACTGGTCCAAACAAGGTGGAGTGCAGGCCCATGAGGAATACGCCGGTAAACAGACAAGCAGGTATTTTCCAGATGAAGCCTGAGGCAATGACCAGCGCAATACCGATCTCGAGCGACTTCACGAAGCGGATCAGACGGTCCTTGTCGTACTTGTCGGCGATCTGCCCGGCAGTGGCCGAGAACAGCACAAACGGCAGGATGAAGACGCCGCCGATGACAGCGCCTGCGATCTTGCTGTCCAGGCCGCCCCACTCTGCCGCGCTGTAAGTAGCCAGTACGGTGAAGGCGAATTTGAAGATGTTGTCGTTCCCGGCGCCCAGAAACTGGACCAGAAAGAACGGCAGGAAGCGCCGTTCCTTCAGGAGCTGAAACTGGCTTTGAGTTGCATGTGCCTTATCAGGCAAACACGCAGGTTGTGTATCGGCGTGCGTGGACATCAGGTCCTCTTTTCAAAGAAGGCTCGGGTTTCGAATACCGAAGCGGGCAGCGCGCGGCCGTTGCGGCGCAGGCTCCGCTTCAGCACAAAATCGAACAGGAGCGGGTTGGCATGGCGCAGGTCACGCAGCACCGGCACGGCATCCGACTTGAGCAAACCAAGCTCGACGAAGTGCTGGATCGAAACCACCGGCATGACGCCGGGCAGCGGATAGTCGCTGCCATTGAGCAACCGACCATGCCACGCCTCGCGATCCATGAGACGCGGCATGGCGTCATCGCGGTTGAACAGGATCATGGCGGAGATGTCGCCGAAGAGCAGCTTCTCGTTCTTCGGGTCATCCATCAGCCGACCAAACAGATCAAAATTGGCCGTCATGGGTGCGCCCGGCTTGTCCGTGTCCGGGCTCTCGCCCAACGATGCGCAATGCGCGGCGATGACCCGCACCCCCTCGCCCAGCGCATGCCGCAAGGCCAGGGGGTGGCCAAATTCCTCGCGATGCGCGCCGCGCACCGAGAGCTCCTTGCCGACATGGGTGAGCAGCGGCAGATCGAGCTCGCGCATGCGACGATAGAACGGCGTGCACTTGGGGTGCGCAAGATCGATTCCCATACTGGGCGGCAACCATTTCACAGCCCGCGCACCGTTAGCGTGGCACCAGTTCAGCTCGTCGATGGCGTCCGGCCGCCAAGGGTGGACCGAGGCGGTCCACTCGAAGCGCGCACGGTTAGTCGCTGCAACCTTCGCCGCATGTTGATTGGGCACACTGAAAGTGGTGAGATCATCGCGCCGTTTGCCGGCTTCGTCGTAGGTGAAGTCGAAGGCCATGACCATGACCTTGAAGCCCATCGGCAGCTCGGCAGCAAGCTGGGCGAGTCGTTCGACCATGCGCGAATCCCATTTCGCCTCGTTCTCGCCGAGACAGGCGCTGTTGGCAAACATGGTGCGTTGAATCTTGTTGCGAATCCCGTTGCCCGCGTCGAAGTCTGGGTCTACCCAGATGCCGGTCGCCTCTTTGCCGTTGCCCAGCAGGTGTGCGTGGCAGTCCCACACCTGGTCACTGCGAATATTCGCAAGAGCAGCCAGTACCAGTGGATGTGCTCCCAAGGCAAGTGGCAAACCGGGCAGGCAGGGATGCATCGCCCCCTGTTCGAAGGTAAATGGAAGCTTGCAGCCTGTAAGCCCCGAAGAAAGGGCCAGAGCACCCGTGGCTGAAAGGAATCGGCGACGATCTTTGAGGGTATGAACCATGATCAGGCTTTCTGTTTGATATAGGTAGTGACGGCGACGAGCGCATCAACGAGGAATGCCTTGTTCAGCCAGAAAAAGACTTCCTTGCCTTCCTTTTCGCTGTCCAGCACGCCCGCATCCTTCAACACCTTGAGATGATGGGACACAGCCGATCGGGAGAGTGTCGACACTTCCACGATCTGGCCCACATTCAGCCGCTCGCCCGGCTCGAGCGTGAGCAGGATACGCTGACGATGTTCATCGCCCAAGGCGGTGAAGACCTCGGAGATGTTTCGCCACTCCAACGGGATTGCACGCATGTAGTTTCTGTTCATAACTAAATGATTAGTTATGTCGACACGTTTGTCAAGTTGTTTCTTGAATGCGACCATGCCCCGCTGCGGAAAGTGGTGCGTGCTAGACTTTTCCCAAGAAGCATGACCATAAAGTGAAGGCAAAGACGATGTCCGACAAGCAGTCCGACCTGAAGCAAAACGCGCACGACTACCATCGCTTCCCCGTACCCGGAAAGATCGAAGTCACACCCACCAAGCCGCTGGGCACCCAGCGCGATCTGGCGCTGGCCTACACGCCGGGTGTGGCCACGGTCTGCGAGACCATTCGTGACAACCCCGCTGAGGCGCGGCACTACACCGCTCGCGGCAACCTGGTCGCGGTCATCACCAATGGCACAGCCGTGCTGGGCTTGGGCAACATTGGCCCGTTGGCCGGTAAACCGGTGATGGAAGGCAAGGCCGTGCTATTCAAGAAATTCGCCGGCATTGATGTGTTTGACATTGAACTGGCAGAGAACGACCCGGACAAACTGGTCGATATTGTCGCTGCGATGGAGCCGACTTTTGGCGGCATCAACCTCGAGGATATCAAGGCACCGGAGTGCTTTTATGTGGAGCGAAAACTTCGCGAGCGCATGAAGATTCCCGTATTCCATGACGACCAGCACGGTACCGCCATCATTGTTGGCGCAGCGATCATCAACGGCTTGCGCGTGGTGGGCAAGGACATCGCCAAGGTGAAACTGGTCGCCTCCGGTGCGGGTGCCGCCGCACTGGCCTGCCTCGACATGCTGGTGGCGCTCGGCATGAAGATGGAAAACATCATCGTCACCGACATCGCCGGCGTGGTCTACACGGGCCGGACGGTTGAGATGGACGACAACAAGGCGCGCTACGCCAAGGACATTCCCCAGCGCAAGCTGGGTGAGGTCATTGATGGTGCCGACGTCTTTCTGGGACTCTCCGCGGGCGGAGTATTGAAACAAGAGATGGTGAAGCGCATGGCCAAGGACCCGCTCATCCTCGCACTCGCCAACCCCACACCGGAAATATTGCCGGAAGAAATTCGCGAAGTGCGCGACGACGCCGTCATCGCCACCGGCCGGTCGGACTATCCGAATCAGGTCAACAATGTGCTGTGCTTCCCCTTCATTTTCCGGGGCGCACTGGATGTGGGCGCAACCACCATCAACGAGCCGATGAAGCTCGCGGCTGTACATGCCATTGCCGATCTCGCCAAGGCTGAGCAGTCGGACATCGTTGCACAAGCCTATGGCAGCCAGGAGGATGTCAGCTTCGGTCGCGACTACCTCATTCCGCGCCCATTCGATCCACGCCTCATCGTCAAGATTGCGCCGGCCGTTGCGAAGGCTGCGATGGAAAGCGGTGTCGCCACCAGCCCCATCAGCGACTGGCCTGCCTACCACGACCGGCTCAACCAGTTTGTGTACCACTCGGGCTTGCTGATGAAGCCCCTCTTTGCCAAGGCCAAGGCGCAGCCCGCACGCATCGTGTATGCCGAAGGCGAGGATGAGCGCGTGCTGCGAGCCGTGCAGTTTGTGGTGGATGAACGACTGGCCCGTCCTACCCTCATCGGTCGACCGGCAATTCTCGAAAAGCGGATCGAGCGATTCGGCCTTCGACTGAAGGCTGGGGTCGATTTCGACGTGGTCAATCCGGATTACGACGAGCGCTATCGCGAGTATTGGCAGGAGTACTTCAAGCTCACCGCTCGTCGTGGCGTGTCACAGCCTTACGCCAAAATCGAGATGCGCCGTCGTCATACGCTCATCGGTGCGATGCTGATCCACAACGGCGCAGCCGACGGCATGATATGCGGTACTTTTGGCACCCATGATCTGCACCTGCACTATATCGACCAAGTCATCGGGCGCCGTGCCGGGGTCAACAACTTCTACGCGATGAACGTGGTGATGCTGCCCAAACGTACCGTCTTCATCTGCGATACCTACGTGAACCACGATCCAACGCCGGCTCAGGTTGCCGAGATGACACTGCTTGCCGCAGAGGAAATCCGCCGCTTCGGTGTCGTGCCCAAGGCGGCACTCCTGTCCCACTCGTCATTCGGTACGAGTGATGCACCATCAGCCGTAAAAATGCGCGATGCGCTGGCGATCATCCAGAAGCTGGCACCTGACCTTGAAGTGGATGGCGAGATGCACGGCGATGCGGCACTCTCAGAAGACGCGCGAGGCAGCGCCCTGCCTGGCGCGAGGCTGAAAGGTGAGGCCAACCTGCTGATCATGCCGACCCTTGACGCGGCCAACATCTCTTTCAATCTGCTGAAAACCGCAGCGGGCGGCGGCATCACGATCGGCCCCATTTTGCTTGGCGCAGCCAAGCCCGTGCATATTCTCACCCCCACCGCCACCGTGCGCCGCATCATCAACATGACTGCGCTGACTGTTGTCGATTCGCTCGCACAGCGCAAATAATTCATGAAGACACCCTTCATTGCCCCCCGACGCATTGCAGCGCCGGGGACGATCGGCCTCATCGCGCCTTCCGGCTGCATCAGCGATGTTCCGGTTCTCGATAACGGGATTGCCCGGCTCGAGGCGCGCGGATGGCGCGTGAAGCAGGGTGCGAATATTCGCAAGGCGTGGAAGTATTTTTCCGCGCCCGATAGCGAGCGACTGGCCGAGCTGCATGCCATGGCCGCGGACCCGGACGTGGATATAGTGATGGCTGTGCGCGGGGGCTATGGTTTCTCGCGTCTGCTGGATCGCATCGACTATGCTGTGCTGGCTTCGAGTGGAAAGGTCTTCGTCGGCTTCAGTGATTTTACGGCCCTCAATCTGGCGTTGCTGGCGCAGGCTGACTACCAGTCGATATCAGGCCCGATGGCACGCGTGGATTTCGGCGATGGAGAGGTCAATGCCGTGATGGAGGCCAACTTCTGGCCCTTGCTCTCAGCCGGAACCCACAACACATCGGAGCTTGCCTGCGAGCATCCTTATGGCGCCCAGCACATCAAAGGCATTGCCTGGGGCACCAATCTCACCCTGATAGCCAACATGGCAGGCACGCCCTACATGCCCGTGTTCGAAAGCGGCATTCTCTTTATCGAGGAAATCGGCGAAGAGCCGTATCACATTGACCGCTGCCTGTATCAGCTGAAACAGGCTGGTGTGCTCGACCGTCAGGTCGCAATCATTCTTGGTACTTTCAACGGTTACGACCAGAACAACGAGGCTGCCAGACGCTTCACGATGGCAGACGTGACGGAGTCATTGCGGGATCTGGTGTCCTGTCCCGTTCTTACGAATTACCCGTTCGGCCACGCAGCGGCGAAGATCTGCGTACCAGTGGGTGGCAGTGCACAGCTACGTATCTCAAAGGACAGGTACCTGCTTAGCTTCTCGGACTACAACCGCTGACATCTGCCTTCATTACCTACCATGACTCCCCGCAACATGCCGGAGTCCTCTATGGACACGCCGACGGAGGTCATCGCCGCGTGGTCTCGGACAGCTATGCCTTGATGAAGGTGCCGGCACAGCGGAGCTAAACTCCGGTGGATGCTAACGGCCAGTCCTGGCGTATTGTTCTCTGGACGCTGGATAATTGAGCCAAGGCAGCGCCATTGACTGGCATTGCACTATCTGCGGGAGGCCAGAGGTGCCGATTCCTTTTGGATGGCCTCACTGCGCCGACGATAGAAATTCAGATTGGCCTCGGCCAAGTTGCCTAGCAAAAATCTGGCAACCGGCGCTGCATACCAGTTGAACTGCGTCGACAGTCTGTATCTGGTAAGTATGCGGACCTCCGTGCCTTCAGTTCGTTGCAAGAGCGTGTATGAGGTATCTAGAATGTCAAAGTAATGCCCTCCCAGCACAACATGCTCGTCAAGGGCGTCGCGTGGAAATGAATCTGCATGGTATCGATAGGTCCAGCGCAAGTATTCATGTTCGTGCCAATCGGTAATCACTTCGTCAAAGTAAATGGCCTTGCCCATTCTGACCTTCCGGACTCTTTCAGATCCGGACTCTGATACTGCTCCCGAGAGAGGAAGCGGCACTCCAATACGGAAAAGCCAAGCAGCTTCGATCTCATCGGCATTTATTGCAGGCGCGTTCACGATCTGACCCCAGACGTCTGCAGGTGAACCCGAGACCACTATGCTTCGCTCCACCTGTTCGACCCTTTGCGGAACTGGAAACTGGCCCTCAATAGGAACCAATGCAAACGGCATGCAGATGGCACCCATCAATGTCTGTTTGGGCCAGTTGGTAAATCGGCAAATCGCGCCCATCGTCAGGCCACCAATGGCGCCCAACATCGCGAACAGCGGGATGATAATGATCGCGCAAATCCAACCCTCGATCATGAGTACTAACGTGCCCGCAACATAGATGCAGTTGGCCACGAACGAAGCCATTACGTAGTATCCCCATGATCGTCTGGCCTGCTTCTCCGCAAAGTAAACAGTGACCGCGCCAACAAGTGCGGGAGAAAGGTAAATGAAAGACGCCATCATCGCGGCAAACTCATGACCAGGATGCCCACTGAATGCAAGGCGTAACACGACGCCCATGATTGCCCCAGCCAGAAATGGCCACCACTTTGAGAAGGGCAGGCGATCTTGATCGGTCGCGCCTTGCGGATCGTCGGCGGACACATCGGTCTGCGGTTTCGCTGACTCGCGATCTGTCATGGGATTGTCAATCTGCGCCAGAGATAGGTCATTCAGACCGTTGAGATTTAGGTGACGGGGATTCCCAAATCGACATGGCATCTGGCGCTATGGCTAGTAAGCCCGTTCTGCGAGGCAAATTGGCAGGCGTTTGAATGCCCCAAGCCAAACCTGCCTTCTCAAGCAACTTGACAAACTGGAAGCCGATATCGATTTGGCCGGGATAAATCCCATGGCGGGCAGACGCCGGGAAAGCATGATGATTGTTATGCCAGCTCTCCCCCATGGATGGAATGGCAGCCCATGGAACATTGTGCGCCTGTACTGCCCCGTTGCTCACAGCCCAGCTCTGCGGGCCGTGCGCATGGCAAATGTATCCCACGAACCAATGCATCGTTACGCCACACGCCACACGAACGCACACTCCCCAAACCACCCAAGGCATCCCGCCGATCATGTAAAGAACTATCGCGACTGGCAGTTGCTGGAGCATCCAGGTTCGTTGCAAGAATATGTAAAACCAGTCATCCGCGATACCTGTTCCAGGATCGAAGCCAGGTGGTTTGTCCAACGTCAATTTGCAGTGCAGGTTCCACCAGCCATCCTTCAGCATGCCGTATCCATGCCGTAGAAATGGATGACAATCGGGCTGCCGCTGTGCCCAGTCCCTCAGGTCGTGCGAGTGGATCACCCAAAGGGGTCCTTGCATCCCCACCAGCGTGCCAATCCAGACAAGAAGACGCTCCAGCCACTTCGGGCACTGGAAAGTGCGATGAATCAGGCGGCGATGAAATCCAACAGAATGACCCGCGCACATCGCAATTTCCAGGAGCACAACAGAGATGAGAAGCGCGCTCCAAGTGAAGAACATCGGCCCTAAGACAATCGCGCCCAATAGCATGCTGCAATTCCAAAATGAACGGCCAGGGTCCCACGCAACAATTCCACCTACCGGATTGGCTTCAGGCCCAATAATCAATGAATTGACCTTGTAGGCGCCTGACGCGGACTCATTGGAATCGTTTGGAACGGCTGGCTTGACTACAGTCATTTCGAATCCAGAATCATCAACGTTGGACGGTCACAATTGGAAAGTATCCAGCCTTGCCTTCAATCTTGGCAAATCGAAGGCAAACATCAAATGACTTCAACAGACGTCTTGTAGACAAAAAATCCCTGCCGACTTTCATCGGCAGGGGCAAGCCTCGGGAGAAGCAACTGCTAAAGCGGACCTTCATTCCAGATATGGATCAGGCTGCAGCCTTGATCGGAATGCGCTTGGTGGCTTGGGGATTCCTGAACTGTTCCAGCAGTTCAACTTCGCGGGACTTTACATCCTTGAGGTGCGCATCCTTGACGTGGCCGAAGCCGCGGATGAACTCGGGCAATGACGCCAGATCGACCGCCGTCTCGTAGTTTTCAGCATTCATGCCGGCCAGCAACATGTCAATGCGCAAGAAATAGTCCTCCATCAGCTGGCGCTCCATCCTGCGCTCGGCGCTGTATCCAAAGATGTCGAGCGCGCCGCCACGGAGGCCACGCAACTTTGCCAGCAGCCTGAACGCAGTCAACATCCACGGGCCATACACGGTCTTCATGGGCTCGCCAGTGATCGGATCAGGCTTGTTGAAGATCGGAGGGGCCAGGTGGAAGGTGAGCTTGAAGTCGCCTTCGAACTGATCATTCACGCGCTTGATGAAATCGCTCTCCGTGTAAAGGCGCGCGACTTCGTACTCATCCTTGTAGGCCATGAGCTTGAACGCGTAGCGGGCCACCGCAGCGGCGAGTGCTTTCTTGCCGGCAAACTTCTCGGCCTCGATCTTCTGCACCCGTGCCACGAGGTCGGTATAGCGCCTGGCGTAAGCAGCGTTCTGATAAGCCGTGAGGGTCTTCTCGCGGCGTGCCACCAACTCCTCGATGGTCTCGGAGAGACGCTGGGATTCCGGTTTTGCTTCGGGTGGAATCGCCGCCTTCTGTACCGCGCGCAGATCCACCGCTGCACGGCGGCCCCAGTCGAATGCAGTCTTGTTCTTCTCCACGGCTGCGCCATTCAACTCGATTGCCTGCAGGATGGACGTCGACGCCAGTGGAATAAGCCCTTTTTGGAACGCGTATCCCATCAGGAAAGGATTGGTGAAGATCGCATCGCCCATCAGCGCCGTAGCCAGCCCGGTACCGTCGACAAACTCTGCAGCCCCCTCACCGACCGCTTCAGCGATGGTGACCTTCATTTCCTCGACCGGAATCTGGAGGTCGGGATTCTTGGTGAAGCCGCCCGTGGTCGCGACATCGCTGTTGATCACTGCCTTGGTCAGGCCCAGCTGCATCTTGGCGATGGCTTCATCGCTGGCCGATGTGATCATGTCGCAACCCAGCGCCAGATCGGCTTCACCGGCGGCGATGCGCACAGCATGGATCTGCTCCGGTTTTTGCGCGATACGAATGTGTGAATAGACCGAGCCGCCTTTCTGCGCGAGACCGGTCATGTCCAACACTGCGACACCCTTGCCTTCGATATGCGCAGCGACACCGAGCAACGCGCTGATGGTGACCACACCCGTGCCGCCAACACCCGTGACCATGATGCCGTAGGGCTGTTCGAGCGCGGGCTGCTGCGGCTCGGGCAATGCAGCCAGCACTTCCTGCACCACGGGCTTCTTCTTGCGCAGCTGGCCGCCTTCGACCGTGACAAAGCTGGGGCAGAAGCCCTTCACGCAGCTGAAGTCCTTGTTGCACGAGGATTGATCGATGGCGCGCTTGCGACCGAACTCGGTCTCCACCGGCATGATGGACAGACAATTGGATTTCTTGCCGCAATCGCCACAGCCTTCACACACCGCCTCGTTGATGACGACACGCTTCTGCGGATCAGGGAATGTTCCACGCTTGCGGCGGCGACGCTTCTCAGCGGCACAGGTCTGGTCGTAGACCAGAATGGTAGTGCCCTCGGTATCTCGCAGCTCACGCTGAATGAGGTCCAACGCATCGCGGTGATGCACCGTCGTGCCGGTGGCCAGGGCAATGCCATCGTACTTATCTGGCTCATCCGTCACGACCACGATGCGCTTGACACCTTCGGCATGCACTTGCTGCGTGATCATCGGAACACTTAGGGGGCCATCCACCGGCTGACCGCCAGTCATGGCGACGGCATCGTTGAAGAGAATCTTGTAGGTGATGTTGACCTTGGCACCGACAGCTGCGCGAATGGCCAGCAAGCCGGAGTGGAAGTATGTCCCGTCGCCCAAGTTGGCGAACACATGCTTGGTGTCCGAGAACGGCTGTATGCCCACCCATGGCACGCCCTCACCGCCCATCTGAGTGAAGGTCATGGTCTCTTCAGGACGAATCCACACCGCCATATAGTGGCAGCCGATGCCAGCCAGCGCCTTGGAACCTTCCGGCACCTTGGTTGACGTGTTGTGCGGACAGCCGGAACAGAAATACGGAATGCGCTTGGCACTGGGACGCGGTTTGGCCAGCGCGGCTTCCTTGTCCTGGATGAACTTCATCCGCGCCTCGATGATTTTCGAGGTGTGGAATTTGGCAATGCGCTTGGCGATAACGCGCGCGATCATGGCGGGCGTGAGCTCACCTGCAGCCGGCAGCAGCCATTCGCTGCGCGACATTTCCCACTCGCCATGCTCGTCATATTTTCCGATGACACGCGGACGTACATCGTCCCGCCAGTTATAGAGCATCTCCTTCATCTGGTATTCGATGAGCTGGCGCTTCTCCTCGACCACGAGGATTTCATCCAGCCCTTCGGCAAATCCGCGAATGCTCATCGGTTCCAGTGGCCAAGGCATGCCCACCTTAAACAGACGCAAACCGATCTCGGCGGCATGGCGTTCGTCGATGCCCAGGTCCTCCAGCGCCTGCAGTACGTCGAGATAGCTCTTGCCCGACGCGATAATGCCCAGCCTGGGCTTGGGCGAATCGATAGTGATGCGGTTCAGCTTGTTGACACGTGCATAGGCCAGTGCGGCATAGATCTTGTCGTGCTGGAGGCGCAGTTCCTGCTCCAGTGGCTTGTCCGGCCAGCGAATATTCACGCCTGATTCGGGCAGCTGGACATCCTCCGGCAGCAGAATCTTCGGATTGTCGGGGTCGATGTTGATGGATGCAGAAGCATCCACGGTATCGCTGATGCATTTGAATGCGATGTAGCAGCCGGAGTAGCGCGACATGGCGATGCCATGCAGGCCCATCTCGATGATCTCGCCAACGCCGGTGGGATACAGCACCGGGATCATGGCCGCATCGAAAGCGTGCTCAGACTGATGTGGCAGTGTGGAGGACTTGCAGGCATGGTCATCTCCTGCGATGAGGAGCACGCCGCCATGCTTGGAAGTACCGAAGGCATTGGCATGCTTGAACACATCGCCGCAGCGATCCACACCTGGACCCTTGCCGTACCACAGGCCAAACACGCCGTCGTACTTGGCACCGGGAAACAGCCCCACCTGCTGGGAGCCCCAGACCGCCGTGGCGGCCAATTCCTCATTGACGCCTGGCGTAAAGAAGACATGGTGCTTTTCGAGGTGCTTCTTCGCTTTCCACAGCGCCTGGTCATAGCCCCCCAACGGTGACCCGCGATAGCCGGAGATGAAGCCCGCGGTGTTGAGCCCCGCCAACAGATCGCGCTCGCGCTGGATCATGGGTAGACGCACCAGCGCCTGGGTACCGGTCATGTAGACGCGGCCACGGTCCAGCGTGTACTTGTCGTCGAGGGAAATGGGGGATGAACTGGCCGCACGGTTGGAAAGTGCCGCCTTGGGGACTGCAGACATTGAAGCTCCTCAAAAATCGTGTTCTTGGGTCGTGAGTGCCAACCACTGCACCCGGGACGGCAGCTATTTTCCGGATTGTGTCCGGGAAGCACCCCGCCAGCAAGCGCGCGAGAATACGCGTTTCCCGCACAAAAATCCAGAAAAAACGCCCTGTCGGCATGGCGGACAGGGCGTTTGATGGATTGCCCTCATGGCGACGAGGTCAACGTTTGAACTCAACAATTGTTTCATAGGAGCGGTTGGCATCACCCGCGCTGAATTTCCACTTGGCCATGCCGGCTCTGACGGCTCGATCGAAGATTCGCGGGGGCTTGGCATCGAGAATCTGTACATCGGTGACATTGCCAGCGGCGTCGATGATCACCTTGACCTTGACTTCCCCCTTTTCAACGCCCGCCCTGACCGCCTCTCGCGGAAACTCCAAAGGCTCCTTCGTTACCGGGCTCACTTGCGCAAGTATCGGCGACGCCTGCAACAAGCAGCCTGACAACAAGCAAATCAGCGCCAAGCTTCGGGTTAGGACGGGACTCATGGCAATATCCGGTACAAGTGAAGTGTGAAATAAAATCTTAACAGAAGTCGTGTACCACGATTCCAGATATGCATATCGGCGATTGGCGGGACCCGATTAGCCTGTAAACCGTATCCCGAATCCCTGTTATTTCCCTTGAACCCATCAAAAGCTCACCCATGAAAATTCTTGTACTGGGCGCCGGCGGTGTCGGCGGCTACTTTGGCGCAAGACTGGCGCAGTCAGGCGCGAATGTCACCTTTCTGGTCCGTCCCAAGCGGGCAGAAAACCTGAACACCCACGGTATGCGCGTGCAAAGCCCGCATGGGGCGTTCACCTTGCAGCCACAACTCGTTCGGGCAGGCGAGCCCCTCACGGGCTTTCACATCGTGATCCTCACGTGCAAGGCTTTCGACCTTGATAGCGCCATGGACGCGATAGAACCAGCCATGGCAGCAGGCGCTGCGGTGCTACCCCTGTTGAACGGCATCGCCCATCTGGCCAAACTTGATGCCCGTTTTGGGCGCGGCAATGTGCTGGGCGGTACCTGTCACATCGCCGCCACCTTATCCGCAGAAGGCGTGATCCGACAGTTGCACGATGTGCATCGCATCATGTATGGGGAACGTGACCTGTCCATCACACCCCGGATTCAAGCACTCGACGCAGCGCTTCAGGCATCTGGCGTGGAGGCAAAGCTTTCGGCAGATATCGAACTGGAGATGTGGGAAAAGGTTGCTTTCCTGTCCACCCTGGCCGGGATGACCTGCATGATGCGCGGCAGTGTCGGCGAGATTGCATCGACACCGGACGGCACATCGCTGTTGCTGCGATATCTGACTGACTGTTGCGCAGTAGCGGCCGCCAACGGTCATTCGCCGCGCGCCCAGTTCACGGAGCGGATGCAAAAGGTATTGAATGACACAACATCCAGCTTGACCGCGTCGATGCTGAGGGACCTACAGGGCGGCGGTGCAGTCGAGGCAGATCATATCGTCGGCTTCATGCTGAAAAAAGCCCGTGAAGCGGGAATCGATGACACCTTGCTTGCCATGGCTTACACACACCTGAAAGTGTACGAAGGTCAGCGCACTGGTTGAGTCAGTCGGGGACCCTGCCTTGCGAATATTCGCAAGGTGCGACTAACGCTCAGACTCGAACTGATCTGCATTCTTGCCCTTGAATGGTGCATAGAAGGCTTTGATCTTGCGCATGTCGGCATCGATATCGCCGCTGGGCATGAACGCCGGCCCAAGACCTGACAGTCGTTTCTCGTAGTCCATAAACGCCATCACGATGGGTACACCTGCCCCGAGCGCAATGTAGTAGAAGCCAGTCCTCCAATAGCGAACCTTGCTGCGCGTGCCTTCCGGTGGCACGATCAATTGCAATGGCCGCGTCGCGGTCCGGATGGCCTCGACCGATGCGGCCACCAGATTGTTGGATTGAGACCGCTCCACCGGGATACCGCCCAGCCACTTCATGGCGCCGCCAAACGGCCAGCGAAAGATGGATGCCTTGCCCATCCAGTAGACATGCAGGTTGAGCTGAAAGGCGACCATCAGGGTGTAGGGCAGATCCCAGTTGCTGGTATGAGGCGCTGCAATGAGTACACACTTGGGGTGGCCCGCTGGCAGTTCGCCCGTAATCGTCCAGCCCTTGAGTCGAAGGAATGTCACCGAAAACCAGCGGAGGATCGAATTGATGACAGGCGTATCGAAAATGGTGGTGTGCATGCAGGTACCGGCTTGCTGAAAGTAGAATCCATGTGACAGTCGCAGATTTTGCGCAGTGTAAGACACGCCAGGACATCAGACGCCGACACCGGTCAATGCATGAGCACATTGGATTCTGTAACCCGGGCTCAGGAATCGAGCCGCTTCTCCATGACGTAATCGTCCATCACATAGCCATTTCCGATGTCGAACGTGACTGATTCGCGCACCACGAAACCTGACTTGAGATACACGGCAATCGAGCTGTGATTACCCTTGTTCACGGTGAGCATGATCGTTTGGCAACCCAGCCTGCGAGCTTCCGCGTTCACATGTCGCAGCATGAAGCTGCCCAAGCCGTGCCCATGCAGCTCCGGCAACAGATAGAGCTGCTCCAGCTTCAACTCATGCGGCGTTTGCGTGAGGGCATAACTGCAATAGCCCACAGCCCGGTCGTCCAGCCAGAGCAGATACATCCAGCAGTCGACCGAGGCAAGGTACTTCTCGAGATTTCCTGGCGTGTAGCGTCCGGCCAGCATGTAGTCGATCTGGTCCATGCTGACCAGGCTTGCGTAGTGTTCCCGCCAGATTGCGCCGCCCAAAGCTGATACGGTACTGAAATCCGTCGGCGCCAAAGGCTTTAACTCTGGTTTGCCTGCAGACATTCAAAGATCCCCTTTCTGCTCCGCAATCCGGCGCAACGCGTTTTCAAAGACATCGGCTGGCTGACCACCCTGAATGAGGTGTTGATCATTGATGACCACAGACGGGACTGCCGTGATACCACGCTGCTGCCAGAGCAGCTCAGCCCCGCGCACATCGCCTGCATGGGCATCCGAGTCCAGCACTTCGCGGGTCGCGGCCACATCAAGTCCGGTTTCGGCGGCCAGGTCAAGCAGGACATCCTGCGCTCCGGGGTTCCGTCCCTCACCATGGTAGGCGCGCAATAGCGCATGCTTCAGCGCCCGCTGCTTCCCCTCTCGGCCAGCCCAGTGCAAGAGGCGATGTGCATCGAAGGTATTCCAGACACGAACCCGCTCACCAAAGGTAAATCCGACTTCAGCACCACGCATGCGAATATTCGCGCGATTTGCCTCAAGCTGCTCCAGGGACAAGCCATATTTCCGCGCCAGATAATCTGCGGTATCGACACCTTCTGGCGGCATGTCAGGATTGAGTTCAAATGGCTGCATATGCAGCGCTACGGGGAACTCTTCGCCAATGCGTCCAAGCGCGATTTCGAGTGAGTTCAACCCGATTGCGCACCAGGGGCAGGCCACATCTGAAACAAAGTCAATTCTCATACCCTGCTCCGGTTTGCTGTCCCAGCATCATCTGGCAGTGTAGGACAGGTCTGGCCGGCACGTTGGTGCTTGACAACATCTTTTCGGGGATAGATACTGTACCCACATACAGTACTGGATAAATGATCATGCCCCAAAAAGCCAGCCACTCGGTAATGACCCCCAGCGCACCCACGCAGTCCGTGCTTCCATTTCTGTCGGGCGTGCAAGGCACAGCGACACACCCAGTTCGCCACACGCCCCGCCTCATGGATCAGGTAAGACAGGCGCTCGGCCGCCACCACCACAGCATCAAAGCGGAGCAAGCCGTTGTTTATTGGGTGAAATTTTTTGTCCGCTGGCATGGAATGCGCCACCCGCAGGAACTCGGCAGTCGTGAGGTAGCGGCGTTTCTAACCATGCTCAGGCAACGCACCGACCTGCCCCCAGCCAGTTGGTCCCAGGCAGCCAATGCACTAACCTTCCTTTATCGGGAAGTACTGGGTCGCGCGATGACAACGCCTGATCCTGAACAGTTACCCACCAGCAGATCAGCGCGACAGCGCGCCTACCCCTCCCTTGCTGACTGGGACTGGTTCGGCGCCAACTCGAAAAAACACTGATGAATACACTGACGCTCTTTCATTTCACTTGGACCACGCCATGAACGAATTGACCGCAAGACAGCAGGAAATCTACGACTTCATCCGCCAGGGCATCGAACAAACCGGCATGCCACCAACCCGTGCGGAAATCTGCGCGGCATTCGGCTTCAGTTCACCGAATGCGGCTGAACAGCACCTGCGAGCCTTGGCCGCCAAGGGGGTGATCGAAATGCTGGCCGGTGCCTCGCGGGGCATCCGGCTGCTTGAGTCCGCCTCGGCACCAGGCATCGGATTGCCGCTGATCGGTCGTGTGGCTGCTGGCTCGCCCATTCTTGCAGTGGAGAATATTGAACGGCGAGTCGATATCGATCCTTCAGTCTTCAAGCCCCGTGCTGACTATCTGCTGAAGGTGCGCGGCCAGAGCATGCGGGATGCAGGCATCCTGGATGGCGACCTCATCGCAGTAGCGCGGAAAAAGGAAGTCACCAATGGCGAGATCGTGGTGGCACGAATTGGAGATGAGGTAACTGTCAAACGTCTTGAAGCCGTGCAACGCGGGAAAGGGAAAGGGGCTGTTGCGAATATTCGCCTGCTGCCGGAAAACCCGGACTTCAGCCCCATTGACGTGGACGAGGACAAGAACGATTTTGCCATTGAAGGCGTGATGGTTGGCCTGTTGCGATGGCTGTGAGCACTGAACGGACTACGCTGGCCCTAAATGGACAAAACAGGCATCGTGTCTCTGCTGCAATCGCCCCATATCTGGCGTCTGGGCAGTGTGCAGCGTCTGGAAAGGACCGGGCTACCGACTGGTATTGATTGGCTCGATGCTGCCCTGCCCGACGGCGGCTGGCCTGCCCAGGGGCTGACCGAACTGATGTGTGACCAACAGGGGGTTGGCGAGGTGTCTCTGCTGTTGCCGGCATTGGCAGCGCTCTCGATAGACCATCCCATCGCATGGATTAATCCCCCTTGCCTACCCTATGCGCCAGCACTCCTGAATGCAGGATTGAATTTGTCACGTTTGCTGGTAGTCCAGCCCAACTCCCCCGCAGACAGCCTGTGGGCAGCTGAACAATCCCTGCGCTCCGGATCCCTTGGTGCCGTGTTGATCTGGCTGAAACAGCACACAGACTATGCAACGCTGCGCAGACTGCACCTCGCAGCCGAGAGTGGCGGAACTGCGGCCTTCCTCTTCCAGAGCACCGCCTTTGCCCGCCAGCCCTCTCCCGCACCGCTGCGCCTGATGATTGGCCAGGAACGTGGCGGGCAGACCATCACCATCTTCAAGGCTCGCGGACTCATCAGCGCAAAAAAGCTGAATTCACTTGCACAGGATGGGAACCCCGCTCATCCCAAGCCTGCAATCGTCTCGCACTGAGGCACTGTGCTCTGGATTGCACTTTTCATGCCCGAGTTGTCCCTGCAAAGCGTGGAGGCACGCCTGCTGAGTGACCAGCCAGATCACTGCAAGCCACCCCACGCCATCAGCGAAGGTCCGGATACACGACCGGTGCTATGTGCCGTCAATACTCGCGCCCGCGAATTGGGAATACGTCCTGCGCAAACTGTGAGCATGGCCCGCGCAGTGGTCGCCGATCTTCTGGTGACGCCACGAAATCAGACGTGGGAGCGTGAAGCCCTCGAAAAAATTGCCACCATCTCCAACGAGTTCACGCCGATCGTGACACTTGATGAGGAAAGTGTCCTGCTTGAAGTGTCCACCTCACTGAAGCTGTTCGGTGGACTCGGGCAACTGTTTGCGCGCCTGCGTACCGCGTTGCACGAATCCGGTTTCAGCGCATTGGCTGGCATTGCACCAACGCCACTGGCGGCCAGGCTGTTTGCCAAGGCACGCATGACTAATCCAGGCAGGCGGGGCGCACTGAACGAAACGGATTTGTGTAAACGCCTTGCAGATCTGCCGCTCGCATTGTTCGCTTGGCCGCATGCAAAGCTTGCAACGCTTGCGCAACTGGGACTGACCCGCGTGCGGGACCTCACCTCGCTACCGCGGGATGGCCTGACACGAAGATTTGGCAAGGAGGTCGTTCACGATCTGGATCGTGCGCTGGGACGCATCGCGGACCCTCGCGATGCCTTCATCCTGCCTGCAACATTCTCAACCCGTGTCGAGTTCATCCGCGAAGTGGTCCACTTCGAGGGACTACGTTTCCCCATCCGGCGGATGCTGGGGGAGCTTGCCGGCTTCCTGCGGGCACGGGGTGCTGCGACGTCAGGCTGGACGCTCACGTTCGAGCACAATCGCAGCCTGCAAACTGCATTGCACATCACCACGCAACGGCCGTCACGCGAATGGTCACGCTGGGAATCGCTACTGTGTGAGCGGGTTGCCCGTTCGCCACTAGGGGGGGAGGTATGTGCCATGACGCTGCATTGCGACGTACTGCAACCCCATGAAGAAGAGAATCTGTCATGGCTGCCTGATGCGCGGCAGCAAGACGGCAAGGTGGGTGATCTGGTGGAGCGTCTCGCAGCCCGATTGGGGGACGGCAGCGTCTATGGCATTTCCGTGCGGGAGGACCACCGTCCAGAGCAGGCGTGGTCGCGCCAGGCTGTCACTGCAGCAACATCGAGGCCCCGTAATCCGGCAGGTGACCCTGGCCAGCCGTGGCCGCTTCGCCCGCTTTGGCTGCTACCCACGCCACGCACCCTGTTTGCGAGGGATCATCTTCCCCAATATCACGGCGCACTCAAAGTCGTTTCCGGTCCGGAGCGCATCGAGTGTGGCTGGTGGGACGGGCAGCCCGCACAACGTGATTACTTTGTGGCACAGAACCCTCAGGGCGAAACACTATGGGTCTATCGCACCCTGAAGGCGCCGCATGAGTGGTTTTTGCATGGCTACTTCAGTTGATGAAATGCTCACAGTCCCATGCTCCGCCTCCTGCCACCACCACGCCCGGCACCGCCGTCCACGACAGATCCACGCGAGCAACCACGCCGGTACGCTGCCAAAGACGCGCCAGGCTCATCGCCTGTTCATGGCGGGTCCCTGTCAGGTGACGGTTTTGCAGAACTCCACTGCATTTCGTGCTTCAGCTTTCTGCGCGGCGCATCCCAACCTGAGGAGCTCGTCCACGAGGCTCTTCGACTGGGCTACGCAGCGCTCGCCATCACGGATGAATGCACACTCGCCGGCATTGTTCGTGCCCATGTAGCAGCCAAGTCGGCCGGACTTAAACTCCTGGTTGGCAGCGAGTTTCATCTCGCGGAAGGCGATCATGTCGTCCTCATCGCGCGCAATCGGGAGGGCTACGGAAATCTGGGTGAGCTCATCACAATCGCCCGCATGCGTGCGTTGAAGGGCGAATATTCGCTCTGCCGTCATGATCTTGATAGAGGTCTTGCCGATTGCATCCTGCTCATCATTCCTGATCGACACACCACGCTTGAAAAACTGCGGTGGTGGCAGTCGCGATTCGTCGGCAATTGTTGGATTGCAGCCCAATTGTTCCGGTCAGGACAGGATGACGCCTGGGTCAGTACGCTCTGCGAATATTCGCAGGCATCAGATATACCGTTGGTTGCAAGCAGCGGCGCCTGCATGCATCACCGCGAGCGCAAGTCAATGCACGATGTGCTGACGGCCATCCGATTGAATACTACGGTAGCTGAGCTGGGCAGACGTTGCGCGCCGAATGGCGAGCGGCATTTGCGCAGCATGAAACGGCTGGGTCGGCTGCATGAGCCTGCTCACCTGGCCGAGAGTACGCATATCGCCAATCTATGCAACTTCAGTCTGGACGAACTTCGCTATGAATATCCGGAGGAGCTCGTTCCGGCAGGTGAAACACCGACCTCCCATCTCCGAACGCTCACGCTCGCTGGCATGCGGGGACGCTATGGCGAGACCGCACCTGACAAGGTTCTACAGCTGGTGGAAAAGGAACTGCTGCTCATTGAGGCGCTGCGCTACGAGGCATTTTTCCTGACTGTCGAAGATGTGGTGAGGGAAGCTCGGCGTCTCAAGATTCTCTGCCAGGGCCGCGGGTCCGCTGCCAATTCGGCAGTCTGCTATTGCCTCGGCATCACGGAGGTGGATCCCGCACTCAGTGAAGTGCTGTTCGAGCGCTTCATCTCCAGAGAACGCAACGAGGCGCCAGATATTGATGTGGACTTCGAACATCAACGCAGGGAAGAAGTCATCCAGTACATCTACGGCAAATATGGCCGCCACCGCACGGCACTGGCGGCCACTGTGATCTGCTATCGCCGTAAATCTGCGCTCCGCGATGTCGGCAAGGCACTCGGTCTGTCGCTCGATCAGATCACTCGACTCACGGGAACGCTGGCGTGGTGGGACAAGGCCGCCGACATGGATGCAAGGCTCACCGAGGCAGGCTTTGATCCTGCGAATATTCGCCTGCAACAGGTCGTTGAATTCACTCAGGTGCTGCGCGGTTTCCCACGGCATCTGTCGCAGCATGTGGGCGGCTTTGTCATCGCCAAGGACCGGCTGTCACGACTGGTGCCAACACAGAATGCTGCGATGGCTGACCGCTCGGTTATCGAATGGGACAAGGATGATCTGGAAGCACTTGGGCTGCTCAAGGTTGATGTGCTGGCCCTTGGCATGCTGACTGCGATTCGCAAAACCTTCGACGCGCTGGATGACTTTTACGATCGCGCCCGCGGATCCGGGCTGTCCCTGGCCAGCATACCGAAGGAGGATGCGGCCACCTATGACATGATCTGCAAGGCAGACACAGTAGGCGTGTTCCAAATTGAATCACGCGCCCAAATGTCCATGCTGCCCCGACTCAAACCCAGGACATTTTACGACCTCGTGATCGAAGTTGCCATTGTTCGTCCCGGGCCGATACAGGGTGGCATGGTTCACCCTTATCTCAAACGGCGCGAGAGTCCTTCACTGGTGTCATACCCCAGCAAGGCGCTCCAAGCTGTTCTGGAACGCACACTGGGTGTGTCCATTTTTCAGGAGCAGGTCATGCGCATCGCCGAGGTGGCCGCAGGTTTCACGCCTGGTGAAGCGGATCAATTGCGCCGCGCCATGGCCGCCTGGAAGCGAAAGGGCGGCATTGGACCCTTTCGCGAGAAGCTGGTGAATGGCATGCTGGTGCGTGGCTATGAACCTGCATTCTGCGAACAGATCTACAAGCAGATTGAGGGCTTCGGAGAATATGGATTCCCCGAGTCACACGCTGCCAGCTTCGCGCTGCTGGCTTATTACTCGGCATGGCTGAAATGTCATCACCCGGCGGCGTTCACCTGTGGACTGCTCAACGCATGGCCCATGGGCTTCTACAGCCCCTCCCAGCTCGTGCAGGACGTACGCAGACACAATGTGGAAGTTCGTGCGGTCGATGTTGCAGCCAGTCATTGGGAGTCGACACTGGAGCCTGGAAGCGGCGGTCCGGCAATTCGTCTCGGCCTGCATCGGGTGAACGGCTTGTCATCGGCAGCGGGCATGCGCATTCAATCCGCACGTACCGGGAAGGCCTTTTCCAGTCTTCAGGATCTTGCCAACCGGGCCAGCCTTGAAGCCGCCGATCTTGGCCGCCTGGCCGCCAGCGATGCACTGCAAAGCCTGTCACGTGATCGTCGTGACGCCCAGTGGCAGGCACTCGGACTGCAGCCTGGCATTGCGCTTCTGCCACTACTTTCCAGTGACAACCTTTCCGCCCAGTTGCCGCTTATGGCTGAAGGCCAGAACATCCTCGCCGATTATCAGACGCTCGGCCTCACCTTGCGCCGCCACCCGCTTGCACTTCTGCGTCCACGACTCAAGCGGCATGCAACGGCCAGCGATCTTGCGAATATTCGCAGCGGCAGCAAAGTGCGTGCAACCGGCATCGTTACCTGCCGGCAACGCCCCGGTACTGCCAGTGGCGTCGTGTTCGTCACGCTTGAAGACGAGACCGGGAACATCAACGTTGTGGTCTGGGCAAGCCTGGTGGAATCACAGCGTCGAGAGCTGCTGTCTGCCCAGTTGATGACCGTAATCGGCAAGCTGGAACGCAAGGGCGAGGTAATCCATCTGATCGCTCACAAGCTGGTGGATGCCTCTCACCTATTGGGCGACTTGAGCGTTGCAGCACGGAACTTTCACTGATTCTCAAGCAGTAATTTTCTATGCCGCGTGAGAGAGGTCAGAGTGGCTGCCGGGCTGGGTCTTTTGGTCCTGCAAAGCAAAACGCCCAACCATGATGGATGGTTGGGCGTTTTGGGTATAAGGTCTCGACGATTTCCTACTTTCGCATGGGCAATCCACACTATCATCGGCGTTACCTCGTTTCACGGTCCTGTTCGGGATGGGAAG
>JANNSU010000090.1:0-2493 GCA_031394355.1 Betaproteobacteria bacterium | reverse complement strand
AGTTAGCTTTAATGTAGGATGTTCGGTGGCGTGCACGAGAAACGCCGAATTCAAACCGCATTTGACGCCCAGCAAGGGTCGCCCCAACTGTGAATCGCCAAGAGCCGGACCTGATCGGCGAACACCTGATGGCGACAGATGGTGACGAGCGACTGCTGGAAGCCCTCGACAATCTTCGTTTGGTGCTCGCTCGGGCACTAAAGAATCGAAATTCGCAACTTGAATCAGAAACACTGACCGAACTAACCCAACGAATCTTGGACCGCTTAGTATTCATTCGATTTTTGGAAGACAAGCTAATTGAGCCAGACCCCATAATCCCAAAGCTCGGAAAGTCTACCGGGCGCACGGCATGGGAGGATTTCCTTTCAATCTGTAGACGGCTGGATGAAACGTATAACGGCATCGTATTCAAGTACCACGATGTCCTTGATCAACCGGGCGCGCTGGACATTGATGAAAAGGTGTTTGACGATATCTTAAACGGGCGCAACCGGTCGCCCGTTAGATGGCGAGCGGCCATTCCAGCGTGTTGAGCGACTCGTGGTGCGGATATAAGCGGGCTGTTTCCCGCTCGATCCGATATTTGTCGAACTCGTCCCATTGGTCGCACGTCCAGATTGCTCGCAGGTTCAACATGGCTTGGGCGCCAGGACGTGTCCAACTCATTCCCGTTCGCTCCAACCGGTCCTTCACCACGTGGCGGCAGGCACCCTCAATGACACCGCTCGCGATCGGGTAGCCCTCCCGCAGGTATTCGTCGTATCGCATCCGGTGCCGGTTCTTGTGAAAGTATTCGCAGATGGTTGCCAGGGACGAGCGGGCGGCGAGCGACAGTCCGCGCCGCGTCGCTCGGGCACGGAGCGAGTGAATCACCGTTTTCACTTGGCCGTGCAGCATGCGCCGCGTTTGCTCGCGCACGAACGACTCCGCGGCCGACTCGTCCCGCGGGTGGAACAGCTTGGCCGCCGTCCATAATCGCGGAGTCACGTGCAGCAGGTCCAGGATGTCCACCGTCTCCAAGTCCGGCTGCATCTGCTGCTTCATCGTCCAGAGCGAATCTTGACCATCCATCAGGCAGACGACCGGCACCTCTTTCCGCCGCCGCTTCAAGCGGGCACGCACCTGCTCGTCCAGCCAGCCGAACGTCGCGGCCTGCCCCTTCACCGCCTCGGGTTGGTCAGGATCATCGTCCAGCCGCGCGTAGGTCCATTTGTGCTGCGGACGCGGACGCTGGGGCGCGTCCGGCGATGGTGGCTCGGCGGGGTCGTGGAACAGGGCTTCCAGCACTTGCTCGGGAGTCCGCACGAACCGGTCCACCGAGTACACCGCACCGACCGTGGCCATCCGTTTGCGATCGGGCTTGGGCCCGGGCCGGTGCTGGTGGTCCTGGATCGGCGGAGCATCGGCCGCGTGACGAATCGGCACCCCTTTGCCGTCGGCCGACTCCACCAGGATTTCGCCCTCTTCCTTCGCCAGCGGCACGGGTCGCGACCAGCAGAACTCCTCCGCGCTGGCCGACATGCCGCGACTCATCCGCTCCAGGCTGTCCGTGTGTTGCCGCAGTTGGAAGATGGTTTCGAAGACGCGCGACACCTGGCCGTAGGGTTGTTCGGTGGCCACCAACTGATCCCACGATTGCAGCAGGTGGCTGAACTTGCTGTCGGGAAGTTGCAGCCGGGCGTCCAGCGGCACTTCGAGCTTCTGCTGGGGACCCACGCTGTAGACAGTTCGCGACAGGGTGAAGTCGCCGAAGATGGTCGTGTAGTCGCGGTCATGAAGCTCGGGCTGTCGGTGGACGACTTGACCGTCGGGCAAGGTGAACTGTTCGCCGATGTCGCCGGAACCTTGCCCCGCGAAAAACTGGCCCAACAAGTTGCGCCCCAGCGACATCAAGCGGCGAAACAACTCCAGTTCCACCTCATGCGCCGGCCGGCCCTGCCGCGCGCTATCTTGGATGAACTGCCGCAACTGAGCCAAGTCACCGGCCGTCTCCGACTTGTCCGCGAGTCGCTCCTGAGTCATCATGATCCTGGACCTCCTTGAGTGAGACTGAAGCTGTGAAATCGCATTCAGTTTCGCTCCGGAGGTCCGTTTTCGTAATCACCAATTCAAACGCAAACCCTTGGCAATGCTAGCATTAGCGGGCGACCGGTTGCGCCCGTCGGCAATTCGGACGGAGATGAATGTGGAAAGATGGCGGACTTCATGCGTCAAAGCGAGCTAAGACAACGAGACTTCGAGAGCCAGATTGAAGCGATCAGCAAGTCGCAGATGGTGATCGAGTTCGAACTGGATGGCACGATCACCAAGGTCAACGACAACTTCCTGAATGCGATGGGTTACTCCAGGGAAGAAGTCATCGGTCGCCACCACAGCATGTTCGTCGAACCGGCACATCGGGAGAGCGATGAGTACCGAGAGTTTTGGGAGAAACTCAACCGAGGCGAATATGTGTCGGCAGAGATGAAGTGTCTTGGCAAGGACGGCAAG
>JANNSU010000083.1:0-8141 GCA_031394355.1 Betaproteobacteria bacterium | reverse complement strand
GGTGTTGGGTGATGGGTGATGGGTGATGGGTGATGGGTGATGGGTGATGGGTGATGGGTGATGGGTGATGGGTGATGGGTGATGGGTGATGGGTGATGGGTGATGAGTGATGGGTGATGAGTAAAAGTGTGTTGATCATTGCGAATATTCGCAATCGGCGTTGCAGTTACTTCCCCCTTTGACAAAGGGGGATTGAGGGGGATTTGCCTTCATTCGGAGCGTTGAGAAATCCCCCCTGCCCCCCTTTTTCAAAGGGGGGTTACAAACCATTCACCCATCACCCATCACCCATCACCAGCCACCTGGCACGCTCCATCCTCACACCTTCATCGGTAACGACCGCACACGCTTGCCCGTCAGCGCAAACACCGCATTCGCGACAGCCGGTGCAATGGGTGGCGTGCCGGGCTCACCGACGCCCGTGGGACGCTCGCCACCCTGCACCAGATGCACCTCCACCACCGGCATTTCATGGCCACGCAGTACCGGGTAATCGTGGAAGTTGCTTTGCTCCACCACGCCATCCTTGAACGTGATCGCGCCGTACAGCGCGGCGGAGAGTCCATACACGATGGCGCTCTGTACCTGTGCTTCGACCGTCAGGGGGTTCACCACGAGGCCACAATCCATCGCCGCGACGACCTTGTGTACGCGCACCTGGCCCTTCTCTATCGAGACCTCGGCGACCTGCGCACACACGCTGTCGAATGATTCATGCACGGCGATGCCGCGAGCGCGACCCGCAGGTGAGGGTTTGCCCCAGCCGGACTTTTCAGCGGCGAGCTCCAGTGTCTTCAGCACCCGCGGATGTTTTGCGAGAAGCGCTTTCCGGAACGCAACCGGGTCCGCTTTGGCCGCGAAGGCCAGCTCGTCGATCATTGTCTCCATGACGAACGCGGTGTGCGTATGGCCCACTGAGCGCCACCAGAGGCTGCTGACAAGCTTCGTCGGTGTCGTGAGCGCGCACTGGAAATTCGGGATGTCGTAAGGCGTGTCGGCAACGCCTTCTACCGAGGTAACATCGATGCCGTCCTTCACCATGAAGGACTCGAACGCCGTGCCTGCAATGATGGACTGGCCAACGATGTGATGATCCCAGCCGACGATCTTGCCTGCGGCATCCACACCCGCCTCGACCTTGTGCACATAGGCGGGGCGGTAGTAGCCACCCTTCATATCGTCCTCTCGCGTCCAGATGACCTTGACCGGAACCTTCACTTCCTTCGCAATCTCGCAGGCCTCGACAATGTAGTCGGACGCCGGGTTGGCGCGCCGACCGAATCCGCCACCGGCCAGCATCGTGTTCAGCTTCACCTTGTCTGGCGTGAGGCCGAGTGTCTTTGCCGCCGCGCCCTGGTCTGGTGTCTGGAACTGGCTGCCGACCCAGATCTCTGCACTGGTGCCTGTATAGGCGACGGTGCAGTTGAGCGGCTCCATCGCGGCATGCGCGAGGAACGGCACGTCATATTCCGCTGACACGATTTTGGCGGCAGTCTTCACCAGCGCGGGGTCACCCACCTTTTTCGCGACCTTGCCCGGCTTCGCCGCCAGTTGCGAATATTCGCTGCGCAAACGTGCGGTATCCGCCTTGGGCGCCTTCGGGTCCACCACCCACTTGGCCTCGATCAGGTCGCGGGCACGTTTCACGGACCAGAAATTTTTGCCCACCACTGCCACATACTGGCGCGTTTCCACCACATGCGTGATCCCGGTCAGACCTTTCAGCTTGTCGGGGTTGAATGACGCGAGCTCGCCCCCGATCATGGGCGCGTGCAGCACCAGCGCCACATGCAGGTTGGGGATGTCCTTGGCGGTGAGGTCGAATCCGAACTTGGCCTTGCCATTGACCTTGTCCGGTGCATCGATACGGCGGGTCGGCTTGCCGATGATCTTGAAATCCTTGGCGGGCTTGAGCACGACCTTCTCCGGCACGGGCAGCTTGGCCGCCGCCTCGGCGAGCGCGCCAAACGCCAGCTTCTTGTCGCCGGGGCCGATGACACTGCCATTCTCGGCGCGACACTCGGCCGGCTTCACCTTCCATTGATTGGCGGCAGCCTGGACCAGCATGGTCCGCGCCTGTGCGCCCACCGTGCGGAGCTGATCCCACGAGTTCACGACGGATGACGAGCCACCCGTCATCTGCATGCCGAACATGGTGTGCGCATACTCCGCACCGGCAGGTGCCAGCTCGGAGCGCACGCGCGACCAGTCGCATTCCAGCTCTTCTGCCACGAGCATGGGCAGCGAAGTCATCACGCCCTGACCGAATTCAAGGTGCTTCACCATCACCGTCACCGAGCCATCCTTGCCGATTCGCAGGAACGCATTCGGTGCCACGGCCTTGGGCGCAGGTTGTGCATGGGCCAGGCGATCACGCAGCGGGAGGTAGAAGCCGATGACGAGGCCGCCACCCAGCGCAGCGGACGACTGCAGAAACTTGCGACGGGCGGGACGGGACGGCTGGACAGCATTCTCGGGTGCATCCACGGGTGCAGCGGCGAGTGCATTCACGAGTACGTTCACCGCATCAGGATTCATTTTGCTGAAGTCCATGATCAGGCTCCCTTCTTGGCGGGTGCAGCCTTCGCAGGCGGTTTCGAAGACGGCTTGGCAGGTGCCGATGCAGGGGCGGCAGCAATCTTGATGGCCTGCTTCACACGTTGGTACGTGCCGCATCGGCAGATATTGCCGCTCATGGCAGCATCAATGTCGGCATCGGACGGATTCTTGTTGGTGTTCAACAGTGCAACCGCGCTCATGATCTGGCCGGACTGGCAGTAGCCGCACTGCACCACGTCAGCTTCGAGCCAGGCGTCCTGAACCCGCTTGCCGACAGCGGAGCTGCCGACCCGCTCGATGGTGGTGATGTTCTTGCCCGCACAGGCGGAAATGGGGGTGGAACAGGCGCGGATCGGCTGGCCGTTCATATGGACCGTGCAGGCGCCGCAGAGCGCCATGCCGCAACCGAACTTGGTGCCGGTGAGCTGCAGGTTGTCGCGCAACATCCACAGGAGCGGTGTTTCCGGATCGATCGTGGCCTGGATCGGCTGGCCGTTGACGTTGAAGCGAATCATGCTGGCAATCTCCTGGGGGTGCATTGAATGGTGTGGTGCCGGGTGTCCGGTGGCAGCGAGGGAACGGATTCACTACCGGTCAGCCGTGAGCGGGGCGCTCAAGCAACGTCGGATTGTAACGCCGCGAGCAAGTTCCGCAATGTCGCAGATTGTCATCATCGCGACCTGCGGCAGCAGTGACCCTCACAGCGGCGACCCAGGGTCGGTCTGCGGGCGCTGATACGCGGCGGCTTTGCTATCCTCTCGCTCATGTCCAAGCCAGCCAAACCCGCCAAGCCTGCAACGCCCCGCAAGATCTTCCCCACGCCGGAGGAAGCCGAGGCCGCCTTCTATGACGCGTTCGAACGCTGCGATCCGGCTGCCATGATGGCCGTGTGGAGCAACGAGGATATCGCCGTGTGCATCCACCCCGGCGGCCCGCGGCTGGCAGGCTTCGAAGCCATTCGCGCGAGCTGGGTAGAGGTCTTCGCAGGCGGGCCCGGATTCAAGATGAAAGTGTCCGAAGTGCGCACCATCACAAGCCAGACGCTGTCCATCCGCATGGTCTACGAGACCCTGGTGCCGGATGGTGGCGGCCCGCCCTCATCGCCCATCCTCGCGACCAATATCTTCGCGCTCACGCCCAATGGCTGGCGCATGGTGCTGCACCACGCCTCCGCCGCCCCGCCTGGCACGGTTGCAGAGGAACAGGGCACAGGGCGGATACTGCATTGAAGGCTTTGCCGCTCGAACGATTGCGAATATTCGCGATGCCGCTGAAATCCCCCGCGCTTCGCGCCGCCCCCTTTTGCAAAGGGGGCTTTCGAGTTGAGACATCCGACAGTCATTTCGCATGCTCCAGCCTTTGGCTCCCCCCTTTGCAAAAGGGGCACGATTGCGATCCCCCCAGCCTTTGGCTCCCCCCTTTGCAAAAGGGGCATGGTTGCGATCCCCTCAGCCCTTGGCTCCCCCCTTTGCAAAAGGGGCATGATTGCGATCCCCCCAGCCTTTGGCTCCCCCCTTTGCAAAAGGGGGGCTGGGGGGGATTTCTGCTCGCGCTCACACTGCTCCTGATTGCTCCGCTCGCCGCCCACGCCCAGCAAAAAGTCATCCGCATCGCCTACCCCTCCGCCGAGAAGGGTTTCGACTGCGCCGCAGAGTCCGACGAGATCACCGGCACATTCTGCGACCACTTCTTCGACTCGCTGCTGCAATACGATCACCTGGCGCGGCCCATCCGCCTGCAGCCACGCGCGGCCGTTGCGCTGCCGGAGGTGAAGGACAACGGGGCCACCTACATTTTCAAAATCAAGCCCGGCATCCGCTTCACGCCCGATCCCGCATTCAAGGGCAAGGTGAAGGAGCTCACGGCGGCTGACTTCGCCTATTCGCTGAAACGTCTCATCGATCCGGTCGTGAAGGCGCAGTGGTCCTTCCTGATGGACGGCAAGCTGAAAGGCGGCGACGAGCTGGTGGCCGAGGCAAAGAAGACCGGCAAATTCGATTACGACAAGCCCATCGAAGGTCTCTCCACGCCGGATCCGTACACGCTCATCATCCGGCTGAAGGAACCTGACTTCAACATGCTCTACATCCTTGCCATCCCGGCCACTGCCGCCGTGGCGCGCGAGGTGGTGGAGCATTACGGCAAGGCGTTTCCGGAGCATCCGGTCGGCACGGGGCCTTTCCGGATGAAGCAGTGGGTGCGCTCGTCGCGGATCATCGTGGAGAAGAACCCCGATTTTCGCGAGGAATATTTCGAGAGCGAAGGCAGCGACGACCCGGCTGATCAGGCCGCCATTGCGCACCTGAAGGGCAAGCGCCTGCCATTGCTGGATCGTATGGAGGTCTACATTGTCGATGAGGGTCAACCGCGCTGGCTGGCTTTCCTGCGCGGTGAGCATGACTTTCTGCGGCCCGTTCCCGAGCAGTACACCAGCCTGGCCGTGCGTGATGGCAAGGTACTACCGGAACTTGCAGCGAAGGGCATCTTCGCGCGGCCGGACGAAGTGGCATGGCTCACCTACACGGTCTACAACCTGGAAGACCCCATCGTCGGTGGCTACAAACCGGAAAACATTGCGCTCCGCCGGGCGTTGTCCATGGCCTACCCGGTGCATAACGAGATTGCCGTGCTGGAGAAGGGCGCATCGCTGCGCATGCACTCCTACATCCCGCCCGGCATGGCCGGCCACGTCAATGAGCGCGCCGCATTCCTCGACTACAACCCGGCTGGCGCAAAAGCCTTGCTGGATCTCTATGGCTATCTCGATCGTGATGGCGATGGCTGGCGCGAGATGCCCGATGGCCGGCCGCTGGTCATTGACTTCGCCGCTGTGCCGCGCCAGCAGGATCGCCAGCGCGCCGAACTGTGGAAACTGTCATCGGAAGCCATCGGTATCAGGCTCACCTTCAAGAAAGTGGAAAAGCTGCCTGAACTGAGAAAGCAGGCCCAACTGGGCAAGGTGCAGATGTGGTCCTACGGCTGGATCGCCGACTATCCCGATGGTGAGAATTTCCTGCAGCTCTTCTGGAGCAAGTCCATCGGTGGTGCCAACTATTCGCTGTTCAATCTGCCCGAGTACGACCGCCTCTATGAGCAGGCCAAGACCATGCCCGACTCACCCGAGCGCACCGAGCTCTATCGCAAGATGGTACATATCCTGTGGGTGCAAAGCCCGTGGACAGTGGGCTTCCTGAAGCAGGGCACGATCCTGATTCACCCTTGGGTCATCGGGTTCAAGAAACATCCCTTCGCACATGAGCCCTGGCGGTATCTGGATGTGGATGTCGCGAAACTGAAGGCGGCGTCGCAGCGCTGAGCGGGTTGCGACCAGGCTAACTCCAGCGGAGTTAGCCTGGACGGCGGAGCCGGTCCCGAAGGGATTCCTGTACCGCCTTAAGCGGTACGGGAACAATGTTCGCAAGCGAAGAAGTTCCGTAGCCCGGATACAACGCCGTGGCATGCGGGATTTTCGCTCACCACTTCGATCCCCGGTTTCGCGTTGCTGCATCCGGCCCACGGTCCCAGTCGACTACCTGCGCGGGTCAAATGGCAGCGCACTCGCCGATGGTGTACCACCGAACGTCGTCGATGTGGCCCACGACCTGATAGGCGTGGATGGCCACACGCACGAACTCGCAGTCAGGCGAGCTCAAGAACGTCCCAAGGTCAGGGTGCTTTCTCAGGTGCGTCTGGATGAGGGCCTGCCGATCCGCTTCCGGTGTGTTGATCGCTTCTCCCACTGCCGTGAGGACGATCCGCCGTTCAGACTGATTGGCGTCGCCCTCCCTGTCCTCGATGAGGATGGCCACCCGTCGATCCGCCTGCATGCTCTCGAACTTGAGCGTGTCGCGATACGTCGCGAAGGCGAGAACTTTCACGCCCTCCAGCGGCGTGAAGGCGATGAGGCTGGCGTGAGGCTGCCCGTTGCGCTGGGTAGACAGCACAGCGTACCGATTCCGCTCCAGCACACGTTTGATGGTGTCTTGAATCTCGCCAGGTTCCTGCGGCATGCTGTGGGTTGCTCCTTGCCTGTGGGTACTGCTGTGACCTGCCGCAACAAATTTGCGGGGGGATTACCGACTAACGAAACCTCTGTCGGGTCGAGACTGGTGGCTCCAAGGCGGGCGAGATGAAAGAGAAGCAGTGCGACGCAGAATTCGAAGCCTTGGCAATCCAACAGTCCAGCGCCTGCCTCAAACAACAGCGGTTGGAGCAATTTCCTATTTCCGGGTATCGAAGTCGCTCATTATCGGAAGGGTGTTTTCTTTATGCCGAACGTTCGAGCCAAGCCGGTGGAGGTCCGCTCGAGCGAAGGGTCAGGCGTCGGTCTTGCCTGCCCGGCGGGAAGCTGCCTTCTGAGCAGCGAATGGCGCTTTCGACTTACCTTCCCGCTCTTCAAGCCTACCTGTCACGTACTTGTGAAGGACGCTTGCAATCAAAGTTTGATATGGCAACCCCTCTTCAAGCGCCTTGACTTGAATGTCTTGGAGATCACCGGAGGAAAGCCGAATATTGACGCGTCGGTCTTTTATCGCAGTGGCGCGCGCAGCAGCCTTGAACTTCGAAAGTTCACCCTTCGTTGCGACAGACTTGAGCGTTCCTTTGTCGTAGGCGGCCAGGAGTTCAGATTCATAGGGATCGGTCTTAGGCATCTTCTTCACCTTGGTTAAAATAGTCGCGCGTTGCCTTGCGGCTCGGGATGACGGTCTTGAGGAAGAAGTGATCTTTTTCCTCGACGAACGGCACCAAGTACGCGTATCCGTCACATGCAACAACCAAAACCTTCTGTTTTGGATACTTGCTAGGGTTTGGGTGGGCAAGAACGTCCAGAAGACCGCCCGCCTCGACTGCGATAACCATCATCTCGAATGAGATTCCTCGTTCGAGCATCAGCTGGTCATTCTTCTCAGGCCCCCACCGGAACGGCTTCATGCGGCCAGTCTAGCGCAGCGTGTGCCTTTTGTCACCAAACAGCGAGACGCGGGTGTTCTGACGCCGAACGTTCGAGCTAACCTGGAGACAACGGCGTGACGCAAAGCCCGCGCTGCAGATAATGCACACCTGCACTGTAGCGCGGGCTTTGTGGCATGCCGTTGGCTCTCAGGTTGAGCGAGGGGTTAGGCGTCACTCGCTGCTCAGGCCAGGAGCTGACAGTCTGAGCGACGCGAGATCTTTCGCAGAGGCGACGCATGCTCGATAGCTCCCGGAGCCTTGTATCAAATTGCACCCCATTCCTCTTCGACATTGGCGAGTACCTCACAGTCGCAGAAGCCTCCCTGCTCTTGAAGCCACGGGACGACCATTTCTGTTGCCAGGCTCTGTGAGTTCAGGTAGGCCTGTGTGTACTGCAGAGAGTGATCGCAACCAGCCGCGAGGGCTTTGTCTAATGAGTCGAGAAGTCCTTTCAGTTGCGCGAGGCTCATCGGCAGCTGCTTCTCGGCCTCTGCTCGTTTCTTGGCTGCAACCTCTCGCAGTATTTCTTTGCGACGAAGTCTTTCGGATTTCTCGGGCATCTCTGGGACCTGCTGGATTCTGAATTCTCGGCCGGTGACTTGGAGGAGTGTTTCCTGTGACGCCTAACG
>JANNSU010000032.1:0-17386 GCA_031394355.1 Betaproteobacteria bacterium | reverse complement strand
CAAGGAGATCGACAGTGATGGGAACACGGACCGCTCCGTGGCGGGAACAAACCTGCTGGATTCCGCGGATGCTCAAGCAATCCGCCAAGCCGATGAGGTCCCCGCTCGCGCATGCTCCTTCAGGGCCAGAAGTCCCCGACTTCACCAAAGGCCGGATATACGGTTGCATAGCAGGTCTGCTTACCTCGCTCGAAATCTCGTTGCCAAACCGGGGGCGTCCATATACGGTATCCAGCCTTTAGTGCATTCAGCATGTTGCGGGAGCATGGATACCGGCTTTCGCCGGTATGACGACTTAAACAGAGATTCCTTAGCTCCAGCGATCAGGCGGCTGGTCCGGGTCACTCCCCCGCGATCGACATCCGGTCGATGAGTATGGAGCCGACATGACGCGAGCCTTTGGCCTCGATGTCGCTGCCGACTGCCGCAATGCCTTGGAACATGTCCTTCAAGTTGCTGGCGATGGTGATCTCCTCCACTGGCCAGGCGATCTCGCCATTTTCGACCCAGAATCCGACGGCACCGCGCGAATAGTCGCCGGTGACATTGTTGACGCCCTGCCCCATCAACTGCGTCACCACCACGCCGCGGCCCATTTCACGCACCAGAGCAGCGAAGTCATGCGAGCCGGGCTTCACGACGAGGTTGTGATTGCCGCCAGCGTTGCCTGTGCTTTGCATGCCGAGCTTCCGCGCGGAATAGCTGCCGAGGAAATAGCCGTTCAGCGTGCCGGACGCGACCAGCTCACGCGGTGCCGTGGCAACCCCTTCGGCGTCGAACGGCGCCGAGCCGAGCCCCCCCACAAGATGCGGATTTTCGTTGATCGTGACGCAGGGTGCGAATATTCGCGTGCCCAGACTGTCCATGAGAAAGCTGGACTTGCGATAAAGACTCGAGCCGCTGACCGCGCCGACAAAGTGTCCGATGAGCCCGGCTGCCATGGAAGGATCGAACAGAACCGGGTAGTCACCGGTGGCGACACGCCGGGCGCCCAACCGCTGTACCGTGCGTTCACCCGCCCGCTTGCCCACTTCTTCCGGGGAATCCAGTCCGATAGCGCCGCGTGCAACGCTGTACCAGTAGTCGGTCTGCATGGCACCGTCCAACGACGCAATCACGGCCGTCGACAGCGACACCCGTGATGTGGGGTATCCGCCGATGAAGCCGCGCGAATTGGCATAGACAAAATCGCCATCGTGGCTGGATACCGTTGCACCTTCCGAATTATCGATGCGCGGGTCCACGGCAAACGCTGCCGCCTCCATGCGGCGCGCGATCTCGATGGCCTGCGGTACCTCAATATCCCAGGGCGTGTTCAGGCCAAGATCCACGAACGGCGGCCGGGCCAGCCTGTCGGCATCCGGCAAACCGGCTGCCTCGTCGGCAGCGGTGTAGCGCGCAATGGCGCACGCTGCAGCAACGGTGCGCTCGACTGCATCTCTCGACAAATCAGACGTACTGGCCGCACCTTTTTTCTGGCCGACGTAGGCCGTGATCGAGAGCCCCTTGTCGCGGTTGTACTCGATGGTCTCCACCTCATCCAGCCGCACGGTGATGTTCTGGCCGACGGATACGGACACTTCGACCTCTGCATCGGTCGCACCGAGCGACTTTGCATGGGCAAGCGCCATGTCGCAAAGCTGATGAAGTTCCTGGCGATTGAGCGGGAGTGGCTTGGCGGGGCTTGGGGCAGTGAGTGGCAGATCGGGCATGGTGTGAGTGATAAGATTCGCGCGGCCTGTTTGCTTCGGGCAGGGCATTTCGCCTTGCCGGGGATTGCGGGCTTTCCGCAAAGCATACAGACCACATTCATGGATGAGCCAGAGTCTATCAGCAAGAGTCAGCGCAAACGGGATGCCGATGCGCTGCAGGACATCGGTGAAACCCTGATCAAGCTGTCCACCGATCAATTGAAGCGATTCAGCCTGCCCGAAGAGTTGCTTGAGGCGGTCCTGGCCGCCAAGCGAATTCCTGTCAGCAAAGGCACTGCGTTCAAGCGCCAGCGCCAGTACATCGGCAGGCTCATGCGCGGACTGGACCCCGCGCCCATCATCGAACAGCTCAATGCGCTGAAGGGCAAAAGCGACAAGGAGAATGCGTTCATGCATCGCGCAGAACACTGGCGCGAGCGACTCATTCTGGAGCCGGGTGGCCTCGCAGCGCTGCTGCAGGAGTGTCCTGCAGCGCCTGCAGAGGCGCTCACGTTACTCATCAATGCAACCAAGGCGGAACGGCTGAAGCAACAGCCGCCCAAACACTTCCGCGAGCTGTACAAGAAGCTGTTCACCTTCTTCAAGGAGCCGACGGAGTGACCCGTCCTGCAACCACCCATGATGCCGTGCGCATCGGCCTCGTCTCCGTCAGCGATCGGGCTTCACAAGGCGTCTATCAGGACGAAGGCATTCCGTCGCTCCGCGCCTGGCTGCAGAGTGCGCTTCACAATCCCGTCTCGTTCATCGAGGCAGTCATCCCGGACGAGCAGGCGCTTATCGAAACGACGCTGAAGCAGCTGGTGGACGCCGAGCAATGTGATCTGGTGTTGACCACCGGCGGCACGGGGCCCGCCCTGCGCGATGTCACGCCCGACGCCACGCTGGCGGTGGCCGACCGCGTGATGGATGGCTTCGGTGAGCGCATGCGGCAGATCAGCCTTCGATTTGTCCCCACAGCCATTCTGTCTCGCCAGACGGCGGTACTCCGCGGCCGCACGCTGATCATCAATCTGCCCGGACAGCCCAAAGCCATCAAGGAAACGCTGGAAGGTCTGAAAGATGCAGACGGCAAACCGATCGAAGTCGGCATCTTCGCCGCCGTGCCCTATTGCATCGACCTCATCGGCGGGCCGTATCTCGAAACACGAGACGAAGTCATCAAGGCATTCAGACCAAAGAGCGCTTTGCATTCGCGCAGCAATGGGTAATGGGTAATGGGTAATGGGTAATGGGTAATGGGTAATGAGTACCGCCTGGCGGGACTTATAGGCTGCGAATATTCGCAGCAACGAGCCCAACGCTGATCACCCATAACCACTTGCCCATCACCACTTGCCCATCACCCATCACCCATCACCCATCACCCATCACCCATCACCCATCACCCATCACCCATCACCATGCTAGAACACATCGAACTCACCACCGGCCCCGATCCCAAGGGCACCGTCATCTGGATGCACGGCCTCGGCGCGGACGGCTGGGACTTCGTCACCATCGTGAAGGAACTGCAGTTGCCGGAAGACATGCCACTGCGATTCATCTTCCCGCATGCCCCCGTGCGCCCGGTCACCATCAACAACGGCCAAGCCATGCGGGCGTGGTACGACATTTCCATGATGGAGCTTGAGCGCCTGCCGGATGAACGCGGCATCCGCGAATCGCAGAAGCAGATCGAGGCATTGCTGGAACGCGAATATTCGCGTGGCGTGGCCTCCGACAAGATCGTGCTGGCAGGCTTCTCGCAAGGCGGTGCCATTGCGCTGCAGACGGGCCTTCGTCACGCCAAGCCACTTGGCGGCATCCTGGCGCTGTCGACCTACCTCACGCTGGCGGAAAGCCTTGCCGCAGAGGCCAGCGCCGTGAACAAGCAGATTCCGATATTGATGGTCCACGGTACTGAAGACCCCATCATCCCGCTGACGCTTGCAGAGCAGTCGCGCAACACGCTTGAGTCAAATGGCTACAGCGTCCGCTGGCTCGACTTCCCCATGCCGCACTCTGTGTGCATGGAAGAAGTCGAAGCCGTCGCCGACTGGCTCACGGACCGCTACAAGAGCCGCATCCTGCTGGCCTGAGGCGCCCCTCTCTCGGGGATGGCCCTTGCCGCTGATCGCAAGGGCCTTTGCCTGCGCGACGCTCGCTTGTCATGGGATCAGCACCTTCACATCCGGGAAGCCCATCAGCTTGAAGACGAGATAGTTGACCGCCGCAGCACCCGGGTCATCCGCTACCGCCACCAGTTCTGCATAGCGCGGAATGCCTGCCTTGGTGAATAGCTTCCACAACTCACCGGCTGCCTTGGGCGTTCCGTCCGGGCGCAGTAGCTCGGTGTAGGGTAGCTGCACCACTTTGCCGGGCAACGACTTTGCCGTGGGCGTGGCATCGGATGTTACATAGACCCTCGGATAGAGGCCGCGCGTCTCGGACGGATCGCGGATGATGATGCCGCCACGCGGGTCAGCCTTGTAGGGACGCTTGGTGCCGGTCGGTAACGGTGCCGCCACCGTCGGAGGCCCTTTCGCCTGCGAGTCATTGACTGCCAGCCCCTTGGTCGCGGCCTGGTCCAGCCCTTCAGCGAGGAGCGACACCCGACTCTGCCCGGACGCCTCCAGCGCCAGAAACACCAATGCCGAGTCCGGGGTCAGGCCGCTGTCTGCCATCACCAGCGCCTCATGACCCACAGTCACGCCGGCATCACCCAACAGACTCGCGAGCTTGGCTGGGTCATGCAGATGGGGTCGCAGCGTCGCTGCCGGCACATTCATCGCGAACTTTGCATGCCGGAACTTGAAGGCTTCTGCCGGACGCGCGTCGATGAAGTCGATGGGTGAATTGCGATACATGCGCATCATGGCACCGCCCCAGGTCTTGGCCCAGTTCGCATCACGCAAGAGTTGCGGCGCGTCGTAGGTCCAGAACGGCAGGCTGCGATCATCCTGCAACCAACCAACCTGCGACTCGCGGTAAAGGCGTACGTCGTCATGGCCGAGAATGAACTTGAGCGCGAAAAAGGGAACGGCTGCTGCCACACCGCCACCGCAATGACTGTAAACGCTCTGTCCCGGCTTCACGCCCAGATAGTCGAGCATGCGACGGAGCTCCTGAGGAGACTTGAAGGTGCGATCCGCATTGAAGAAGTCATCGCTGGGGAGCATGACGCTGTTGGGAATATGGCCCATGCGATTGAAGTATCCCTTCTCACCAAAGTGCCACTCGGGATCCAGCGCCTCGATATTGGTGGCGATGCGCGGATCACCAGATGCGGCCAGCACCTCGGGCAGCCGGACGCGTGCAGCCTCTCGCGTCTGCATGATGCGAAAGTCACCGAGTGGTGGCTTGGCAGTTGGGGTGATCGTGACTTCGCCACCCTCCGCCTTCCACTTCTCCAGCCCGCCGTCCAGCAGCAAGAGCCGATCCGGCGGGAAGCCGTGATAGTAGAGATCGTAGAAGAGGTGATGTGCCCACATCGCATCGGCGCTCTCGTAAATGACTATGAGCGAGTCGTTGCGAATGCCGTAGCCACGATAGCGCGCTTCCATGCGCGGCGGATCCATCTCCTGCACGCCATGCATCAGGATGCTGGCGCTGACGGCGTTGGGAATGTGGGATTTTGCATAAATGGGCGGCGCTGAAGCATCCAGCAACACCAGATCCTTGTGCGCGAGATTGCGTTTCAGCCAATCGACGCTCACCAGGTTTCCATTGCGACCAGGATCGGCGCTGGCATAAGCAGCGGCGGGCAAAGCCAGACAGACACTCAAGAAAATGAAGCTGACAAAGCCTGAGCGCTGCGACACACGCTTGAAGAAAGAAAGGAACAACATGCGGACCTCCGATGATGAGAAAGTGACGCCACTTTCCCTGCATTTCGCCGGGTGAAACACAGCATTCCGACCAGAGGCCCTGCTTTCGGCGCCATCCACGGCGGGCGCTGACGAGGCACGATTTGGCGTACCGGGCCATTTCTGCCTCAGAGTGAGACAGTCTTGCCAGAACCGTCCGGACGATTTTGTTGTGGCAATCCACGCTGGTATCGTGATGGCCATGACATCCTCATCCGCCCCCGATCTCACCATTTCGAATCAACCAACACAGCGCCCGCTCTCGCGAATATTCGCGTGGCGGCGGATCAAGGTCGTGCTGATCACCTGCGCCATTTTCAACGTCCTGCTGGCGATGGGCTGGGAGGCACCCTACTGGATGCTGACGACCCGACTCCTTTTCATCGGCACAGGCTTGTTGCTCGCCTTCGGTGTCCTGGAAGTCTGGCCGCGCAAGCTGCCATCCTGGATGGCGCGCTGGGCATTGCAGGTGCTGGGGGTTGCGATCACGGCACCCATCGTCGCATTCATCGCGTATTCGCTCACCCTGGCGCCGGAAACCTCAATCTGGTGGAAAAACCCGGAACGCGTAACTGGCTGGTTCAGCATGACCATGTTTGCGCTGCTGGTCGGCCCATGGATCAGTGTTGCCGCCCTTTTCCGCCAGATCAAGGACGAGGCCCGCAATCAGGCGCTTGGCTTTGAGCTGGTGCGAAGCGAACTGGAACGGAAAGCCCTGGATGCGCGCATGCGCCTCTTGCAGGCTCAGGTCGAGCCGCATTTTCTCTTCAACACGCTTGCGAATATTCGCGAGCTCGTCATTGCCCGATCACCGCAGGCCCCGCAAGTACTGGACAGCCTCATCGCCTATCTGCGAGCGGCCGTACCTCGGCTGAAAGACCCTGCCGCCACGCTGGGCCAGGAGCTGGATCTGGTGCGCGCCTATCTTGAAGTCATGCATATGCGCATGCCGGATCGGCTTCAGTTTTCGGTGGATGCAGATGACGATTCCCGCAAACTGGCGTTTCCCCCCATGGCGCTGCTGACACTGGTCGAGAACTCCATGCGACACGGTATTGATCCATCCGAGGAAGGCGGTTCCATCGACATCAGTGCCCGTTGCACCCGCAACAGTCGCTGCTGCGTGCAAGTGAGAGACACGGGGCGTGGGTTGCCTGCGGGCACCACCGAAGATGGCACCGGCCTGCCCAACCTGCGCGAGCGACTGCAACTTGCTTTCGGCAGCGATGCCTCACTGCGGCTTGTCCCCATCACGCCGCATGGCGTCTCGGCCGAACTGGATTTCCCGGCACGCAAGGTGACACCATGAATGCACCCACGGCGCTCATTGCCGATGATGAACCCCTCCTGCGGGAATCCCTGATCCGCCTTCTCGGCCAGGCTTGGCCGGAGCTTGAGATCATCGCTGAAGTGAAAAACGGACGCCTCGCCGTCGAAGCTTACGAGGCTCAGAAACCGGACATCTGCTTTCTAGACATCCACATGCCCGGCCTCTCCGGCATCGAAGCAGCGCGCTTCATTGGCCGCCGCTCGCACATCGTGTTTGTCACCGCATTCGACCAATATGCCCTGCAGGCGTTTGACCAGGGTGCAGTCGACTATCTCGTGAAACCGGTGGAAGTTGCGCGCCTCCAAGACACGGTACGGCGGCTGAAAGCCCGCCTGCAACGCTCGGAGCCTGCACACCTGCCCGAGGCACTGCTGGAGCAACTGGCGGCGAGAATGGCTGGTGGCGCCACAAGTACGAACAACGCGAATATTCGCTGGTTCAAGGTGTCGGTCGGCCAGAATCTCAAGCTGGTGAAGAGCGACGAAATAGACTTCTTTCGCGCCGAGGACAAATACACACTCGTCGCCTGGCACACCGCCGATGGCAAGCCGGCCGAAGGCCTCATCCGCACGCCGCTGAAAGAATTGCTCCCGCAACTCGATCCCGATGCCTTCCTGCAGGTGCATCGATCAGTGCTGGTGAGCCTGGGCGCGATCAGTCATGTGGTGCGTAGCGAAAACGAGACCGCGGATATCCATCTGAAGCATCGCCCTGAAGTGTTGCCAGTGAGCCGGACTTTCTTGCATCACTTCAGAATGATGTGATCGGACAGCTCAGACCTTCAGTGTCTGAAGGAACTCACGCAATGATTCCGGCAGGGCGACCGGCTTCTGCGTGACGCGATCAACATAGACGTGAATGAAATGGCCCTGCGCCGCAGCGCTGTCCTGCCCTTCGGCAAACAGGCCTATTTCGTATCGCACGCTGGACGAACCTAGATGCGCCACACGCACACCCGCTTCCACCTTCTGTGGATACGCCAGCGAGCTGAAGTAGTTGCAGTGTGTCTCGACCACCAGGCCAATGACCGGACTCGTCGCGATGTCGAGCACACCCGCCTCGATCAGAAGCTGGTTCACCGCCGTGTCGAAGAATTCGTAGTACACGACGTTGTTGAGGTGACCATAGGCATCGTTGTCGGCCCAGCGGGTGGTGAGGGTCAGGAAACGCGAATATTCGCGACGTGAGCTGGGTGTCGGCCGGCTCATGCCACCAGCACGGCGCTTTTTCGCGCTGAGAAAGAGCGATCGATTCCTGACGCTCGCATTTAAGCGACTTTCAGCATCTTGTTCGCAAAGTCCCGCCCGGACGTTGGGGGAGGCAGTCGCCGCCCTTCCTGGTGGTACAAGGCGATGGCGTCATCAACGATTCTACAGAGCTCGTCGAACACAGCCTTCTCGTCGGGGCCGTGACAGCCGCCGTAGACCAGTCCAGGCGAGCTCCCGACGTAGCACTGGTCTTCCTCGGACCACTCGACGATCTTCGCGTAACGCGCGCTTTCCTTCATGACTTCGACTCCTCAATGGCCGAGCGAACCGCGCGGACCTGATAATGCTTCGCATCCTCGCCAGATTTGCCAGATATTGTGATGGGTTTCGAGACCTTCGGGTGAACAAAGTTCCGATGGCTACCCTTGCCGCCTCGATCAGTGAATCCCGACTTCTCCAACTCTGAAATCAGATCACGAATTTTTGGGCGGCATGAGGTGTCGGTCGGCTCATGCGGAACGGGCTGCCGAAGGCGCCGCGACCGGCGTGAGCGGCGAATCGAACGACGCCGTCCGCGTCGGGTCGTAATTGTTCTGCGGCAGATTCATCGGATTGGGCTTGGCATTCGGATCGAAGAAAAGCCGGATGTCATCGCGATTGGCCATCGTGTCGTCGTAGCCCATGCGGATGAGTGCCAAACAGTAGTCCTTGTCGAAAAGCATGTAGGAGGCGAGCGTTGCGCCGCCCTTGCGCATGGCGCCGATGGACCGCAGGAGAAATCGGATGGCCCAGGGCAGGTTGCGCACGTATTGCGGTGCGAGCTGGTCGAGCGACTGGGTGGGACAGGCCACGCAGACGTCGACGTGATGCAGCGGCAGGCCGGACTCACTCAGCTTTGAAGGGTCAACCAGCATCAGTGTCGAATTCAACCGCGCAAGCAGCTCCAGGTCCACCACCAGCGTATCCAGGAAAATGCTTGACATCGCATGGCCGGCAATCTGCGCCAGTGATGGATAGGTGTGGCCGCTGATCCGTTGCGGAATTTCCTTCTTGAGTTTGGCTGTGCCCACGACGAATACGCGATTGGCTCCGAGATGCAGCGCAGGGCTTACCGGTGCCATCTGGCGCATCGAGCCATCGCCGAAGTATTCGCGATTCAGCTTGATGGCAGGAAAGGCAAATGGAATAGCTGCGGAAGCCATCAAATGATCCACACGAAGCTTGCTTGCGATGCCGATCCGTTGCGACCGTTTCCAGGCTTCCACGTCTGGTGCCCCCTGGAAGAAGGTGCAACTCTGCCCGGACGTATAACCCGACGCCGTGATGGACAACGCGCGCAGACATCCTGAATCAATATGCTCCGACACCTTTGAAAAATCGATCTCGCGCGCCAGCAGATCGCGCAGCGGATCATTGTCGAACAGCGACACCTTGTCATCCCGGACCAGCGCTCCGAACAACAGCGCGCCCAGCCAATAGGCAGAGTTGGCAAAAACGCCGGCAGGATCGCTGCGATACACCTGGCTCGGATGGAAGCTGCTCCACACCTGGTAAAGCCTGTCCACACCTGCTGAAAAGTCATCCGCGTGCATCGCGAGCACAGCCGCGTTGATGGCACCTGCCGACGTGCCGGAGATGATGGGAAACGGGTTGCGCTTGGGATTGCCGAGGATCTCCTTGATCGCCATCAGCACGCCGACCTGGTAGGCCGCCCGGGCGCCGCCACCCGTCAACACCAGCGCGATGTTGCCGCCAACCACATCGGCGGCGGGCTGAGGATCGGCCGAGTTGCCGAGGTCAGCCTGCCCGCTCACTCTGCTTCTCCTTGCGTGTCGGCTTGTCAGTCTTCGCTGGCTGCGGCATGCGTGCGTTGGTCAGCATCTCTTCCGCATGCTGGCGCGTGGCGGCGGTGATCTGGATGCCGCCCAGCATGCGGGCAATCTCTTCCACGCGATGGGAATCGTTCAATATGTCGATGCGGCTTGCCACCGCCTTGTCGCGCGTCTCTTTGGTGACGCGATATTGCTGGTCCGCGCAGGCTGCAACCTGGGGGAGATGGGTCACGCAGAGCACTTGATGGTGAACCGCCAGCTGCTTCAAAAGCTTGCCGACAATCTCGGCCACGCGACCGCCAATGCCCGCGTCCACTTCGTCGAAGATCAAGGTGCCGACACCTGCACGAGACGATGCCAGCATCTGGATGGCAAGACTGATGCGCGACAACTCACCGCCGGACGCGATGCGCGCGAGCGGGCCCGCCGTCTGCCCTGCATTCGCCGCCACCGAATATTCGCATTGCTCATTGCCGTGCACAGAAGGCGGGCAGGCGTTGAGGCCAATCTCGAACTGGCCGCCTTCCATGGCGAGCGTCTGCATGGTGCGGGTGACCTCCACACTGAAGCGGCTGGCCGCAGCAGTGCGGGCGGTAGTCAGGCGCACTGCCACTTGCGAATATTCGCGTTCGAGCGCCACCTCGCGCGCCTTGAGATCTTCAATTGAACTGCCGCCGCCCAGCGCATCGAATCGACGCTGCTTCTCGTCGATCAGCGCGGGTAGTCCGGCTGGCTCAACCCGATACTTTCGGGCTGCGCCATGTACGGCAGCGAGCTGTGCATCCACCTCCGCCAGCCGGGCGGGGTCGACTTCAAGCCGGGACAGGTATTGCCGCAAATGATGCGCAGCCTCGGACAGATGAACAGCAGCGGAGTCGATCATGTCCTGTGCCGGCTTCAGCGCCACATCCGTGTCGGCTGCACGCTTCAGTCCACCCAGGAGCTCGGTAACTTGCCCCGATAGCGCCGCGTCATCGGACTCGATGGCGTCCAGCGCGCGTTGGGCCGATTCAATGAGCGACGCCGCATTCGCAAGACGGGCATGTTCCGACTGGAGGGCCTCCCACACGGCAGCGTTGAATCCCACGGCCTGAAGTTCCTCCAATTGCCACGCCAGTTCCTCGCGCTCGCGTGCGGACTGCGCTGCATTGGCCTCGCGCGCGGCCCGGGCATCTGCCGCCGCCTGCCAGGCGCGCCACGCGGCGGCCACCGACTTCACGAGATCCTGGCTGCCGGCAAAGTCATCCAGCAATGCCATCTGGGCATCTCGCGACAACAACCGTTGATGCTCATGCTGACCGTGTATGTCCAGCAACATCTCGCCCAGCTCGCGAAGCTGTGTCAGCGTGGCTGGCCGCCCGTTGATGAACGAGCGGGAACGATTGCCCAGATCAATCACCCGTCGCAGAAGGCAGCTGCCGTCCTCTCCAAATGCATTGGCATCCAGCCAGGCAGCAACCTCGCCGCGAGCGGCAATATCGAAATCGGCCGACATCTCTGCCCGCGCAGCACCAGGACGGACCACCAATGAATCGTTGCGGCTGCCCAACACCAGCGACAGCGCGTCCACAAGTATGGATTTGCCCGCACCGGTCTCGCCGGTCAGGGCGGTGAAGCCGGGCCGGAACTCCAGCTCCAACGCATCGACAATCACGAAATCCCTGAGACTGAGGTAACGCAGCATCAGTGCAACTCGTTCCAGTGCATTTTTGAACGCAGCATGCCGTAGTAAGAGTAGCCCTCGGGATGCAGCAGCAACACCGGCTCGGGCGCTGCCTCCACTTTGATGATGTCCTCCGGCAAGGGGTCGAAATAGCCCTGCACGTCAAAGTTGACGCGGGCATTCTCACCCCGGATGAGTCGTATCTCGATGCTCGAATCGCTGGGAATGGCCACCGGGCGGTTCGACAGCGTGTGGGGGGAAATGGGTACCAGCGTGATGGCAGGCAGGCTGGGGTGCAGGATGGGGCCGCCTGCAGACAGTGCATAGGCCGTGGACCCGGTGGGAGTGGCCACGATGAGCCCGTCCGCACGCACCGAGTAGACGAATTCGCCATTCACATCGACCGAATACTCGATCATGGTCCCCATGGCACCGCGTGACACGACGACATCGTTGAGCGCCACGGCCTCGAAGATCGGTTTGCCGGCTCGCATGACAGCACCCTGCAGCATCAGGCGACGCTCCACATTTGCCTTGCCCTCCAGCGTGCGCGCCACGAGGTCCTCCAGCGCATGGGCCGGAATGTCAGTGAGAAAGCCAAGACGCCCCAGATTGATGCCGATGATGGGCACACGGTGCCTGGCCACCGAACGCGCTGCGGCAAGCAGCGTGCCGTCGCCGCCGACGGCGATGACCAGATCGGTACCCACACCGATATTTGCAGCCTCCACCACCTCATCGGGCTGGCGGCCGGCATTCAGCGCGGTGCGCTCATCCATCTGGATATGAATGCCGCGGGCATGCAGCAACGCCAGCAGGCTCTGCAGGGATTCGCGGATCTGACTGCCATCCGGCTTGCCGATCACGGCTACGCGGGAATATTGATTCATGGCCTGATTGTAACCACAAGAAGCGACTGAATGGCCCACGCCTGGCTTGCCTGACGGCGTTGGACTCATCCTGGGTCGAATGACCGCTTCAACCCGCGAGGTGGCAGTATGAATGCATATTCTGGAAAGCAGGCGTGAATCGTGACACCCACTGCCCAGGATTTTGTAGAATGGACCCCATGCTCAACGACCGCGCCCAGAACCTTCTCAAGATCCTTGTAGAGCGGTACATCGTGGATGGCCAACCGGTCGGGTCTCGGCAACTCTCAAAGATCTCCGGACTCGAACTCTCGCCTGCGTCCATTCGCAACGTCATGGCGGACCTGGAAGAGATGGGCTTCATTGCCAGTCCGCACACCTCTGCCGGCCGCATTCCGACACCCAAGGGATACCGCCTGTTTGTCGACACCCTGCTCACGATCCAGCCGCTGCACCAGATCGAGCAGGACCAACTGCAGGAGCAGTTGCGCCCGGATGATCCGAAGCAGGTGGTGGCCGCCGCGTCGCATCTTCTATCGGATCTGACCCACTTCGCCGGCGTGGTGATGACACCGCGCAATCAGGCTGTAGTCCTGAAGCACGTCGAGTTCATCCAGCTTTCCGAAAAGCGCGTGCTGCTCATCATCGTCTCCACCCATGGCGACGTGCAGAACCGCATCATTTTCACCGACAAGGGTTACTCGCCCTCGCAACTTGTCGAGGCGGGCAACTACATCAACCAGCACTACAGCGGCATGGACTTCGATGTCCTGCGCGAAAAGGTTCGCACCGAGCTATCGCAGTTGCATCGCGACGTCTCCACGCTCATGGCGGCGCTGGTGGATGCACGCGGCCAGGGTTCGGACAGCTCGGGCGTCGTGCTCACCGGCGAGCGCAATCTGTTGGATAGCAACGACCTCTCCAGCAACATGGAAGCGCTGCGCAAGCTCTTCAACGTCTTTGATCAGAAGACCCAGCTCATGGAATTGCTCGACATCAGCCAACGCAGCCAGGGCGTGAAGATTTTCATTGGCGGCGAGTCGGACCTGGTGCCAGTAGATGAAATGACCGTGGTCACAGCACCCTACGAAGTCGATGGTGTCGTGGTGGGTACGGTCGGCGTGATCGGCCCCACCCGCATGGCCTACGAACGCGTGATCCCCATTGTGGATATCACTGCGAAGCTGTTGTCGTCGGCACTTTCACAACACTAGCTACACGGGATTCGGGGCCAGGGATTCGGGATTCGCAAGTCCTGCCCTCCCGAACCCCCAACCCCCAACCCCGAGTCCCATGTCTTTCAATCCCGAACCCTCCTTCCAGCACGGCGCGCAGCTGAAGACCGGCATCCTGCTGGTCAACCTTGGCACGCCGGATGAACCCACCGCACCCGCCGTACGGCGCTACCTCAGGGAGTTCCTGTCCGATCAGCGAGTGGTGGAAATTCCCAAGCCCATCTGGTGGCTGATCCTCAATCTCATCATCCTCACCGTACGACCGGCGAAAACCGCGAAGAAATATGCGTCTGTTTGGATGAAGGAAGGCTCACCGCTACGCGTCTACACCGAGCGGCAGACGCAGCTGCTTCGTGGATACCTCGGCGAGAAGATCAAGAGCCCTCTTGTTGTCGAGCACGCCATGCGCTACGGCAATCCCAGCATTCGCAAGGGCATTGACGCACTCAAGGCGAAGCACTGCGACCGCATTCTGGTGCTGCCGCTATATCCGCAGTACGCCTCTTCGACCACCGGCACGGTCATGGACGAGCTGGGGCGCGTACTTGCGAATATTCGCAATGTGCCAGGCATCCGCCTGGTGCGTAATTTCCACGATCACCCTGCCTACATCGATGCGATCGTGAAGAATCTGCTGGCACATTGGATGAAAATCGGCCGGCCGGATTTCAAGACCGACAGGCTGGTCATGACGTTCCACGGCCTGCCGCGCTTTCACCTCGACAAGGGCGATCCGTATCACTGCGAATGTCACAAGTCTGCGCGACTGATTGCCGAGCAACTGGGCCTCGGCAAGGACGACTACGTGGTTACCTTCCAATCCCGCTTCGGGAGGGCCGAGTGGCTGCAACCGTATACCGATGGCACGTTGGAAAAGCTCGGCCAGTCAGGGATACAGCGCGTGGATGTGATCTGCCCCGGCTTCGCCGCCGATTGTCTGGAGACGCTGGAGGAAATCGCGATGGAAGCGAAAGAGACCTTCCTGCACGCGGGTGGCAAGGCGTTCAACTATCTGCCGGTGGCCAATGATTCCGAACCCTTCGTGCAGGCTCTCTTGCGTGTCACGGAAGACAACCTGGGCGGATGGATCGCCGCGGACTGGAACAAGGCTGCGGCAGACAAGACCAACACGATCAGCGCGGCGCATGCCAAGGCGCGGGGGGCAAACCAATGATGACTGCAAGGTTTCGTGCATGCTCCTGGGCTGGGGCAATACTGCTCTGCCTTGCCCTGTCTGCATGCGGTAAGAAGCCGGGGCCTGCAGCGCAGCCCCAAAAGGTTGACGTCGGCAGCCCAGCCAATTCTTCGGAACGTCCGCCCGAACCTACCGAAGATGAGATGCGTGCGCTGGCCGCTGCGGAAGTTGATGAAATCAACCGCCAGGGCGGTATGGTCCTTGTCGTCACCGCAACCGGCAAGAAGAGCGCACCCATCAAAGTCCGCCTGGATGGCTTCACCAAATCAAGCTGTTCACCTTACACCAAGGCGTGGCGCTGCGAAGGCATGGCGAGCTACTCCTACCCCGGCAGCGACTTTCCGGCCGAAACGCTCTCCTACAGCAGGCGGTATCAGAAGGATGCAGCAGGACAATGGGCACCGGAATGAAGTCAGTGATCTGAACTGACGACCTGATACACCTGATGGCCAGTGAGCACGCGTTTCCGCTCAATGAACTTCACAGATCTTCCGATTGCAGGAATGCGCGCCGTCATGACCTGCGCTTTGACGACGCGGCCATCGGCCAAACGAACTTGCGCCGTATTTTTTGAGAGCGAATATTCGCTGGGCTGAAATCCAGAGCTTTCGACAACTGCTGTCGTCTGACTTGCAGGCCCTCCAGGCTACTTGAGCGCGCCAACGGCCACCGGAAAGAAGAACGCGACGCCAGCAGTCCAAATGACGATCCGCGCCATCCTTGCCTCGTCGATTGTGCTACTTCTTCACCCCAAAACAATGCTCCGCCGCCGGGAACGTCCCCGCCCTCACCTCTTGCGAATATTCGCCAGCAGCCTTTGAAACCAGCTCACCCAGATTGGCATAGCGCTTGACGAACTTCGGCGTGAAGTCAGTGAACAGCCCGAGGATGTCTTCCGTCACCAGCACCTGACCGTCGCACGCGGGCGAGGCTCCGATGCCGATGGTGGGAATCTTCACCGCTTCCGTCATGGCGCGGGCCACCGGCTCCACCGTGCCCTCAATGACCATGGAAAAAGCACCAGCATCTTCGATGGCCTGCGCGATGGCGATCCATTTCGTTGTTGCCTCTTCTTCTTTGCCTTGCGCTTTGAAGCCGCCGAAGGCATTGAGATGCGTGGGCATGAGGCCGATGTGGCCCATGACGGGGATGCCGCGATCGGTAACGAACTTGATCGTGTCTGCCATCTCGATGCCGCCTTCCAGCTTGACGCCCTGAGCGCCGGATTCGGCCAGTGCGCGCGCGCAGTTGCGGTAGGCCTGCGCATGCGATTCCTGATAGCTCGCAAACGGCATGTCGATGATGACGCATGCATGCCTGGCGCCTCGCACCACCGCCTTGGTGTGATTGATCATCATGTCGAGCGTCACGCCCAGCGTGGAGTCCATGCCGTAGACGACCATGCCGAGTGAATCGCCCACCAGCAGGATGTCGCAATGCGGGTCAAGCATCTGGGCCATGGGCTTGGTATAGGCCGTCAGCATGACGATCTTCTGCCCGGACCCCGGGTTCGACTTCCGTGACTTCAGGTCGGGGATGGTGACGCGCTTTTGCTCGGCGTGAACGCTCATGGAGGTGGGTGACTTCGCAGTGATTGCCCGGCCAGGATGGCCGCAGGGTCGCGTATTATCGCGTTTTCGCAAGATTGGACAACTGCCCCATGATGCTCATTGCCCGCTGGTTCATCAATGCCCTCGCCCTCATGGCCGTGGCCTATCTGTATCCCGGCGTAGTGGTGACCAGCATCACAGCCGCGCTGATTGCTGCCTTGGCCCTGGGGCTGGTCAACGCGCTGATCAGACCTGTGCTGATCCTGCTCACCCTGCCTGCCACCATCCTGACGCTGGGCCTGTTCATCTTCGTGATCAATGCGCTGCTCTTCTGGCTGGTGGGCGAGCTGGTGCCAGGATTTCAGGTCAAGGGCTTCATGGCCGCACTGATCGGCTCGATACTCTTTTCGATCATCTCGCTGCTCACCAACTGGCTGCTGGATACCAAGAAGAAGACATAGCAGGGGCGTTGATCGCCGCTTGCCGGATGGCCGACAGCCATCCGAGTGAGTAGGCCGAACAGCGCTTGGTCAAGAATTTCGTGGAATAGACTCACGTGCATGGGATGCGCCATCATCGTCGCGTTGAAGAAGCGCCATACCTCCACCGCGTTTGCCGCCACGGCGAAATCGATGCGGCGCAGGTCGAACGAGCGACCGTTGATCGTGAACACGTCGCCCATCATCCCGCCGTCCAGCGTGAAGGAGCGCGTCACCGCGCCGGCGGGGGCGAGGATGGCGGGCGCGGCGGTCAAAACGCTCGGCGGCGCAGCGATCGCATCGGCTTGCCGGGGCAGGCTCACACGCATCTTCACCGCCGTCACCTCGGTGTCGCTCGGCGCACCCCCCATTCCCATTCCCATGCCCATGCCGGTGTCCACGCTGCGCGCGAGCAGCGCGACCTCAGTGCCGCTGGCCACGCTGCCGAGGTCGACCAGCACCTCGGCG
>JANNSU010000052.1:0-18622 GCA_031394355.1 Betaproteobacteria bacterium | reverse complement strand
AGTACTCGGAATGGGTGCCACCCTCTCCCCTACCCCTCTCCCATCCAGGGAGAGGGGTTCAGTCCAACTCCTGCCTCTCCCATCCAGGGAGAGGGGTTCAGTCCAACTCCTGCCTCTCCCATCCAGGGAGAGGGGTTCAGTCCAACTCCTGCCTCTCCCATCCAGGGAGAGGGGTTCAGTCCAGCTCCTGCCTCTCCCATCCAGGGAGAGGGGAGAAATGCTTAAGGTAGCGCCATGAGGGGCAGGGCGGATTTGAGGTGCTCGATGATGCACACCCCCAGCGTGTCAATGCCCCATCGGGCTTGAACCCGACTCCTTCCGCACGCAGCGCATGAACGCCATCCCCGGGTTCGCCTCGCAGGTCTTGAACGCGGCAACTTCCTTCTCGCACTTGCCCTTCTCGTCACCAACCTGTTTGCTGCATTCCAGCGGATGAGCCAGCAGAAACTCACGATCACACGTGAAGTGTTCCTCGCCCTTCAACACCCCACACTTGTCGAACATCTTCTGGTGACGCTCGCAGCGGGCTTTTTCGACACCTTCCTTCTCGCCACAACCGCCGACATGGGCGGTGGCATCGGACAACGAGAGCTGAAGACACATCAAGGCGAAAAAAGCGAAGACAGTACGAATCATGACGTGCTCCAAAGAGTGGGAAGTTTGGCAATGCTAAGCCAAAGCGACCCATTTTGGCCGCCACCTCGCGAGCCGGAAACGCTCAGACAGCGTGGACTAGCCGAACTGCCGCTGCAGCCAGCGCCCGACCATCTGCTTTTCGTAGCAAAGCCTGCCCGATGTCGCACAGATACCTGAAGCGTCCTGGTATCCCGGGTCCGAGAGCTTTGCCTCGGCCGAGGTTTCTTTCCCGTCACGAGTGAAGGTGTAGCGCACGGTCATCCGGGGCCAGGTGATGCTGCGCAGAATGCGCAGATCCAACACACCCGAAGGGCCGGGCTCGATCTCGCCAGCGAGATCCAGATCGGTAACTGTCACTTTCAATCGGTCACCGGGCTTGAGATAGCGCACAGCCTGCTCTGCGAATATTCGCTTGATGTCAGCCAGCGTTTCTTGCAATTCCTTGTCCGAGCCGCCGCGGGAACGGGGGTAAGCATCCATGAAGTTCTCCGGCTTTTCAAACGCAACCTCCACCACCGGTGCGGATTGGGCGGACACGGAGAGCGCGGTGCAAAGAACGGCCGGGGCCAGACTCATTGCCAAAGCGTGCAAATTCAGTTTCATGGTGACTCCTCTTCAGGGTGAAACTTGTGGCGCGTGTGCAGACATCGTTGCAGTGCATGCCGATGCAATTTAATTATGACCCTGTGAAACGTATCGCGTTCCCCACTCAAGCGACAATGATGAAAAGGTTGCACCCGGAAATTTTCGGCTCCGCCCGGTACATCAGGCCGCTGGCCCCTCAACCGAACGCAGCCACCAGGGCTGGCGCGGGCAGGTCTCGGGCACATTGGCGCGCAGCTTCCAACGGTTCTGCAGGTCCGAGCTGGTTGCCCGCAGGATGTGATGGCTATCGGTAGCACGCGCAATCTCGGACAGGTGCCGCGAGATCACCTCCGCCAGCAGCGGACAGGCCAGCTGGTCTTGGGTGGCATAGGCCGTCATGAGATGTAGCGTCGCCGCCAGCAACCTGTGCAGGTCTTCCGGATCATCCTCGGCATTTTCGCGTGGTGCGCACAGCATGGCGGTCCTCATGGAAAAGGTCGTTGGCTGGCATGGCACACATTGCGCAGTGGCACCCATGAGAGGGTTCTGCGTGCTGGCTGGCTGGCGTGGGTTACTTGGTCAGGATCAGCTTTCCCAGGCGGGTCTGCCGCAGGCAATAGAGTTCGCCGTTATGGCGGATCTTGAGTTCAGACTTGCCACCCAGCAGCAATTCGCTGGATACGCCTGACCCCGGGGTGGGTTCGGCGCTGGGGGCAAGCTGTCGGCTGGCAGTGGGAGAACTTTTCAGGTTGGTCATGGCGGCAGGAATTGATTACTTGCCAATATCTTAATGCGAACCGTTCGCATTTGCAAGCGAATATTCGCGTGGGTTACCTGCCTGCATTTGCAGTGCAATGAATGAAATTGGCTCAACGCGTAAAATGCGGGCTCTCTCTGGAGCCAGACGATGAAACCCAACGAACTCCCCTCCTCTTCAACCAGTGCCAGCAAGGCCACATTCAAATGGGACGACCCCTTCCTCCTTGAGGATCAGCTGACGGACGACGAGCGCATGATCCGCGACGCCGCCCACGCCTACTGCCAGGACAAGCTGATGCCGCGCGTGCTGGAGGCCAATCGCCACGAGAATTTCCATCGCGAAATCATGACGGAGATGGGCGCGCTGGGATTTCTGGGGCCGACGATTGAAGGCTATGGTTGCGCGGGTGTCAGCAGTGTGGCGTACGGCTTGATCGCGCGTGAAGTTGAACGCGTGGATTCCGGCTACCGCTCAGCGATGAGCGTGCAATCCTCGCTGGTGATGCATCCCATCCACGCCTACGGCACCGAGGCGCAGCGCGAGAAATATCTGCCCAAGCTCGCCACCGGCGATTGGGTCGGCTGCTTCGGCCTCACCGAACCCAACGCCGGCTCCGATCCGGCCTCCATGTCAACTCGTGCGAAGAAAGTCGAGGGAGGCTACAGCCTCTCCGGTGCGAAAATGTGGATCACCAATTCGCCCATCGCCGACGTGTTCGTCGTCTGGGCCAAGGATGACGATGGCGAGATTCGCGGCTTCATCCTGGAAAAGGGCATGAAGGGCCTTTCCGCACCCAAGATCGAAGGCAAGTTTTCGCTGCGTGCTTCCATCACCGGTGAGATCGTCATGGATGAAGTATTCGTGCCGGAAGACAACCTCCTGCCCAACGTGAAAGGCCTCAAAGGGCCCTTCGGCTGTCTCAACAAGGCGCGCTACGGCATCAGTTGGGGTGCCATGGGTGCGGCGGAATTCTGCTGGCATGCAGCAAGGCAATACACGCTGGACCGAAATCAGTTCGGCAGGCCGCTCGCGGCCACACAGCTCGTGCAGCTGAAGCTCGCCAACATGATGACCGAGATTGCGCTCGCCCTGCAGAGCTCACTGCGCGTTGGCCGGCTGATGGACGAAGGCAGAGTCGCCCCGGAGATGATTTCATTGGTGAAGCGCAACGCCTGCGGCAAGGCGCTGGATATCGCCCGCGTCGCGCGCGACATGCATGGCGGCAATGGCATCGCCGATGAGTATCACGTCATCCGCCACGTGATGAATCTGGAGGCGGTGAACACCTACGAAGGGACGCATGATGTGCATGCGTTGATTCTGGGCAGAGCGATTACGGGGATTCAGGCGTTTGGGTGATTTGGCTTCCTGACGCACATCCAGAACAGTCAGCCGGGTTTGCGCAGCACTGGGGGCGAAATGGATAGCGCTGCCTGTGTCGCCTTGACGCCTCCGCTCACCAAAGCCCGACAAGACACAGTCAGTGCTCCGAAAATTCGCACTGACGCTGCAGCAGGAGCGGGAATACAATGCGGCCCTTGACCTTCGCAGCCTATCCGCCATGAACTTCCGCCCGCTGCAATCGCGTCGCTTGCGTGCCTTCGCGATCCACCTTGCTGTCTCGGCATTGGTGGGTAGCCTGTCCGCCCTGCTTGTTTCGCAAGTCTGGTACCCGTCGCCCCTGCTCGCCATCATGGGTGGCTTCGGCATCTTCCTGATCATCCTGGGTATCGACGTCACGCTCGGCCCGACCATTACCCTGATCATCGCGTCGCCGGGAAAGTCCAGGCGGGCATTGTTCATCGACTACGCGGTGATCGCCTCCCTGCAGGTTGCTGCGCTCGTCTATGGACTCAGCACGCTCGCTGAGGCCCGTCCCGCATTCGTCGTGTTCGCCAAGGACGGCTTCCTGATTGTGCGGGCCAACGACTTGGGTCCGGAAGATCTGGCCGCTGCCACGGTGCCCACGTATCGCTCCGTTGGGATGTTGGGACCGGCGTGGGTCGTGGCGGATTTGCCGAAAGAGATACAGGAGCGCAACCGGGTCATCATGCAGGCGGCTTCAGGTGGACGAGATTACTGGAGCTACCCTAAGTACTATCGGCCGTTGGATGAAAAGGTGATCGGCAGCGCGGCGAAGCCGATTGACGAACTACGCAAGAAACTGCCGGCAGGCGTCCCGCTCAACGTGTCCTACACGTCGTCCCTGCGCGACAGTGACGAATCCAGGCTGGGGTATCTGCCCTTCATCGGAAAGACCCAGACCATTGCCGCCGTGATCGACCGCCCGACGGGCCGGGTCGTGGGCTTTGCGTGGCATTCGCCCTGGTGACAAGTAGAAACCCCGACCGTTGCATGGCTGCCCATTGCGACACTTCGCAGACAGCGCGTCCACTGCTGTCGGTCGCCACATCGCGCTGACCGAACGAGCGGGACCTACCGATATCCCCCATCCGCCATTAGCCATGAGCAATCCGCTGACAGGCATGTTCCTGCAGTCTCTCATCATGGTTGTGATGCTGTGGCCGCTCGTCATCATCGGCGCCAGTGGCAATCCCATGTTCATCGTTCTGGGTGGCGCCATTCTCATGGGCGTGATCTGGATTCCTTATGGCTGGGCAGCAGACGACCCTGCCGGGATGCGACATGCGGTGGCTCGCGTGGCGCTGTGCTACAGCGCCTATTTGTTCGCCCCTGTCGGGTTCAGAGGCAGCGCCATCTGTGCAGCAGTTCTGGTCTGCTATGTCTACTCGCTGTTGACAATGAAGCGCGGTGAACTGGAGCAGCCGACGGCAAATACGGCCTGACCGGTCTTGATGAGCCGTCATCTCGGCACTGGCCTGTGTGACGGGCGCTGCAACGACTCCCGTGGGATCAGTTGGAGTCGTCGGGCCATGCGAATATTCGCAAGCAGAGGCGGCCGGAAACAATTGCAACTTGCGCGATAATCACCCTGTTGTTTCTCGCTGAAGCGCCCACCAGAGAATCTTGACCATGTCCACCATTCGCCCCGGCAAGACGCCTGCCCTGATTGTCGTTGACGTCCAGCGTGATGTCGTCGCTACCGCGCACGACCGAGACCGCATTGTCGGCAATGTGGCGCTCGTCGTTGCCCGTGCGCGAGCGGCGGGCGTGCCGGTCATCTGGGTGCAGCACAACGATGACGACTATGTGCGTGGCTCCGAGGGCTGGGCCTGGGTATCGGAGCTGGATCCGCGCGATGACGAGACGACCGTCCACAAGCAGTTCAATTCCGGCTTCGAACAGACGACGCTGGATGAGAACCTCGCGCGACTGGGTGTGTCGCACATCATCCTCGCGGGAGCCGCGACCAACTGGTGCATTCGCGCGACCGCGTATGCCGCGCTGGAGCGGGGCTATGACCTCACGCTGGTGTCCGACGCGCACACGACAAAAGACATGGACCTGCCGGCGGGTCGCCGGCTCGACGCCGCCATGCTCATCGATGATCTCAACACCGTGATCCAATGGCTCGCCTATCCCGGACGGGTCAACGGCACAGCCAGAGCGGCAGAGTTGGATTTCGCCGTCCCGGGTGGCAGGACGGCATGACAATCGAGTACCACGTCGGTGCAGACATCGCCTTAGAATCACGTATCTGCCCTCCCTTCCAAAACCCACGTGCCGCCAACCCCCGAAGATCCCTACAAGCCACCTGAAGCCCCGTTGCTGAGCCCAGACATGGATCGTCGTCACGCGGCGACCAAGGCCGCGCAGCGTCCTCAGGGAATCGTGATCATCGCCGTGCTGTTCGCCGCGTTCTCGGCACTGGATACCGCATTGCTGTTTCTCAAAGGCGAAGTGTGGTGGATGGTTGTCCTGGCGATGTCCGCACTGTTGATGTATCTCTTCAGGGGCCTCTGGTGGGGCGATGAGCCGCTCAGGAAGGTCGCCGTGTTTCTGGGCTTTCTGTTTGGCGCACTGTCACTTCTTTTGCCGCCCGAAACACCCGGCCAGGGCTGGACACTGGACGAAGCCGTCGCACTCGCCGAAGGTATTTTCATGGTGGGGCTCGCCACGTATCTCATGCAGATCAGGACACACCCGTTCTTCGCCGAGAGAGAGGACGCATAGTGCAGATCACGCAGCGCACGCTGGATGAGGCGGTGGCCAAGGGACTTGTTGGCCAGAAAGAAGCCACCGATCTTTGGGCATTTCTGCAGGAGCGAGAGCAGGAGACGCCGACGTTTCGAGCGGCGCACATCCTGTACTACCTTGGAGGAATGATTGCCATCGGCGCCATGACACTCTTCATGACGCTGGGATGGGAACAGTTCGGCGGTCCGGGTCTGCTGACCATCTCCCTTGCCTATGGTGTCATTGCGATTGTGCTGACCGAGTGGCTGCTCGGACGCAGGCAGTTGGCAATTCCCGCAGGCATCATGGCATCGCTGGCTGTCGCGATGACGCCACTCGCTGTCTACGCCACCCAGCACATTCTCGGCATGTGGCCCGCCGAAGCGGGTGCCCAAAGTGCCTACCGCGACTATCACACCCATATCGACTGGCGCTGGATGTTGATGGAACTGATGACGCTTGTAGCCGGTGCGATCGCGCTATGGCGCTATCGTCTTCCCTTCCTCGTCCTGCCCGTTGCAGTGACGCTTTGGTACATCAGCATGGACCTTGCACCGTTCCTGTTCGGCGGCACTGCCACCGAGTTCTTTTCGGACAGGGGAAAGCTTGTCTCGACCGGCTTTGGCATGCTGATGATCGGGTTTGGATTCATGGTCGATATCCGGACCGATCAACGCAAGGACTTTGCATTCTGGCTGTACATTTTCGGGACGCTGACATTCTGGGGTGGGCTGACCAGCATGAACTCAAACAGCGAGCTGGGGAAGTTCCTGTACTGCTGCATCAACATTCTCCTGATCGCGGCAGGCGCAATGCTTTCGCGCAGGGTCTTCGCCGTCTTTGGCGGTATCGGCGTGGCACTGTATCTAGGGCACCTGTCCCACTCCGTCTTCAAGGACAGCATGCTGTTTCCGGTCGCCCTGACTGCAGTGGGGCTCGCACTCGTTGCCGCAGGTGTGTTCTGGCAACGGCACGAATCCACTCTAGGCAACGCGCTGCGCGCCATACTGCCGACGACTGTCAGGGAATTGATTCAGCGTCGATCAAACCAGTAAGAATGTGGTGCCCTGAACGCGGCGTATGTGTCCAGTTGTTTGCAACACCCGACATACTCAACCTGGAGCAACAATGCAAAGGGCCGACAGCGTCGGCCCTTTCAACTCGCATCCCATGCAATGCGAATATTCGCGTTACTGCACCGTTTCGTCCAACACCATTTCCGGCGGCAGGTTGACTGCGTGGATGCCTTCGTCACGCAGCTCGGCGGCTTCATCTGCGCTCACCTTGCCGCGAATGTTGCGGTGGGACTCCTCGCCGTAGTGCATGCGCCTTGCGGTTTCTGCAAACTCGGCACCAACGTTCTCGGTGTGGGACAGGATGAATCGCTTGAACTGCTGCATCAGCATGGGCTGCGTGCCGAGATAGGCTTGGGATGCATCGGCCGACGCCGTCGCAGGCGCGGCTTCCGCTACGGCGCCCAGGTTGAGTCGCGGTGCTGACAGCGCCTTGCGAATATTCGCATCGCCACAGATGGGGCACGAGACCAGGCCGGACTCCAGCTGACGCTCGAATCCCTCGCTCGAAGCAAACCAGCCTTCAAAGCCATGCTGGTCAGGGCAGATGAGGTTGAAAACAATCATGATTTTTATTCAGCGCAGTCCGTGTCCGCAGTTGTAGATAGTCACTATATCGGGTGTATCGAGCAACATCTCAAGTCTTGACATATATCGATGCTCAATCCCAGTAACGGCGGACCAAGGCGCGGAGTTTACCTGCCCGCCAGCTTTTCCGGGTCGACGCGGGACCAGAATGCCTCCGCGGCACGCGCCGCCTTGTCGACCGAGCTCGCCGCTGCCACCTTGTGCTGATTCACATAGGCCTCATGGTTGGCTTCAACATAGCCGAGGTCATAGCCGTAGTTGACCATGAAACCCAATGACTGGCCCACGCCCTTGCTGCCGAGATCGGCAGCTCGGTTGATGCGCTCCAGCCGCGCACCATTGCCGAGGTGGAATCGCGCCACCGGATCGCGTGAATGGCCGGCATCCCATTCGCGGGTGAGATACCAGGCCAGCAGTTGTTCGACTCGCTCGGCAGATTCTGGTGGCGGCAGCGCCTGGCGCTTCAAAAAACCCTGCACTTCCTGACGCACGGACTCATCCGCCCAGCGATGGCGCTCTGCCACCTGCTTGGCGAGCCAGCGCACGAAGCCCGGTACCGGCGACAGTGTTGCGAATATTCGCAAATTGGGCAGCTCCGCATGCAAATCGGCCGCCACCTGCTTGATGAGAAAGTTGCCGAACGAGATGCCCTTCAATCCATCCTGACAACTGGTGATGGAATAGAAGATGGCACAGCGCGCCTTCCTCGGATCACCAACCACGCTGTCGAGCGAGAGAATGGGCGCCACCGAGCTGGGCAGCTGATCCGTGAATGCCACCTCCACGAAGATGAGTGGCTCATCCGGCAAAGCGGGATGGAAGAAGCCGAAGCAGCGACGATCTGCGGCGAGGCGGCGTTTGAGATCGGGAAAGCCCTGAATTTCATGCACCGCCTCATAGACGATGAGCTTTTCCAGAATCGCAGCAGGCGTGTTCCAGTCGATACGGCGAAGTTGCAGAAAGCCGCGGTTGAACCACGAACCGAAGAGATGCTGCAGGTCCTGGTCGATGACAGCATAGTCGGCATGTGCCTTCAGCTCCTTCAGGAGCGCCGTGCGCATTGACACCAGCACCTCCGTGCCGCAGGGTGCCATGTTCATGCGCCGAAACACTTCCTGACGCGGTGGCTCGGCGACAAACTGCAGAAACGCGAGATTGGCGGGCGTCGGTTCCTTGAAGTAGGCCTCTGCCGCCGAGAGCACCTGACGGGGATTGGGTGAGAAATCGCGTACCAGATGATCGAAAAAGTGTCGGCGCCCGACTTCATCCAGCCCCCTGTAGAGCGCCACAGCGCGGCGCGACATGACGGCACCGGTCGCCTCGCCCCGTTCGGAGATGAGCGTTGCCAGCAACTTGGCGAGACGGCCGGCCCGGCGCTCCGCGCGCGGCAAGGCCAGCGCCTTGATCGAGCCCACCATGCTGCCCAGCCTGCCGAGTGTCGTGCCACGTGTTTCGCTCATCTTGTTTCGCTCATCGTGTCTCCCTCATCGTGTCACCCCTTGTCGAACTGTTGCCTCAACACGTTCTTCTGCACCTTGCCCATGGCGTTTCGCGGCAGATCATTCACCACATGCACGCGCTTGGGCACCTTGAAGTTGGCCAGCTTTCCCTTCAGAGCTGCGATGACATCGCTCTCGACCAGCGTGGCCCCGGGCTTTTGCACGACAACAGCCGTGACGGCTTCACCAAAATCCGGATGCGGCACGCCGATCACGGCAGATTCGGCCACGCCGGGCAATTCGTCCAGCAGGAGCTCAATCTCCTTGGGATACACGTTATAGCCGCCCGTGATGACGAGATCTTTGCTGCGACCAACGATGGACAGGTAGCCCTCTCTATCGAGCTTGCCCACATCACCGGTCTTGAAGTAGCCATCGGCAGTGAACTCTTCCGCATTCTTCTCGAGCATGCGCCAGTACCCCGGCAGCACGTTGTCGCCTTTGACCAGAATGTCTCCGATCTCATCGGTATTGAGCGGTGCGCCATCAGCGCCCACCACCAGTACGGACACGCCGGGCAGCGGCGGGCCCACTGTGCCCCCTTTGCGTTCACCGTCCAGCGGATTGGACGTGATCATGCCGGTCTCGGTCATGCCATAGCGTTCGAGGATCACCTTTCCGGTGCGCTCACGGAAGGCCCCGAACGTTTCCGTCAGCAACGGTGCCGAGCCGGAGATGAAAAGGCGAATATTCGCAGTGTGTGCCGCGTCGAACTTGTCGTCAGCCAGCAGGCGGACGTAATAGGTGGGCACACCCATGAACACGGTCGCATACGGCAAAGCACGCATGACCGCTGCCGCTTCAAAGCGGGAATGGAAAATCATCTTCCCGCCGTTGAGCAAGGCGCAATGACAGGCCACGAACAGGCCATGCACGTGAAACAGCGGCAGCGTATGCAACAGCACGTCCCCGGGCCGGAATCCCCAGGTCTTGTGCAACGCCAATGCGTTCGAGCTCAAGTTGCGATGGGTGATCATGGCCCCTTTGGAACGACCGGTCGTGCCAGAGGTGTAGAGGATGGCGGCGAGATCGTCCGCGCCCCGCATCAGCGTGTCGAATGTAGTGGTCGCGGCAGCAGAACGCTCGATCAGCGTGCCTTGCCCGTGTTCATCCAGCGTGAGCAAGTGCGGGATGGTGAGTCGGGTACAGATAGCATCCATCCAGACCAAGGTCTTCGGCTGGGCGATGACGGCGCGCGGCTCGGCGTCGCCGAGGAAATACTCCACCTCTGCGGATTGATAGGCCGTGTTGAGCGGCAACCAGACCAGCCCTGCGCGAAGGCAGCCGAGGTACAGGAACAGCGCCTGGGGCGACTTCTCCACCTGCGCCGCCACGCGATCACCCGGCTTCAGACCCAGCCCGGTGAAGTAAGACGCGAAGCGTGCCGTGACCTCGTCCAGATCGCGGAAGCTCACCGTGCTGCCATGCTCGGTTTCGAGGAACACGGCATCGCGATCAACCGGGAAGCGTGATTCGAAAAGTGCATACAAGTTCTGGTTCATGCTGTTCCTGTCAAGTCTGCTCATTCAACCAGGCCGGGTACCAACCCGATCTTGATTTCTTCTTCTGCCACGCCGGCCTTTTTGGCTTCGGCGAAGTCAATGGCGGCGTCCTTGTTCTCGCCCAGGATGCTGGCAATCGCGGAGCCGGGCAGCAGCTGGATGGTGACTCCCTGCACGAGTCCGAGACGGGTCGCGGCCGCCGAGAATGCGACAAAGCTGCCGCCACCCGACGTACCGGCCACCACCAGCCGCGCAGGTACTGCCTGATGCAGCGCGAGCGAGAGATCAAACAAATATTCGGACAGAATCAACTTCTCGTCATCAATGCGGGACGAGTGCGAATCCGCATCGAGCAACAACAGGATGGGCAGGTCCTTGGGTGCCTGCCAGGCTGCATTGGCCAGGGCCCAGGCTTTCGCTGCGCTCACAGGCTTGCCACCGATGATGCCCATCACCCGGTAACGTACCTCCTCCAGCGTCGCTTCACCGGTGACAAAGCCATCGCGTTCGCCGAGCACATACTGGCCCGAGAAGAGCTTCTCAAGGTCGCGACGCGTGAACGGCGCAGGCGGGACGCCCAGTGCATCACGCAGCTTTCCCAGACGCTCGCCCAGTTCGGCATGGCGCTTCTTCGGATCAACCGGCGGCGCTTGCAAGGCCAGCGTGAGCTGGGCCGCCAGCGCATCGCCCAATCGGTTGGCGGGATTGACCTTGCTGCGCGCTTCCGCCCCGATGCTGGCCTGCGCAATGGCTCGCCACATGTCATCCAGCGGATTGCTGCCGGCAGCCTGCGCCAGGATGGACGGGCCGGACATGGCGAGCTGCGTTTGCTTCGCGAATATTCGCGTACGCCCCAGATGCGCAAGCATGCTGGCACCGCCATAACAATTTGTGCCGAGTACCGTGACCACGCGTGCGGGTGTCACCGCCAGCTCCATCGCCGCGCGATACATGCTGCGAAATGCGCCCAATGCAGGCAGCCCTTGTGACACACGCGCGCCGGCGGAGTCGAGATAGAGAATCAGCGGCTTCGAGTCCTTCGCCGCCAGCCGGAACAGTTGCGCCAGCTTGTTGCATTCCATGATGCCGAGCGAGCCGGATGCGATCTTGTTTTCGATCAGCGCGACCTGCACGGCGGCATCGCCGATGCGACCGCGGCCAAGAGTGAGATTGCCGACCACATCGCCAAAGGGCGTGAAGCCGACGGTCTGTTTGAGAGGTTCGAGGAGTGAGGTCATGACGCCAAGTTTTGCACAGCCGGACCGATCGCGCGGGCGAGCACACACGCCACATGCACCGCCTCGCGCGCCGCGCCGTCGTGGATCTGATGACGGCAACTGGTGCCATCCGCAACAACCAGCGTGCCGGAATCCGCCTTGCGTATGGCGGGCAGCAGTGACAGCTCGGCCATTTTCATCGACACATCGTAGTGCTTGGCCTCATAGCCGAATGCACCGGCCATGCCGCAGCAGGACGACTCAATGGCGTCCACCTTGAGGTCCGGAATCCACTTCAGCACCTCGATCACGGGGCTGAATGCATCGAACGCTTTCTGGTGGCAGTGGCCATGTACCAATGCAGACTTTTCCTGTAGTGGATTCAATGTGAGGTCAAGACGCCCTGCCCGCTTCTCCACCACAAGAAACTCTTCGAACAGCATCGCCTTTGCCGCCAGCGCTTCCGCAGCCGGGCCTGGCAGCAACGACTTGAACTCGTCGCGCAGCGTCAGCAGGCAGGAAGGCTCCAGACCCACGACAGAAACGCCCCGGTCGACGAAGGGTTTCAGAATTTCCAGCGTGCGCTTCGCCTCGGCACGGGCTTCGTCGACCATGCCAACAGAGAGGAACGTGCGGCCACAGCACGCAGCACGTTCGCCAGCCCTCGACGCGAAATGAACGTGATACCCCGCTGCCTCAAGCACTTCAACGGCCGCGCTGACATTGCCGGGTTCAAAACTTGTATTGAAGGTGTCAGCGAAGAGGACCACTTCTTTCGCGGCAACCAGCCCAAATCCCCCCTGCCCCCCTTTTTCAAAGGGGGGTGGCGAACCCAAGGTGGTTGCGTGACCTGCCCCTGCTCCCATTGATGGTAGCGGTTTGCCTTCCCCCTTTGCAAAAGGGGGATTGAGGGGGATTTCGTTGCTGCCCTTTGAAATATCACGCTTCCAGGTTGGCAGCGAGCGCGCTGCCGCAAACCCCAGCAAGGGCTTTCCCAGTCCCTGCAGGGCATTCACCAACGGCGCAAACCGCTTCATCCACGGCGCATAGCGCGGCAGATAGCCAATCACCTTGTCCTTGAGCGTGAAGCCGTGCTTCTGCTTGTACTGATGCAAAAACTCGATCTTCATCTTCGCCATATCCACGCCAGTCGGGCAGTCGCGCTTGCAGCCTTTGCAGGACACGCAAAGATCCATGACCTCAGCAACACTTTCCGACATGAAGCCGCCGCCCGAATTTTTGTTCCCTGGCAGCTGGTTCGACAACGCCAGCCGCAGCGTGTTGGCACGACCGCGCGTGACGTGCTGCTCATCCTTCGTGACCCGATAGCTCGGACACATGGTGCCGGCGTCGAACTTGCGGCAGTGGCCGTTGTTGTTGCACATCTCCACCGCACTCGCGAGCCCGCCGGCCGGATCATTTCCCCACTCAGACCAGTCCAGCCCGGTGCGAATATTAGCAATGCGGTAGTCGGGCTTGAAGCGAAACAGCGAACGATCATCCTGCTTCGATGGCTTCACGATTTTGCCGGGGTTCATGAGTCCCTTCGGATCGAACCAGGATTTGATCTCCGCCAGCGACGCAGTGAGGCGTGGGCCGAAGAACGGCTCGATCCATTCCGAGCGAACCAGCCCGTCGCCATGCTCACCGGAATAGGCGCCCTTGTATTCGCGCACCAGTTCGGCTGCCTCCTCGGCGATGCCACGCATTTTCGCTGCACCATCGGCACGCATGTTCAGGATGGGCCGCACATGCAGGCAGCCGACCGACGCATGCGCGTACCAGGTGCCTTCGGTGCCGTGCTTGTGGAAGACCTCGGTGAGACGGCGCGTGTATTCCGCGAGATGCTCCAAGGGCACGGCGCAGTCTTCGATGAAGCTGACTGGCTTGCCCTCTCCCTTCATGGACATCATGATGTTGAGCCCGGCTTTTCGCACTTCCCAGACTGCCTTCTGCAATGTCGGATCGATGATTTCCACGACTCCGCCGGGGAATCCCAAGTCGCCCATGAGCTCGACAAGCTGCCTTAAGCGCGCCAGCTGTTCCGCCTGCGCTTCACCCGCGAATTCCACCAGCAACACACAGTCGGGCTCCCCTTTCAAGAAGGTATCCACGGTCTTCTTGAACGCCGGAATTCGTCGCGAGAGATCGAGCATGGTGCGGTCCACCAGCTCCACCGCGCACGGCCCCAGCTTCACAATGTGTTGTGCGGCATCCATGCCATCGTGAAACCTGGGAAAGTGACAGACACCGAGCGCCTTTTGCATAGGCAGCGGAATCAGGTCCAGATGCAGGCGCTCGAAGTAAGCGAGCGTGCCTTCGCTGCCCACCAGCAGCTTGGCGAGGTTGATGCGGTCAGGCGCCAGCTCATCGAGGTTGTAACCGGCGACACGACGTTGCACGGCAGGAAAGCGGGCGGCGATTTCATCCTTCTCGCGCACCCAGAGTGCGGCCGCCTTGTCTGCGAATATTCGCAATGCACCCTGCATGTCATGCGCAGCCCCGAAGTAACCCCGCTCGCCCGATGGCATCCACGCATCGATGCCTGCCACGCGATGCACCATGTTGCCGTAGGCGATGGAGCGCGAGCCGCAGGAGTTGTTGCCCGCCATGCCACCGAGTGTGGCCTGCGCGGACGTGGACACATCCACCGGATACCAGAGACCGTGCTGCTTCAATTGCGCGTTGAGGTGGTCCAGCACCATGCCGGGCTGCACCACGGCGCGCTTCGCCGCCACATCCAGCGATACAAGTTGGTTCAGATACTTGCTGTTGTCGATGACCAGCGCGGCACCCACCGTCTGGCCACACTGCGACGTCCCGGCACCGCGCGGCAGGATGGGCACGCCTGCCTCCGCCGCGATCTGCAACGCCGCCAGCGCAGCGTCCGCCGTGCGTGGCACCACCACGCCGATGGGCATGATCTGGTAAATGGATGCGTCGGTAGCGTAGCGGCCACGCGAGGCGGCATCGAAGTAGACCTCGCCGTCGACGTGTTGTCGCAGCTTCTCCGCGAGCGGGTGCGTGGCGGTTGGTGCGAAGTGGATGGGCTGGGTGCTCATGCCATTCCACCCCAACGCAAACACGGATGAACACAGATGAACACAGATAGCTGATGTGCTGCCAAAGCGAATATTCGCAAGCATGCACGACCGACCACTTCAATATGGCTGCCTCTATCCGTGTTCATCTGTGTTCATCTGTGTTTGCAGTTGAACTTCCAAGATTTACTCCGCCGCCGCCTGCAACGCCGCCAGCGACTTCGCCACCACGCCCATCTTGTTGGCGAGGTGGTGGGCGAGCTGCGCTTTCACCCGCGTGACATCGCGGGCAAGCAGCGCGGCGAGAATCTCCTCATGCTCGGCAATCGCCTGATCCCAGCGCTCGCGATTGACGTTGGCCTGGTAACGCACGCGCCGGACCTGGTCGTTGAGCGCGCGATAGCTCTGCGACAGCACGGCATTGCCGGCGCAGTCGATGATCTTGAAGTGGATGGCCTGATTGCGGGCGAAGTAGCTCTGGTGGTCTTCACGCGCACGATCTGCCAGCATCTCGTAGTGCAGCGCGCGGATTTCGTTGAGATCGGCCTCCGTCGCCTGCACGCAGGCCAGCTCACCGGCATGGGCCTCCAGCACGCCCATGACCTGGAGCGTCTCCCGTACCCGGGTCTGGTCAATGTGGGCAACGATGGCACCGCGATGCGGCAGCAACTCCACCAATCCTTCGGAAGCCAGTCGCCGCGTGGCCTCACGCAAGGGTGTGCGCGACACACCCAGCTTTTCGGTCAGCTCGCGCTCATTGAGACGCATCCCCGGCACCAGAGCACCCGTGATGATGAGGTCTCTCAAGTGACGCGTGGTGTCTTCCTGAAGCGTGTTGCCGGCCTCGGACTCAACGGGAGCGATGGTGTGGAGAGGCATGGTGGTTTTGTATGCAAAAAGTCATGGTTCCGAGTTTTCTTGACTCAGCGCAATTGCTGCAGAGCCATATTGACAGCAGACCTCAGCCTCACTATTGTATACAAAACTTGAGCCGTCTCCGCAAGAGGATTTCAATATGACCCACCGTTCCGGCCGCCATTTCCTTCAAATCCCCGGCCCGACCAATGTCCCGGACCGCATCTTGCGGGCCATCGACAGCCAGACCATCGACCATCGGGGCCCCGTATTCCAAGCACTTGGGTTTGAGGTGCTGGACGGCATCAAGACCATTTTCAAGACCGAACAGCCAGTGATCATCTATCCCGCCTCGGGCACGGGCGCATGGGAGGCAGCACTGGTCAACACCCTGAATCCGGGCGACAAGGTACTCATGGCCGAGACCGGCCAGTTCGCGACGCTCTGGCAAAAGATGGCCATCAAGCTCGGCCTGCAGCCGGTGTTCATTCCCGGCGACTGGCGGCATGGTGTGAATGCTGCCGAAGTGGAAGCCAAACTGGTCGAGGATGTACATCACCAGATCAAGGCAGTGTGTGTGGTCCACAACGAAACATCCACCGGCGTGACAACCCGCATTCCGCTCGTGCGCAAGGCCATCGACAACGCCAGACATCCTGCGCTCTTGATGGTCGACACCATTTCCTCGCTGGCCTCCATCGACTATCGCCATGACGAATGGGGCGTGGATGTCACGGTGGGTGGCTCGCAGAAGGGCCTGATGCTGCCGCCGGGATTGTCCTTCAACGCATTGTCGGAAAAGGCCATCGCGCTACACAAGAATTCAAACCTGCCAAAGTCGTTCTGGGACTGGAGCGAAATGCTCGCGTCCAACAAGACCGGATTTTTCCCCTACACGCCGTCCACCAATCTGCTCTATGGTTTGCGCGAAGCCATTCTGATGCTGCATGAGGAAGGCCTGGACAATGTGTTCGCCCGCCACGACCGCCATGCAGAAGCCACCCGTCGCGCCGTGCGTGCCTGGGGCCTGGAAATACTCTGCGCCAATCCGGCCGAATACAGCTCGGCACTGACGGCGGTGATGATGCCCGCCGGACACGACGCGGACAAGCTGCGCGCAGCCATTCTGGATGCGTTCGACATGTCACTGGGCATGGGGCTCCACAAGCTTTCCGGCAAGGTGTTCCGAATCGGCCACCTTGGCGATTTCAACGATCTCACGCTGATGGGCACGCTGGCGGGTGTGGAGATGGGTTTGAACATTTCCGGTGTGCCCCACTCAAAAGGTGGCGTGGACGCGGCAATGGGTTATCTAGCAGAATGCGCAGCAGCAGTTAAGGCCGTTAAGCTGGCCGCTGACTAGGTGACAGCCACGAAGATGGCTGCGGATTGAGTACAACCGCCGCAAAGATGGCTGCACGTTGAGTACGACCGCCACAAAGACGGCCGCACATTTTGTACGATCGCCGCAAAGACGGCTGCGGAATGCACGACCGGCTGACTGAATCACCAACAACCTAAAAACATCTGGAGGATGAGCATGAAACGACGCAGCATCATTGCGGCTGCGGCCCTGACATTGGCCGCAACCTTCGTGGCACCGGCAGCACTGGCCCAGTCCGGCTGGCCGAACAAACCCATCAAGTTCATGAATCCCTTCCCCGCTGGCGGCGGCACCGATGCCTTCGCCCGCCCGCTGGCGGCCAAGCTGTCGCAGTCGCTGGGTGTGCAGGTCATTGTGGAGAATCAGGGTGGCGCAGGTGGCACGGTTGGTGCCGCATCCGCTGCAAAACAGCCCGGTGACGGCTACACCTTCTTCATCGGTGCCATCCATCACACCATCGCCGAATCGATCTACCCGAAGCTCACCTACAACCTGCGTCAGGACTTCATCCCCATCACCGTGCTGGGATCGGTACCGAACGCAGTGGTGGTCCATCCCAAGACCGGCTTCAAGACCATGGATGACCTGGTCAAGTTCGCCAAGGCTAATCCCGGCAAGCTCAACTACGGCTCCGCCGGCAGCGGCGCCTCGCACCACATAGCGGCCGAGATGTTCAAGAAGATGGCTGGCATCGACATGACCCATGTTCCCTACAAGGGCATTGGTCCCATGATGCAGGACCTGATCGCAGGGCAGATCGATCTCGCCTTCGATGGCATGGCGTCGTCCTCGCCGCAAATCAAGGCCGGCAAGCTCATCCCGCTGGCGGTGACGTCCACCAAGCGTTCCAACGTGATCCCCGATGCACCCACGCTGCAGGAACTGGGCTACAAGGACTTCGAGCTCACGACCTGGTACGCCATCTGGGGCATCAAGGGCACGCCGCCAGAGATCATCAACCGCATGCATGCGGAAGTGATCAAGGCGATGAATGAGCCAGAGCTGAAGAAAATTTGGGAAGCCCAGAGCGCTACGGTCGGCGGCCAGTCGCCCAAGGAGTTCGAGGCCTTCATCAACAGCGAAATCACCAAGTGGGCCAAGGTGGTCAAGGATGCGAACATCAAGCTGGACAATTGACTTTCCGAGCGCGGAATCGCGCAAGGAAAGTCACCCCGATGAAAATCGGGGTCCAGGTTGGTTATGTCCAGGACGAATATTTGCATCAATCACAACGGGCGCTTCGTGAACTGACCCCCATTTGTTGGACGGTTGTTTGTTAGGCATGCAAGGGCTGAGTTCTGTATTGCACGGGACTCAGCCCTTTTAGTTTCAGCTTGATGCGATGTTGATTGTAGTAGCGGATGTATTGATCCAGCCCCTTTTG
>JANNSU010000043.1:0-2202 GCA_031394355.1 Betaproteobacteria bacterium | reverse complement strand
CCGTAGCGGGGGAGGGGGGGGGACGGGTGGCCGATGGTGGGGCTGAAGGTGAAGCTGGACGGGCCGGGCAGCGCGGTCCGCTGCTGCGAATATACGCAGCAGCGGACCGGGCGCGTCGGCGCTACTTTTGCGACAAGCCGTAAACGTACGCTGCCAGCAGATGTGCCTTGGCTTCACCCAGGAATGGCTTCTGCGCAGGCATGACGTTGTTGCGGCCCACGCGAATGGTGTCGGCAATGGTGGCTTCGGAGCTGCCATACAACCAGATGCCGTCAGTGAGATTTGGTGCGCCCATCGCCGGGTTGCCCTTGCCTTCCGCACCGTGGCACGCGGCGCAGATTGCGAATTTCGCCTGACCTTCCTTGGCCTGGGCCGCATCGTGTTTCAGACCAGACAATGAACGGACGTAGGCGGTAACCTGCGCGATGCCGAGCTCGCCCCCGACGGCCTCGCCCAGCGCCGGCATGACGCCGTTGCGGCCCTCGGTGATGGATGCCTTGATGATGGCCGGGTCGCCGCCATACAGCCAATCCGTGTCACGCAGATTGGGGAATCCGATGCCACCGCCAGCGTCCGCACCGTGGCATTGCGCACAGTGGTTCTGGAAGAGTCGCTCACCCATGGCCCGGGCCTTCGGGTCCTTCGCAACCTGGGCCAGGTCCATGGTCGCGTACTGGTTGAAGATCGGGCCGTACTTGCTCTCGGCTGTTTTCATCTCCGCCTCATAGGCCCCTGTGGAGGACCACTTGCCGGTACCGTCAAACGCGCCCAGGCCGGGATACAGAATCAGATAGAAGATCGAAAACACGATAGTGATGTAGAAGAGCCACATCCACCAGCGCGGCAGCGGGTTGTTGTATTCCTGAAGGTTGCCGTCCCAGACATGGCCATGCAAATCAGGCTTGGCACCGGGTGGCAGCCGCTTGGTGGACAGCATGAACAGGAGTACGCCGCAGCCCACAATGCTGACCAGCGTGGCAGCCGCGATGAACAAGCCCCAGAAGTCACTGGTGAAGTCGCTCATGACCGGTTCTCCATGTGCTTGTCTTTTTCATCGGCGAACGGCAGATTGGCCGCTTCCTCGAACCGCTTTGCCTGTCTGGGCGACCAGGCCCAGACCGCGATCCCGACAAAGGCGATGAAGCTTGCCACCGTCACTACTGTACGCAACAGGTTGATGTCATCCATGATCATTCCGTCCGTTATTTGACTGGCTTCAGCGCGGTGCCCAGGCCCTGCAGATAGGCGATCAGCGCGTCTTCTTCGTTCTTGCCCTTGAGGAGTGCCGCCGCACCGGCCACATCGGCCGCGGTGTAGGGGACTCCCAATTTCTGCAGCGCGCGCATCTTCGGCGCGATGGACTCGGGATCCAACGGCGACTTCTGCAGCCAGCTGTAGGCGGGCATGTTCGACTCCGGTACCAGGTCACGTGGATTTCGCAGGTGCAGGCGATGCCATTCGTCCGAGTAGCGGCCGCCCACCCGATGCAAATCCGGGCCGGTGCGTTTGGAGCCCCACTGGAACGGACGGTCATAGACGAATTCACCCGCGACGGAGTAGTGACCATAGCGCTCGGTCTCGGCGCGGAAGGGCCGGATCATCTGCGAGTGGCAGTTGTAGCAGCCCTCGCGGATGTAGATGTCGCGTCCGGTCAGCTCCAGTGCTGCGTAGGGCTTGAGACCGGCCACGGGCTGGGTAGTGGATTTCTGGAAGAACAGCGGGACGATCTCGACCAGGCCGCCAACGCTGACCACGAGGACGACCAGCACAGCGAGCCAGCCGACGTTGCGTTCAATGGTTTCGTGGGTGAATTTCATGATGTCAGGCTCCCTGCGCGGCCACGGCACCAGCGGGCGCGGGTGGGGGTGAATCCAGCTCGGCAATCGGCGCGTCGTAGGCCTTTCCGGCGGCGATGGTCTTGAACATGTTCCAGGCCATCAGCAACATGCCGCTGAAGAACAGGATGCCGCCGAGCAGACGGATCACGTAGTACGGATACGTCGCCTTCACACTTTCAACGAACGTGTAAGTGAGCGTGCCGTCGGCATTGACGGCGCGCCACATCAGACCCTGCATCACGCCCGCAATCCACATCGCGGAGATGTAAAGCACGACGCCGAGGGTTGCGATCCAGAAGTGCGCGGAGATCAACTTCACCGAGTGCATCTGCTCACGGCCGAACAGGCGCGGGATCAGGTAGTA
>JANNSU010000004.1:0-6030 GCA_031394355.1 Betaproteobacteria bacterium | reverse complement strand
AGTTGGCAAATGTCGGCACACTCCAGATCCGACGCGATGCAACGCGCCATCGGTTTGGGGTCCGCCTCCTGGAGGCAAGCCGTCGCGCACTGCAGGCAAGCCGCGGCACATTCGTTACACGCGCGCAGACAAGCTTCTTCGATTTGATTGGGCATGTGGAATCCTTGAACCGCCGCACAGTTCCGCTTCCAAGCATCGCAGCTTACGAATGCATTGACTGTGCGTCAACGCACCCAAGAATCAGTCGCGCGACGTTCGCCGGCACCAAGCTCGCTCAGTCCGGCACGTACCCCGCCGCGGCAACCGCCGACGCGATGGTCTCGCGGTCTTCAGTGGTCTCGACGCGCACGCGGTGGCTGGCGAGGTCGACTTCGACCAATGCCCGCGGATCAGTCTGCTTGATGGCCTTGGTGACGACGCTCACGCAATGGCCGCAGGTCATGGTGGGGAGAGTAAGTTCGAGCACGGGTGTTCCTTGAGATGTTGGAACGATCATGGTCGACCTTGCCACGGTGGTAGGGTCACGTGCGCATGTCGCTGACCCTGCTGGCTGAAGGGTGTTCCGACGCAATTCTCTTGACATTCCCATGATGGAAAGCTTGAGACTGTTTGCATATTCAATCGTCGGCCTGTCGACTGCATCGTGAATGCCTTGCAAGCGGACCGCAACCACTGCCGCACACCATGAACGCTGTCACTGCACCCATCACCAAACCAGGCGCCCTGCTCGACTGGAGCCTGCCCATCGAGGGCATGACCTGCGCGTCGTGCGTGGCACGCGTAGAGCGCGCCTTGCAAAAGATGCCCGGCGTCGTCGAGGCCAGCGTGAATCTGGCGACCGAGGCGGCCAGCGTCCGGTCGGCACCGGGCATTGGCCTGGCAGACCTTCGCTTGGCGATTGAGAAGGCGGGTTACACCGTCGGCGAAAGCAGCGTGACGCTGGCCATCGACGGGATGACCTGCGCGTCGTGCGTTTCGCGCGTCGAGAAGGCCCTGCTGCGCGTGCCGGGCGTAGTGCGGGCCGAGGTCAACCTGGCCACCGAGTCCGCATCCGTCACGCTGGCCACTCGCCAGATCGACGAGGCGGCGCTCGTTGCCGCAGTGGAGCGCGCGGGCTACGTGGCGACGCCGCGACACGCCGAATCCGTGGCGGACGCTGGCGCCGGCGGGGCCACCCGGCGATCTGCGGAATGGTGGCCCGTGGCGGTCGCTGCTGCCCTTTCGGCGCCGCTGGTGCTGCCGATGATCGGCCTGCTGTTCGGCCAGCACTGGATGCTGCCGGGCTGGATTCAGCTTGCACTGGCCACGCCGGTGCAGTTCTGGCTGGGCGCGCGCTTCTACCGTGCGGGGTGGAAGGCCCTCAGAGCGGGCAGCGGCAACATGGACTTGCTGGTCGCCCTGGGCACCAGCGCCGGCTACGGCCTGAGCCTGGTGCAACTGCTGCGCTATGGCAACCAGAGCATGCAGTTGTATTTCGAAGCCTCGGCCGTGGTCATCACGCTGGTGCTGCTGGGCAAGTGGATGGAAACGCGCGCCAAGCGCCAGACAACCGAGGCGATCCGGGCGCTGAATGCATTGCGCCCCGAGACCGCCCGCGTGCGCAGGGACGGCGTCGATACCGAGGTGCCGGCCGCGTTGGTTCGCGTCGGCGACCTCGTGGTCGTGCGCCCCGGCGAACGCGTGCCAGTGGACGGCCAGGTGATGGAGGGTAGCAGCGACGTCGATGAATCGCTGATCACGGGTGAGAGCCTGCCGGTGGCCAAGCACGGCGGCGACAAGGTCACCGGCGGCGCGGTCAACGGCGAAGGCCTGCTGGTGGTGCAAACGACCGCGGTGGGTGCCGAATCGACGCTGGCGCGCATCGTACGTCTGGTCGAATCGGCACAGGCCAAGAAGGCACCCATCCAGCGGCTCGTGGACCGGGTGAGCGCGGTCTTCGTGCCGGTGGTGATCGTCATCGCGTTGGTCACCGTACTCGGCTGGGGCTTGAACACGGGCGACTGGGAGGCGGCCATCCTGAACGCCGTGGCGGTGTTGGTGATCGCCTGCCCCTGTGCCTTGGGCCTGGCTACGCCAACGGCCATCATGGTGGGCACCGGTGCAGCCGCCAAAGTGGGCATCCTCATCAAGGATGCCGAGGCTTTGGAAGTGGCGCATGGCGTGACGGTGGTGGCCTTCGACAAGACCGGCACCTTGACCGTCGGCAAGCCGGAACTGATGGCAGCCGTGCCGACATCCGCAACCTCGGCATCGATCGACCGGGCCGCGCTGCTGTCGGCCAGCGCTGCGGTGCAGGCCGGCAGCGAGCATCCACTGGCTTCGGCCGTGATGAACACGGCAAGAAGCGAAGGGCTTGTGATCGCGCCGGCAACGGCCGTTCGTGCCGTGTCGGGCCGCGGTGTCGCGGCACTCGTCCAGGGCCGCGAACTGCGTCTGGGCAGCAGCCGTTTCATGCAGGAGTTGAACGTCGATATGACGGCGCTAGCTGCGGCGGCGGCTGAATGGCAGGCGCGCGGCTGCACGGTGTCTTGGCTGGCAGAGGTGCCGTCTGATCGGCCAACGACTGCGTCGGCGGAGGCTCCGGCCGTGCCCCGTCTGTTGGGTCTGCTGGCTTTCGGCGACGCCCCGAAGGCCAGCGCCGCAGCGGCCGTCAGCGCGTTGCAGAAAATGGGCATTCGCTCGGTGCTCATCACTGGCGACAACGCGGGCAGTGCAAAAGGGGTGGCGCAGGCGCTGGGCATCACCGATGTGCATGCCGACGTGTTGCCCGAGCACAAGGCCGACATCGTGGCGAAGCTGAAGACCGGTGGCGAACGCGTCGCCATGGTCGGCGACGGCATCAACGACGCGCCCGCGCTGGCGATTGCCGACGTCGGCATCGCCATGTCCACCGGCACCGATGTGGCCATGCACACGGCCGGCATCACGCTGATGCGCGGCGACCCGGCGCTGGTGGCCGACGCCGTCGACATCTCGCGCCGCACCTACGCCAAGATCCGGCAGAACCTGTTCTGGGCTTTCATCTACAACGTGGTGGGCGTTCCGCTGGCGGCGCTCGGCTTGCTGAACCCGGTGATCGCGGGCGCGGCGATGGCTTTCAGCAGTGTCAGCGTGGTCAGCAACGCGCTGCTGCTGCGGCGCTGGAAAGGTGCCCCGCGATGAACAGCGCCGAGCAATTCAACCGCGGCGGGGCGGTTCAACAAACCGAGATGCACAGAGCATGGACATGAAGTCATACGCCGGCCATGAAGGCCACTCGCACGGCAGCAGGCCCGCCGATGCACATTCGCACCCCACGACAGTGCCGATGGCAACGCGCATGAGGATGGGCAGGGACACGAGCGCACGGCCCGGTCCGCGAATGCCGCGCAGGTGAATGATCCGGTCTGCGGCATGACGGTTACCGAACAGTCGCCGCACCATGCCGAGCAAGTGGGTTGGCCGTACTGCTTCTGCAGCGCGAAGTGCCGGGCCAAGTTCACTGCCGAGCCAAGGCGGTACGCCGATCCCGCGCCGCCCGCACCGCCTGTTGTCGAGGCAACCCCAGGGGCGATCTCCGTATGAACAGGAAGCGGCCGGATCGCGGCTGAACATTCTCGCAGCATCACCGTTTAAACGTGCTGCACGGAGCGGGTTTTGGTCAACCCACCGAGGGTGTGCGGTCAGGCGGTGATGAACTGCCCCATCATGCCGGCGTCCTCGTGTTCGAGGATGTGGCAGTGGAACATGAGCGGTACCGACGACGCCACGACAGGCGTCTGTACCGCGACGCTGATGGTCTGCATCGCATCCACGACGAAGGTATCCCGCAGGCCTTGCTCGTGAGTGGCCGGCGTGCTGCCGTCACGCGAGAGCAGCGTCATGCGGACCCCATGCACATGCATCGGGTGGGCCATGCCGGTGGCGTTGACAAAGCGCCAGACCTCGACCGCACCCGCCGGCACGGCCAGGTCGATGCGGCCGATGTCGAATCGTCGACCGTTGATGGTGAAACGGCTACCCATCATCCCCCCGTCGAGGCTGAAGGTCCTGACCGTGGCACCCGGACCGACCGAGACGGCCGGCGCAGGTGACAGCCGGGTGGGTGGTGACGACATCGCGCCGGGCTGGCGGGGCAGGTCGGCGCGCATCGTCAATGCCGTGACCTCGGTGTCCGGCCCTGCGCCCATACCCATGCCCATCCCCATGCCGCCCCCGGCCGTGCTGGCCAGCAGCCGGGTCACCTGGCCGGCATTGGCGGTGCCGAAGTTGACCAGGACCTCGGCACGTTCGCCGGGGGCCAGCGTTAGAGTGCTGCGTGCCAACGGGGCGGCGAGCACGCCACCTTCGTTGGCGATCTGCAGCATTGGCGTTGCATCGCTCAGTCGCAGCACCAGGATTCGCGCATTGCAGCCGTTCAGCAGTCGCAAACGGACCCATTGCCGAGGTGCCCGCCACGTCGGGCCGAACATTCCGTTCACCAGAAGCCGATCGCCGGCGTAGCCAACGAGCTGATCGTTGGCCGTGAGCGCGTAGTCGATCCTTCCGTCTGCCGTGAAACGTTTGTCCTGCAGCACCAGCGCCAGGTCATCGACGCCCCAGGAGTCGGGCAACACCGTCGGCGCGACGGAGCCGTCGTCGATGATCAGCAGACCGGCCAGGCCGGACACCACCTGCCGTCCGGTGCTCCCGTGGGCATGAGGGTGGAACCAGCAGGTGGAGGCCGGGTTCGCGACCGTGAAGCTTGCCTCCCAGGTAGCGCCCGGCGCAATGGGCTGGTGTGGGCCGCCGTCGACCTCCGGCGGGATCACCAGGCCATGCCAGTGCGCCGTGGTGATCTCGTCCAGATCGTTGCGCACCCGAATCGTGGTTCGCTCGCCGGTGCGCAAGCGAAGGGCGGGACCCAGCAGCGCGCCGTTGTAGCCCAGTGTGGGCGTGTTGATGCCGCTCAGGATCTGCGAAATGCCCCGCTGGACGGTCAATGCGAACTGCCGTCCCCCGCTGCCGTCCGCCACCCCGGTGTCCTGCTGAATGATGGGCAGGATGCGCTCAGCAGCGGCGCCAGCGGCCGGATCGACGAGAGGCGTGGTGACACCCTGACCCATCATCGACGACATGCCGCCACCCCCGCAGCCCGAGAGTTGCGCGAGCGACGCGCCGGCTGCGCCCAGGAGCAGCATTCGCCGGCGTTCGTCGATCCACTTGCCTGCCGTTGTCAGTGATACGTTCATGGCCGCTCCAGAGAGGTCGATCAGTGTCAGTCAGGTGAGGTAGTCAGTACATGCGCTACTTGGGGTAGGTCGCAAAGACTCTGGATTGCCCTTCCGTGCCGACGAGCAGCACGTCATACGGATCCTTGCGCCCAGGCGTGTCCATACCCGGAGAGGCCGCCGGCATGCCCGGGGCAGCCAAGCCGAGGGCCTTTGGTTTCATGGCCAGAAGACGCTTCACCTCAGCAGCCGGGATGTGACCCTCCAGGACGTAACCGCCGATCGTTGACGTGTGGCAGCTCGCATAGCGCTCCGCAAGACCCAGCCGCTTGCGCGTCGCGGAAGTGTCCGTCACGGGTGTCACCTTGATCGCAAAACCCGCGGCCTTCATGTGTTCGATCCAGGCGCCACAACAGCCGCAATAGGGGCTTTTGAACACCTCCAGCTCGGGCAGCTTCGTTGCGGCGAGGGTGGGCACGGCGGCCATGGCCGCGAGCGCCGCTGCACTCCATAGAAAAGAACGTCGGATCATGTTGTATTCCTCAAGGGGTAGGCCAGCGCCGCCTTTGGCAGCGGCGGTGGCAAAAGGGCTCCGGGTGTGAACTGGCCGCACCCGGACGGTCGCAAAGGTTCACTTGGCCATCTGGCGATGCTCGGTCGCCATGGCGTCGTAGCGCTTGGCGATGTCCTCGTAGCTCGCCGCCGATGCGTTGCAATGGGCGGCCCAGCTGCCTCCGCCGCCACTGCCGCGGCCGCCGGCCGGCCACGACGCGTAGCCCTTGCCCATCTTGCGGTGGTCCTCGGCCTTGCCGCGCGCGGCGGCCGCCTCCTTGACGTAGTA
>JANNSU010000014.1:0-2529 GCA_031394355.1 Betaproteobacteria bacterium | reverse complement strand
CGGGCGATTGGGTGGCGCCTGGCGCGCCGTGAGACGCTATCTGAAGTCTTTGAAGGTGAACTGGCGAGTGGGTGCGAAACACTGGTAGGGTTTCGCGGGGTCGGCGAGCGCAGTGTCTTTGCAGGGTGCGAAGTAGGCGTCCGATTCGGGCCGGCGGAACTCCACCAGGCGTTGGGCGACATGTTTCGCGCGTTCGGTGTCACCGCTCGCGTGCAGCGCATTGGCCCAGGCCATCATGAGTCGTGTGTCGAGCAGGTTGTGACCGGCTCGTTGCGCCGCACTCAGGGCTTGCTTTGAATCTCTGATGTTCATTGCGGCGGCGTAGTCGGCATGGTAGGAAAAAAGCAGGCTGCCTTGACCCGTCGCAATGCGCACTTTGAGCGGGCCTGCGTCGTTGGGTGGCGTGAATATCGGGACGACACGGAAATAGTCGAACACTGACAGTGCGGCACCGAGCGTCAATACCAGGCACACCGGACGCAAAGGGGATGAATCCCCCGGCGCGCGCGGGATCGGGTCGCCCATCGCGGCGCTGTCGCGAGATTCACCAAGGCACAGGCCAAGAGCGAATGCGGTTGGCAAAAGAAAATAGGCATACCAAAGCGGATACTCCAGCATGCTGTGCATGAGCACCAAAGCGAGAAGTGCAACGGCCGGGCGAAGCGGCGACGCGGCAGCCTGGGGGGTGATCGGGTCCAGGCAGCGCTTCATGGCGATCCACAACGAATAGCCCAGCAACGCGACGACCAGCGTTGCTAGGGGCAAACCCAATTCCACGGCAAACTGCAGCAGAATGTTGTGCGAATGATCGAAGAACGCGATCGGGCGGCCTGGAAATTCGGTGAGCGACCAGGCCAGGTTGAATTCACCGAAACCGACTCCCGTCCAGGGTTGCGATTGAATCAAGGCCAGCGTGTTCTGCCAGATGCCGAAGCGCGAGCTTGAGATGTCGCCGGCACCGCTGAAGCGGGATTCACCCCCAAACACTTGTTGATTCTGGTGCGCCAGTGCGGCAGCCCCTGACCAGAGCAAGGCATACGCGATCGGGGCCAGCAACAGCAGGGCTCGCGTCCGTCCGCTGAGCCGGCGATCCAGAAGGCCCCAAAGGGCCAGCATCGCTGCACCCATGACCCCGGAGCGCGCGGAACTGAGGACCACCGCGCCCATCAAGGCGACTGCAACGGCGCTGACCAGGCTGCGATGCAGAACCCGCGTCTCCCCCAGCCACGCAGTGGCCACGATGCCCCACAGCAAGACGCTGCACAAGTGGTTGCTTTGGCGCAAATTGCCAACGGCGCGTCCCTCGACCACCGCGTTCGCGATCCAACGCCCGTCCACCCACAGCGGTGCGTAGACCTGCAGGTAGGCAATGCAGGCGTTGACCAACGCAGCGACAAGCAGGCCGATGCACAGGCTTCGAAAGGCCTGTGTCGCGAGCCCCGCTTGCTGCATTGCCGCACCGATGATGGCGGTGAACGCAGCAGCGGCCAGCAGGCCGGCCGCTGTCAGCGCGAGCGCAGGGGGCAGACCGGTCCACCAGGGTGAGGCCAGAGCCGCCGAAAAGAGCAGCGCCAGGGCGAGCAGGCTCGAGCGCAATGCGACCGGGAACTTCAGTGGATCCTTCGGCAGTGCACCCGCCATCAGAGCCAACAGTAGGCCCCAGCCGAACAGCGCCAAAGCCTGGTTCAGGAAGGTCGCGGTGGGTGGCAGGTTCGGTGCGATCGACACCGGTGCCGCTACAGCGAGGCACGCGGCCAAATCCCAGAGAGATTGGCGCGAGATTCTGTTCTGCACTGAATTTGGCACGGAGAGGGACAGCATGGCAGGCATTGTGGCTGCTACCGGCGGCACTTTGGTGAGTTGAAATGGCAGGTCAACGCAGGCCGCTTTTGCCTCATGCAACTCGCCTCGAGGTGTGCGCGATTGCGTGCGCGGACTTTTCTCCGCGCCCCAATGAAAGAAGCCTTCGCAACGCTACCGTTGCGAAGGCTGCTTCTAGTTGAAAACTAGATCTTTGTCGAACTCTCGATGGGCGATCAGTAGCCGGTGGTTGCCTTCGAGCAGCCGGTGGCAGTTGTAGTCACGTAGGTCCACCGCACGGCATTGGCGTCCGGCGTACCCGTCGCTGTCACCGTGCAACCACCCACGCCGGCGGTACCAACAATCGCAATCGTCACCGCCGAGCCAGAGGAAGCCACTGTCACGCTAGAAAGATTGGCACCAGAAGCTGGCACACCCGCAAAGCCGACATTGACGGTCAGGTTGTCGGTGAGGGCGCCGGTACCTTCGTCACAGTTCGTGGCGATACCAGCCTGGTTTTGCAAGCACTCAGCAACCGCCAGTTTCGTGCTCGCCACCAGCGAAATGTTGTCCTGCCACTTGGCACGAGTCACATAGTTCTGGTACTGCGGAATGGCGATGGCCGCCAGAATGCCGATGATCGCCACGACGATCATCAACTCGATCAGGGTAAAACCTTTTTGGACTTGACGTTTCATGTTGAAAAACTCCTTGGAGGGGTTGGGGGGA
>JANNSU010000076.1:0-1953 GCA_031394355.1 Betaproteobacteria bacterium | reverse complement strand
GGTTCCATTGCATTGTCCAATGCAAAGTCACAGGCCAAGCTGGTAAAGGCAGCCCAGCGGCAGGCCGAACTGGCCGCCACGGCAGAAGAAGCCACCGCTGCCAAATCCACCTTTTTGGCCAACATGAGTCACGAAATCCGCACGCCCATGAACGCCATCATCGGCATGGGCCACCTGGTGATGAAGACCGATCTGAGTGAGCGCCAGCAAAACTACCTGCGCAAGATGAATACCGCCGCGCACAATTTGCTGGGCATCATCGACGACATTCTCGATGCCTCCAAGATCGAAGCCGGGAAGATGGAGCTCGAAGCCATCGACTTCGCGCTTGACTCTACCCTCGAATACCTGTCCGACCTCGTACAGATCAAGGCGTTGGAAAAGGGCCTGAATCTGCGCTTTGACGTGGGGGAGGACGTTCCCAAGACTTTGGTGGGCGACCCCCGGCATCTGGGTCAGGTCCTCCTGAACCTGGCCAACAACGCCATCAAGTTTACCGAGCACGGTTCGGTCACTGTTTCGATCCGGCAGGTCAGTGGCACCGATGAGAGCATGAGCTTGCGCTTCGCGGTGCAAGACACCGGCATCGGCATGACTGCAGAGCAGCGCGACCGTCTGTTCCACGCGTTTGTCCAGGGCGACAACACAACCAGCCGCAAGTACGGGGGCACCGGGCTCGGGCTGGTGATCAGCCAGCGGCTGGTCGAACTCATGGGCGGCAGCATTGAGGTCGAGAGTACAGCAGGTTCGGGCAGTACTTTTTACTTCACCATCAGCTTCGGCAGGTCCAGCGCCACTTTGGTGTCTGCCCGCGGCCTGGTGCAGGATACGTTGCCTGTCAGCGCGCAGGAGAAGCTGCGCGGTGCCTACGTGCTGGTCGTGGACGACAACGCAGTGAATCAGGAAATTGCCGCTGAGATCCTGCAGGATGCCGGCATGCGGGTGGACCTGGCCGACAACGGCGCGGAAGCACTGAGCCGACTGGAGACCGGCGACTACGATGGCGTATTGCTGGACTGCCAGATGCCAGTGATGGACGGGTTCGAGACAGCCCGGCGCATCCGCAGTGATGCACGCTTTGCCGATCTGCCCGTATTGGCGATGACCGCCAGTGTGATGCCGGAGGAGCGTGCGCGTTGTCTGGCCAGCGGCATGAATGACCACATTGCCAAACCCATTGATGTGGCGCAGCTGTTTGCCGTCATGGGCAGGTGGATCAAGCCCAAGGCGCAAGTGATCGCTGCGAGCACGCAGCCACGCAGCGGCTCGTTGGATGCGGCCAAAGAACTCCCCGTCATCGAGGGACTGGCGCTGGACGATGCGCTCTACCGGGTGGGTGGCAAGCTCGGTTTGCTCAAGAAGCTGCTGACGCGCTTTCACGCGGACCAGCAAGGTGCGGGTGAACGCTTGGCGACGGCGCTAGCGCGGGACGATATTAGTGCGGCCATCCTGCAGGCGCATACGCTGCGGGGGCTAGCGGGAACGATTGGCGCAACTCGTCTGGCGGAACTGGCAGGCACGGTGGAACGCCATCTGGGTGCAGGTCAGAGCGAAGGACTGGGCGGTGTCCTGCGTGACTTGCGGGCTGAACTGGGGCGTGTGGTGGACGGCATCGCGACGGCGATGGGTACGCAGGCGGCACCACCAGAGGGCGTGGCGGAGCAGCCGCTGGACATGGATCGACTGATGATTTCCCTGCGTGAGCTTGCCGGGTTTCTGGCCCAGGACGACGCGCGCGCACTCAAGGCGATGGATACTATCGTCACCACGCTGGACGGCACCGATCAATGGCAACAGGCGAAGGATGTACAGGCGTTGCTGGAACAGTATGACTTCGATACAGCCACGACAAGACTCGTGACCTGGGCACAAGCCTTGGGGCGACCGCTGCAATGAGGGTTTAGCCTCCTGAGAGGTGCTTCGGAAGCGCACTCAGTGTGGGTCGCGGTAGGG
>JANNSU010000070.1:0-1573 GCA_031394355.1 Betaproteobacteria bacterium | reverse complement strand
CATTTGAGACGTTCATTCGTCAGCAGACTCGCGAAGACGGCAGCGATGTCGGACCACGACTCAACCAACTTTTTGATATTCTGAACAAACCCGAGCATAAGTGGCGGGCCGCGGAGCCAGGGCCAGCGGCAACTAAGTGGTTGTTCCAGTAAGGACTTGCAGCAAGAAGTCGTCGTTCCAGGCGCAGCCGCGGCGCTTGCCGACGACGCTGTTTTTGCTGGGATGCTGCTTGAGCAAGGATAACAGAAAGCGGTTCAGCCAGGCAAAGTTCTCGCGGAGGGTACGATCCCGGATGCGGGATTCATCCTCGCGGAACGTCATGTCCAGACTCCAGTGACAACTGTTTTCGATGGCCCAGTGGCCGCGCACGGCACGCGCGAAGCGCTTTACGCCCACCGGCAGGCTGCTAATGTAGTAACGTTTCTCCAGCGTCTCTTTCCCGTCGCGCACGCAAGCCGAGATCGCCACGCCAATCGACTTCAGTCCCTGCCACTGGTCGCGGTGGAGCAGGTCGCTGGGCACCGGCAGGTGCGTGTAGCAGCGGGTCTCGTCGCGGCCGTGCGCGGTTTCCGTCGTCGTATGTTGACGCACGTCGAGACCCGCGAAGTCATTCTCCAGTTGTCGGTCGATGTACTCGATGACCGCGTCGTGCAAGGTCTCTTGGTTCCCCTTGAGCGCCAAAACATAGTCGGCTTTCTGCGCGATGATCTGGGCGGCGATCGCCTTTTGCGTCCCCATCGCGTCGATGGTGATGATCGCGCCTTGAATGTCCACCAGCTTGAGCAGCTCGGGAATGGCCGTGATTTCATTGGATTTGTCGGCGCATGCCACCTGTCCCAGCGACAGCCCGAACTCGCTGGCCCACACGCTCACCGAATGTAGCGCGCCCAGGGCCTTCCGGCGGTCGTGGCTGCGCCGCGCCGTCTTCCCGTCCACCGCCAAGACCGGTTGATCGATCTCGGTCGCCTCGGCTGCCTGCTCGCGCAGCGTCCGCAGCCAGGCGGCGAAGCAAGTCTGAAAGGCGGTCGGGTTCAGCAGCGACAACACCCGCCGAAATACATCCTTCCGCGGCACGCCGTGGGGCAAGTCGAGCACGCGGAGCAAGAAGGCTTCTTTATACTTCGCCCACTGCGCAATCGTCGTCGGCCCACTGGCCCCGGCCAGCACGGCCATCAAGGCGATCACCACCACACTGACAAACGGATGCTTCTGATTGATCGTGCTGCGCGGATCTTCCAGTTCGTCAAAGTAACCAACCACTTCCTCCAACGTGATCCGAACCGTGGCCATGAACCACCTCCGTGCGTCGATGAAAAAAAGGCGACACCACGGAGTAAACTACCACTGACAACAGCCCAGCGCTAGCGACCCAGATTGCCGGGATTACCCAAAGTGCGCGCTGGCCCTGCCTGCCCAGGGCTAATCAACCCGCTTGATGCGGTTGACTGCCAATATTCTATGATCTTTCGGGAGTGACCCATGCGATGACCCAGGATTCTCGGATACCGGCGGGAGGTTCTTTTACGCCGCTGATGCCGGGGCGTGTTCGGCTTCGAATTGAATGGGAGACAGG
>JANNSU010000069.1:0-37766 GCA_031394355.1 Betaproteobacteria bacterium | reverse complement strand
ATGGTGAGCAGGATCTCGCCGATGCCAAAAAGGCCGATCACCGCAATGAGAAAGTTGAATCCCTTGAGCAGCTCCATCTGGCCAAACGTGAGGCGCAGGCTGCCTGTGACGTTGTCCAGCCCGACCGCTGCCAGCGCGAATCCCACCATCATGGCCACGATGGTCTTGAATGGCGCGTCCTTGCTCATGCCCACGAAGGCGCAGAAGGTGAGCAAATACACGGAAAAGTTTTCCTTGGGGCCGAACTGCAGGGCGAGCTTCGCCACGGAAGGCGCCAGGAAGGTGATCATCACCACAGCGACGAACGCGCCGACGAACGAGGACGTGAAGGCGGACGTAAGTGCCTGTCCCGCTTTACCCTGCTGTGCCATCGGGTAGCCGTCGAATGTGGTGGCCACCGACCACGGTTCACCGGGTATGTTGAACAATATCGACGTGATGGCCCCGCCGAACAGCGCACCCCAATAGATGCATGAGAGCAGGATGATGGCCGATGTGGGTGGCATGGTGAACGTAAGCGGCAGCAGGATGGCCACCCCATTGGCACCGCCGAGACCCGGAAGCACACCAATGAGCACGCCCAGAATGATGCCGATGGCCATCAGCATCAGGTTGAACGGCGACAGCGCGACGCCAAAGCCCTGCACCAGTGAAGTCAGTGACTCGAGCATGGTGGCGGCTCCTAGCGGTATCCGAACAGGGCTTCAATCGGACCCTTGGGCAGGGGCACCTTGAACCACAGTTCGAACATGATGAAAAAGAACAGGCTCACACCGAACCCGACCAAGGCGATCTTGATCCAGCCGTACTTGCCCAGACGGCGCATGAACCAGCCGATGAAAATCATGGACGCGACGTAGATACCGAGCCCGGGAATCGGCCCAACCCCGGCGATGAGCCCCAGATAAATGGCTGTCGGCCAGAGGACAGACCATACCAGCCGAAGCTGACCGCGCAGCACGAAAGACTCGTTCTCGGCAGGGGGCACCTGCAGTGCCCGCCAGATGTTGATGATGCTGCCGACCACGATGAAGAGGCCAATGTAGAACGGAAAGTAGCCCGAGCGGGGGCCGTCGTCACTCCAGCCTGCCCCGATCCGCCAGCTGTCCCACATGACGACCGCACCAAACAGCACCAGCAGTCCTGCGACAGCGCAGTCAACCGTACGCGTCGACGCCGCAGACCGCTCGTCCCCCGGCGCTTGCTCTTCCTGTCTTGAATCCATGCTTCCTCCGCTGTCCTGACTTATTCAAAATCGGCCGAGAAACGACCTGGCAGGCTGATACAGGGCAAAAAGGAAGGGAGGCCCTGCCCGAGACGGGACCTCCCTGGATGGTTTACTTCGCGGCCAGGAAACCCGCTTCCTTCATCAGATTCATGTGCAGCTGTTCGTTCTTGACCACCCAGTCCACATAGTCCTTGCCGACCAGCGCCGTCTGGTTGAATGCGCCGCGCTCCATGAATTCCTTCCACTCGGGTGTTGCGCGAACCTTGTCGAGCAGATCGACGTAGTACTTGACCTGATCAGGTGTCGCACCCGGCGTGGTGAAAATCCCGCGGAGCATGACGTAATCCGTGTCTACACCGGCTTCCTTGCAAGTAGGAATGTCGTTCCATGACATGGTGTCCGTAACCTTGGTTTTGTACGGCATGCGCGTGTCGTCAAACACACACAACGGCTTCAGGTTGCCGGCGCGCCATTGGGCAACGGCCTCGATGGGGTTGTTGACCGTGGAGTCGACATGCTTGCCTACGAGCTGGGTTGCCACTTCACCGCCGCCCTTGTAAGGCACATAGGTGAATTTGATGCCGGTCTGCTTCTCCAGGGCTACGGTGATGATCTGGTCTTCCTGCTTCGAGCCCGTGCCGCCCATTTTCATCTTGCCAGGTCCCGCCGCTCTGACCGCCTCTACAAATTCCTTGGCGGTCTTGGCCGGGTTTTCCTTGTTCACCCAGAGGACGAACTGGTCGAGTGCCATCATCTTGACCGGCGTCAGGTCCTTCCAGTTGAACGGGACGCCCGTCGCCATTGGCGTGGTGAACAGGTTTGAAAGCGTGATGATGATCTTGTGCGGATCTTTGGCGCCCTTCACGTCCAGGAAGCCCTCGGCGCCGGCGCCGCCGCCCTTGTTGAGGACGACCATGGGCTGCTTCATCAGATTGTTCTTCTTGATGATGCCGTCAATGAAGCGCGCCATCTGATCGGCACCGCCACCTGTGCCAGCCGGCACGATGAATTCGACGGTCTTGCTGGGCTCCCAGGCGTTCGCAAACGGGATGGCCAATGCAAATCCAGCGGCCAACAATGCCTTCGTGATGCCTTTCATCGGTTGCTTTTTCATGACTCCTCCTGATGCTGAGTGGGTGGGGATCGCCACTTTACGGCCGGCGCTCCATAACGGTAACCGTCTACGCGGCTGTGTCTTTGCTACCTATATCTTTATTGCCTGCATCTTTGCTGCCATCGCGACTCGCCAGCCATTTACCAAGGCCGACCACAAAGATGGCACCCGTTATGGGTGCAACGTACTTCAACCATGCCGCGTTGGTCACGACCCATTCGCGTATGGCGAAGTCGCGCACGGCCATGTCGCCAGCCACCCAGCCCAGCAGGCCGGCACCGACGACGATGATGACGGGCCAGCGGGCCATCACCTTGAGAATGATCTGGCTGGAGAAGATCACCAGCGGAATGCTGATCAACAAGCCCAGCACCAGCAGTGTCATGCTTCCCTTGGCAGCACCGGCAACGCCAATGACGTTATCCAGGCTCATCACCACGTCAGCCACAACAATGGTCTTGATGGCGCCCATGAGATTGCTTGCGGGCTTGATGCCATCGCCTTCTTCCTCCTGACCGTGGCTCAGCAGCTTGAGACCGATCCAGAGCAGCAGGATGGCGCCGACAATGTTCACCCAGGGCACGGTGAGCAACGCGGCAGCGAAGCTGGTCAAAACGATGCGGATCAGGATGGCAGCGCCCGCGCCATAAATGATGGCTTTGCGTTGCTGCTCCGCAGGCAGAGAGCGCGCCGCCAAGGCGATGACGACTGCGTTGTCGCCCGCCAGAACGATGTCGATGCCGATGATCTGGAGCAAGGCGATCCAGAATTCAGGATCGGAAACGGAAGGAGTCATGGGAACCTGTTCAAGGAAAGAGTGACCGGAGACGGACCGCCACTATAGAATGCAAGCAGACATTCTGCATCCAGGCCATGCAAAAACATTTCCCTGAAACGGTATTGACTCACTACAGCTCTCTCCTTGACTGGTCTTGTTTTCACGGCCGTTTGGGCACGCTGTCGACGTCGAGCCTGCACACGTTTCGTGTGCGCGCCTGTCGTGTCATGAGTTTTTTTTACTTTGGTCTCATCGCATTTTCCTTGATGACGGGCAAGACTTGTCTTGCGTCAACCTCTGAAGACGCCTGGAAGAAGGAAGTGCAGCAGCTTCGCGAAGCATGGTCCAAACAGGATTCCCGCTCCCTCGCGATGCTGGAGAAATCGCAGCACGGCAGCATCCTGTCCGACCATCCACTGCGATTATTCGCGGACTACTGGCGGCTGTCCGCGAGACTTGCATCGGGCACACCGCCAGCCGGTACGGATGCCGAAGAATTCCGGCGTTTCATTGCGCGGAACCACGACTCCCGGCCGGCGCACCAGCTGCGGCGCGAGTGGCTCCAGAAACTGGGCAAGGCGGGCCAATGGGACGTTTTTTCGGAGCAGTACGTCCGCCACAGCGGCGACGAAGCGGATCTCGCCTGCTATTCCTGGCAGGAGAGGCTGAACCGCAAGGATGGCGAAGTGATGACCGAGGCGCGTGCGTTGTGGACCAGCGGCCGCACCGCACCGGAAAGCTGCGATGCGGTCTTCCGTGTGCTGCTCGACTCGCAACAAGTCGACACCGAACAGCAATGGATGAGACTTCGGCGGTTACTGGAACAAGGAGCCATTGCAGACGCGCGGCGGATGCTGCGTCTATCGGGTCTCGCGATCCGCGTGAACGAACGACAGCTCGGTCAGGCCAACGCCGATGCCGGACGCTTCCTGGCCCGGGAAGTGCTGGACGCCCGGCAGCGGGCATCGCAGGAGCTCTTCCTGCACGCGGTTCAGCGCTACGCCAGGCGGGATGCCGCTGACGCGGCGGCCTGGTTTGCAACCCGCGACAAGGCGTTCCCGGAAGCGGGTCGCCTGCAGACCTGGGCAGAAGTCGCCCATCAAGCCGCGCAGCAGCATGAGCCGCGTGCCACCGATTGGTTTGCACGTGCCAATGGCGCGACACTGAGTGAGGCCCAGGCGGAATGGCGGGTTCGCGCCGCACTGCGCGAACGCAATTGGAAGTCCGTGGAGGCTGCTGTCGTTGCCATGCCCGCGTCGCAGCGGCGTGAGGGTGCGTGGCGATACTGGCTTGGCCGTGCGTTTGCAGAGCAGGATCGGCGCACCGAGGCCATGGCACTTTGGGAGGATCTCTCACGCGAATTCAACTTCTACGGCTTGCTGGCTGCAGAAGAGAGCGGGCGGCTGGCACTGCCGCCGCTCAAGGCCATTGAGCCCACATCGCTGGAGATGGATTCGATTCGCGCCCTACCCGCGCTGCAGCGATCCCTGCTCCTGTACCAAGCCGGCCTCACGCAGGAGGGCCTGCAGGAATGGCGCTGGGCCATGCGCGGACTCACCGACCGTCAGTACATTGCGGCATCTGCCCTTGCCGAGGCGGCCGGTGTGCCGGATCGAGCACTCAATGCCGCCGACCGCACGCAGGCCCAGCACGACTTCACGCGGCGCTTTCCGCTGCCCATCACCGCGCAGCTGATGCCGGCTGCGCTCGGACAATCGCTGGACCCGGCATGGGTCTATGGCCTCATCAAGCAGGAAAGCGCATTCATGCAGGGTGTCCGTTCCAGCGCAGGTGCCATCGGCCTGATGCAGCTCATGCCGGCCACGGCACGCTGGGCTGCAGAAAAGACCGGCATCAGCCACTACCACACTGCAAAGCTCGCGGATCCAGGTATCAACCTCGCCCTTGGCACGTGGTATCTGCGTCATGTGTACGATGATCTTGCAGATCCGGTGCTGGCCACAGCGGCCTACAACGCGGGCCCGGGTCGCGCCCGCCGCTGGCGTGCCGAGACGCCCCTGGACGGTGCAATCTACGCCGAGACCATTCCGTTCAACGAGACAAGAGACTATGTAAAGCGGGTCATGGCCAACACTTGGTACTACGCCGGCCGTCTCGGTGCTCCGAAGACCAGCTTCAAGGCCGTTGTAGGCACGGTACCCGCGCGCGGTAACGTCAAGGTCGCCAACATCAACCCGACACAGGAGCGGTCCAAATGAAGCGAATCGTGCTATTGGGCGGCAGTGGTTTTATCGGCTCGGTCGTGGCGGAGAGACTGGCCGCACGAGGCGACAGCATCGTCATTCCAACCCGCATTCTGGAACGCGCCAGGAGGGTAGCCATGCTGCCTACTGTGGAAGTAAAGATTGCGAATATTCGCAATGTCGAAGCACTGCGGGCGTGTCTTGCCAGTGCGGACGCTGTGGTGAATCTGGTGGGTATCCTGCATGCGGAAGGAAGCACCGGCTTCGAGGGCGCGCATGTCGATCTGCCGAGGGAAGTTGCCCGTGCCTGCGTATCGCTCGGCATCCCGACGCTCGTCCACATGAGCGCGCTCAATGCAGACCCCGCCGGACCCAGTGAATATCTGCGCTCTCGCGGGCGCGGCGAGAACGCCGTGCGGGAGGCGATCGGCTCGGCACCCGTCGCTTTGAGCGTGATCCGCCCCTCCGTGGTGTTCGGCGAACACGATAGCTTTCTCAACATGCTGGCAGGTCTGGTTCGCAAGTTTCCAGTCATTCCGCTGGGTTCGCCAGGTGCGCAGTTCCAGCCAGTGCATGTCGGGGATGTCGCCGATGTAATCGTTGCCTGCATCGACCACCCCGAGCTTGCCGCCGCACCGCTCCCGCTTGCGGGACCCACCGTCTACAGCATGCGCGAGCTGGTGCAATTCGTCGCCAACACGCTGCAAAAGCGCCGACTCATCGTGCCGTTGCCGCACGCGATTGCCATGCTTCAGGCGATGGCCTTCGAGTTTCCCCCAGGCAAGTGGCTGGGTGCAGCGCTGGGAGTCGCACTGACCCGTGATAACGTCCGCTCCATGTCGCTTCCCAGCGTTTCCAACGCGCCGTTGCCGCCGCTTCTGAACTGGCACCCTGCAGCGCTGGAACCCATCGCTACGGCGTATCTCAACCTCCGCACGCACCGCAGCCAACTGCAGTCCTTTCGTGAACGCGCCGCACGCCCGGTGCCACCGGCGATGTGAGTCGGATTCACGAGCGTTTCGTCTGAGTTTTGCGATGAGGCAATAGGTAATAGGCAATAGGCAATGGCAACAACCCTGCCCTTTCGACCGCGCTCTATCGCTATCCCCCATTCCCCATCCCCTATTTCATGTCCCCTAAGAAAATGAACCTCACCCTCGTCATCGGTAACAAGAACTACTCCTCCTGGTCCATGCGTCCCTGGGTGCTGTTGACCCAGTTCGACATTGCCTTCACCGAGCGCATGGTGAAATTTGAAAGCGCCGACTGGGACCAGAATATCGCGTCGTTGTCGCCGTCACGCATGGTGCCAGTCCTGTGGGAAGACGGCGTCGAAAGCGGGTTCGCCACCTGGGACACACTCGCCATCATGGAACGCGTGGCGGACCTGTTTCCTGACAAGGCAGTCTGGCCGCGTGATGGCCGTCAGCGCGCCCGCGCCCGTTCGCTGGCCTCAGAAATGCACTCAGGCTTCAGAGCGTTGCGTGGCGCCATGCCAATGAATTTGCGCTCGCATCATCCCGGGAAGGGCCACACGCCAGAAGCGCTGGCCGACGCCGCGCGCATCCAGATGCTCTGGGCGGACTGCCTCAAGGCCTCCGGCGGCCCGTTCCTGTTCGGTGAGTTCTCCGCCGTCGATGCGATGTATGCGCCGGTCGTCACGCGGTTCAAGACTTATGGAGTCACCCTAGACGACTCCGCACGCGAATATTCGCAAGCGACATTTACTTCCAAGGGCGTGGCTGCCTGGGTCGCTACCTCGCGGACGGAAACCGAGTTTCTGCTCATCGATGAGCCCTATGTGCAGCAGCCTGGTTGAATGTCGCACCTGAGCTGTCCCGCATCAGCTACCGCCCACTTCCATCCTGAGCGGACTGCCGCACCCGACCTGCCCGGCTGGATCAACGACTGAGATCCCACGCCTGAGCCACGCGTCCGCCATGCCCCGGTTATCATCCGAGGCATGAAAACCTACGTCGTTGGCGGAGCCGTCCGCGATGCCCTGCTGGGTCTCGCGGTGAGTGATCGCGATCATGTCGTCGTGGGTGCCACGCCGGAGGACATGTTGCGCGCGGGGTTTCGCCCGGTCGGTGCCGATTTCCCGGTGTTCCTGCATCCCGCAACGCAGGAGGAATACGCGCTGGCCCGCACTGAGCGGAAGACTGCGCCGGGCTACAAGGGATTCGTCTTTCACGCAGCCCCCACGGTGACGCTGGAGGAGGACCTGCAGCGCCGGGATCTCACCATCAACGCGATGGCACGCGCAGAGGACGGTCAGCTCATTGACCCCTGCAATGGCGAACACGATTTGACGGCACGCGTGTTGCGGCATGTCAGCGATGCGTTCCGTGAGGACCCCGTACGCATTCTGCGCACCGCCCGGTTCGCCGCCCGGTTTGCGGCACTCGGATTCACCATCGCGCCGGAAACGCTGCAGCTCATGCGTGACATGGTCATCGCAGGCGAAGTGGATGCGCTGGTCGCCGAACGGGTGTGGCAGGAACTCTCACGCGGGCTCATGACCGCGAAACCATCACGCATGATTGACGTGCTGCATGCCTGCAGCGCGCTCGCTCGGCTCCTGCCCGAAATTGTCGGCCACGCATCCGACCTCGCTGTGCTCGACGCCACCGCGGATTGCGAATATTCGCAAGAGGTGCGGTATGCAGCGCTGTTCATCCCCACCCGGTCACTGGCAGATCAGGCGTCGTCCGCACCGAAGCAGGCCGAGGTCGAAACGGCCAGCCAGCGAATCAAAGTGCCGACGGAGTGCCGCGATCTTGCAATGCTGGGCGTGCGCTGGGTCCGTCGGTTGATTTCTGCAGCGCCCTTCGATGCGGAGGCGTTGCTGTCGTTGCTGGACGGCACGGATGCACTGCGTCGCCCGCAACGCTTCCAGCTGTTGCTGGATCTCGCTGCAGCCGCGCATCTTGTACTGCACGGGAAAAGCGTACTGCCCTGGCGGGCACAGGACTGGTTTACCCGCGCCCTGTATTGTGTGCAGTCGATCAACTTCGGTCCGATTGCCGCCCGGGGTGGTGACATCCCGGCAAACATCCGCAACGCAAAACTCGGCGCACTGCACCAGTTCATTCAGGAGAACCAGCCATGACCCAATCCGTCCACGCCATCCGCATTCACACCCCCGGTGGCCCCGAAGTCCTGAAGTGGGAGGCGATCGAACTCGGTGCACCTGGCCCGGGAGAGCTGCGCATCCGGCACACCGCTGTCGGGCTCAACTACATCGACACCTATCACCGTACTGGCGCCTATCCGGTACCGCTGCCATCGGTGATTGGCATGGAAGGCGCCGGCATCGTCGAGGCGATGGGTGCCAATGTGTCGGGCTTTGCCGCCGGTGACAGGGTGGCCTACGCCAATCCGATGGGGTCCTATTGTGAAGCCCGCAACATGCCGGCCGAGCGGGCCGTGAAGATTCCGGCAGGCGTGACCGACCAGCAGGCGGCTTCCATGATGCTGAAAGGCATGACCGCGCAGTATCTGTTGAAGCGCACGCATGCTGTCCAACCGGGTGACACCATCCTCGTGCATGCCGCTGCGGGCGGTGTCGGTCTCATCCTCTGCCAATGGGCGCGGCATCTTGGTGCCACGGTCATCGGCACCGTGGGAGATGAAGCCAAGGCGGAACTGGCGAAGGCGCATGGCGCACACCACACCATTCTCTATCGCAAGGAAGACTGGGTGGCAAAAGTTGCGGAAATCACCCACGGCAAGAAGTGCCGCGTGGTCTACGACGGCGTCGGCAAAGACACATTCCTGAAGTCGCTCGATTGCCTGCAGCCCTTCGGCCTTGCTGCGCTCTACGGTGCCGCATCCGGCAAGCCGGACCCCCTGGACACCGGCATCCTGGCTGGCAAGGGCTCGCTCTACGTCACCCGCCCGACCTTGTTCACCTACACCGCATCACGCGAGGATCTGGTCGCCTCCAGCAGCGACCTCTTCGACGTCGTGAGCCGGGGCATCGTGAAGATCAACGTGAATCAGACCTACCCCCTGAGCCAGACAGCACAGGCCCACGCGGATCTGGAAAATCGCAAGACAACCGGCTCCACGGTGCTCGTCCCATGAGACACTGACCGCAGAATTGAATCTGACCCATCCATGAAGGCGCAAGTTGGCGCCCTCTCTACCGAAACACCGGAGCCGTGAAGACGCCATCCGCCAGTACCGTTGCCGCTCAGATCCGTGACCTCATCCGGCGGGCCACTGGCCTGCCGTTGCCCGCGGAGACCATGGCAGACATGGAATCGATCCTGCTGAACGCCTACGGCGGCGGCGCATCGCTGGACCATGCACATGGCTTTACCGATCAGCAGGTCACCATCCTGCTTGCTGATCTGCGCGGGTTCATGGCGCTCGCCGCGACCTACGAGGCCGGCGTGATCATCGACATGCTGAACCGCTGCCTCGCGCGCATGAGCGAGATCATCTTCCGACACAAAGGCGTGATCGACAAGTTCATGGGTGACTCGATCATGGTGCTGTTCGGTGCGCCCATCACCCGTGAAGACGATGTGCAACGCGCGCTGCACTGTGCGGTCGAGATGCAGCTGGCGATGCAGGAGATCAATGAATTCCATCGCGCCAACGGCCTGCCCGATCTCTACATGGGTATCGGCATCAATACCGGCCAGGTGCTGGCGGGCAAGCTGGGCACCGACGCTTATTCCGAATACACAGTGATCGGTGATGAGGTCAATCTTGCTTCACGCATCGAGGCCTTCAGCCTGCGCGGCCAGATCCTCATCAGCGAAACCACGTTTGACGCCTGCCGTGACTTCATCGTCGCGGGGGAGCCCATGGTGGTCCTGGTCAAGGGGAAAAGCCAGTCGGTGTTGCTGCGCGAGGTGATGTCCATTCCGTCGATGTCCCTGGAGGTGCCACGCCTCGAGATCCGTCGAAGCCATCGCATCGAGGTGAACCTGCCGCTCTCCTACCAGATCATCCAGGACAAGATCGTGATGCCGCAGCTCTTCACCGGCGTGGCCCGGGACATCGGCTACCACGGCCTGCTGGTGGAGCTCGACCAGCCAGTGCATCCCTACACGGACTTGAAAGTGGAGCTGAACCTGCCGCTGGTCGGGTTCCGCATCACAGACCTCTATGCAAAGGTCGTCAATATCCAGGAGCGCAGGGGGTCGACTTTCGCAGGCATCGAGTTCACGTCGGTCAGCGCCGAGGTGAACATGAACATCCAGATGTTCACCCAGTTGCTGATATTGCAGCGGTGAATAGGGGAGAGCAGTGCGCGATCAGCGCGGGTCGTTGCGCGTATCGTCCAGTCGCCGGGATGTCTTGCCCAACACCACACCCGCAGGATTGAACAGTACGGAGAATTCGACGCGGTAGCCCCAAGTGTCGCGATAGAGATAGTCCCAAGACGTCTGCTGCTGGCGCTCGAAGTTCATCTTGCGCCAAGGTGGCCCGATGGTGGCGCGCACGGCTTCTTCGCTCATGCCTGTCTGTATGCGATGGAAGTTTTCATCCGTCAACACCTGCGAGACATACATCATTTTGCCCTTCGCATCGAAGCGAACCAGCGTCGTGGTGAGCCCCTGCGGCGAGGTCGGATATTCCCAACTGCTGCTGCCGTCCTTCAGCGTGAACACTTCCCTGGGGCTGCCGAGCGCGGCGGTGACTTCGATGGGCGTGGCGTTACTGCGAATATTCGCAGTACAGCCCGTGAGCACAAGCGCAGACAGTGCCAAGGTGAGCGCCACTTTCATGGCTCAACCCTCCATCGTCTTCATGTTCGCGATGACTTCCGCGACCGCTTGCTGCGCACTGCCGTACAGCATGCGCGTGTTCTCGCCGTAGAAGAGCGCATTCTCGATGCCGGAATAGCCCGCACCCTTGCCACGCTTGTTGACGATGACGTTCTGCGCCATGTCTGCATTGAGGATTGGCATGCCATAGATGGGCGAGGATTTGTCGGTGCGCGCGACGGGATTCACCACGTCGTTGGCACCGATGACCAGCGCCACGTCGGCTTGCGCGAATTCACCGTTGATTTCTTCCAGATCGAAGATGATGTCGTAGGGCACGCCCGCCTCAGCCAGCAACACGTTCATGTGTCCCGGCATGCGGCCTGCGACCGGGTGGATGGCGAACTTCACTTCCACGCCCGCCTCGATGAGCAGCTTGCCCATCTCCCACACCTTGTGCTGCGCGCCCGCCACTGCCATGCCATAGCCCGGGACGATGATGACCTTCTGCGCGAATCGCATCATGGCTGCGGCGTCATTGGCAGAGGCTTCCTTCATGGTGCCGGTGACGGCCGTACCACCCTGCGCTTCGCCCGTGATGGGTGTGAAGAGCACGTTGGAGATCGGCCGGTTCATGGCCTTCGCCATCAACTGGGTCAGCAGCGTGCCAGAGGCGCCGACGACGATACCCGCGATGACCAATGCGGGGTTCTGCAGCACGTAGCCTTCGAAGCCGACGGCAAGCCCGGTGAACGCATTGAGCAGCGAGATCACCACTGGCATGTCTGCGCCACCGATGGGCGTGGTCAGGATCACACCCAACACGAGCGACAGCACAAAGAAGGCGATGAGGAGCTTCGTGTTGGACGGGTCTTCGATGATGGTGATGCCCATACCCAATACGATCAGCGCCAGCACGATGTTGACGATATTCTGTGCCGGCAATCGGAAGGTCTTGTTCATGATGCCCTGCAGCTTCGCGAACGCGACACAGGAGCCGGAAAAAGCCACCGAGCCGATGAGCGCACCCAGCACCGCGAGCGTGGTCACGGCGACACCATGCGACTCGCCGCGCGCGAACTCCAGTGCGGCGATGCCTGCTGCCGCACCACCACCCATGCCGTTGTAGATGGCGACCATCTGCGGCATGTCGGTCATCTTGACCACCTTGCCCGCCCACCAGGCGATGCCGCCGCCCAGCACGATGGCGATGATCATGAGCACGATGTTCTTCATGCCCGGGGTGGCAAAGGTCACGAGCGTGGCGAGGATCATGCCCACACCTGCCCACACGATGCCCTGCTTCGCCGTGACCGGCGACGACATGGCTTTCAGACCGAGGATGAACAGGACCGCGACGACGAAGTACGATGCGTTGATGATGAAGTCGATGCTCATTTGCCGGCCCCAGTCTTTTTCTTGTCGGTCTTGAACATGGCCAGCATTCGCTCCGTGACGATGTAGCCACCGGCCGCGTTGGCCGCGCCGAGGAACACCGCGAAGAAGCCGATGGCGAGCTGCACCGGATCATCCGGGTTCGCCTTGCCCAGCGCCACCATGGCACCCACCAACACCACACCGTGGACAAAGTTGGAGCCGGACATGAGCGGCGTGTGCAGGATGACCGGCACGCGTGCGATGACCTCGTAGCCGGTGAAGGCCGCAAGCATGAAAATGTACAACCAGATGAAATCACCCATGGTCAGCTCCCCAGAACTTTCGCAACACCCTCGTGCATCAGCGCCCCGCCCTTGGTCAGGCAGGCACCCTTGATCACATCGTCATCCCAGTCCAGCGTGAGGTTGCCGTCCTTGATGAACGCTGCAAAGAAGTTGTACAGATTCTTGGCGTACATCTCGGAGGCATGCACCGGCATGTTGGAGGGAAGATTCAACGGACCGAGGATCGTGGCCGGGCCGACCTGCACTGTCGCACCCGCCACCGTTCCAGCACAGTTGCCGCCACCTTCTGCCGCCATGTCGACCACCACCGCGCCGTTCTTCATGCCAGCAATCATGTCTGCGGAAATGATGAGCGGGCTCTTCTTGCCCGGGATTGCCGCTGTCGTGATGAGCACATCGGCATTGGCCACCGCCTTGCCCAGCTTGACGGCCTGCTGCTGCTTTTCTTCTTCGGTGAGTTCGCGGGCATAGCCACCGGCACCCGCAGCGGATACACCGGTGTCGACAAACTTGGCACCCAGGGACTCGATCTGTTCGCGCGTCTCCGGCCGCACGTCATAGCCCTCGACAATGGCACCGAGACGCTTGGCGGTGGCGATGGCCTGCAGCCCGGCCACGCCTGCACCGATGACCAGCACCCGCGCCGGGCGGATGGTGCCAGCGGCGTACGTCAGCATGGGGAAGAACTTGGGGCAGTGCGATGCGGCGATGAGCACGCATTGATAGCCTGCGCAGGCCGCCTGGCTGGAGAGCCCATCCATGCTCTGCGCCCTGGAGATTCGCGGAATCAGCTCGACGGCAAAACTCGTGATGTGCTTGGCGTTCAATGCAGCGATGCGCTCCTTGCTGCCATAGGGCTGCATGAATCCGATCAGCGTCGCGCCGTTCGGCATGGCGCTGATTTCATCGAGCGAGGGTGCCTGCACCCGGAAGATGAGCGTATCGGCACCAGCGGCGTAGAGCTCTGCTGCGTTGGTCGCGACGGATGCACCGGCGAAGTCCTCGTCCCGCAACGAACTTGCGCGGCCCGCGTCTGCTTCGACGATGAACTTGGCACCGAGCGCCGTGAACTTCTTGATCACCTCGGGATGCATCGCGACGCGCTTCTCGCCCGGCGCCGATTCCTTGGGAACCGCGATCATGACTGCCATGTGTTCTCCCTCCCTTGTTTGCCGGGGAATATAGCAGGGCGATACGAATCGCGCCCGGAAATGAATTCGCCCAGATGAAATCGCCCTTCACTGCAAAGGCGTGCCGACATGGCGCACCGCATGCGGCCGGCTGACCGCGCTCACGCCAGCTGGATGGGGGGACAGCCCCCTGACCTGACGCTCAAAGCGGCAAGGGCCGCCCGCTGAAACCGGATGGCGCGGCAACACCCTTGCCCAAGCCCAGCACCTTGAAGAACTCACCCATTTCAGACGGGCTGATGAGCCGCTGTGCCTGGGTGACGACTGGCAGATACCGTGCCGAATCGGCGGCATCCACCTCCTGCATGAGCTCTGCCAGCCCGCCTGCCAGCAGGAAGGCGGCCTGAGTCGTGTAGCCGAGGACCTCCGCTCCCTCGGCCACGCCCGCATCGGAGACCGCACTGAAATCCACGTGCGCGGTGATGTCCTGCAGGCCGGGATGGAAAAATGGCTCGGGATGCGCGTAGTGCCGGTAGTGGCACATCAGCGTGCCGCCCGTGCGCGTGGGGTGGTAGTACTCCGCACCGCGAAAACCGTAGTCGACGAGCAGGATCATGCCGCGCAGAAGGCAGCGGGTCAGCGTCCGCGTCCACGCCGTGCACTGCGGGCTGATTTCCGTGAGATAGCCGGCAGGCGGTGCACCGGCAAGATGGCGGCTGGCAATATCCGGCGCCAGCTTCACCAGCGGGCCAGACTCGACCAGCTTGTCCTTCCACATGAAGTTGCTCTGCGCATCCAGTGCCACGCCGCGCTCGAACGCCCAGCCCTCGACATAGGTCACCAGATGCACCGGCAGCACATCCAGCACCTCGTTGGCAATGATCACGCCATTGAAGTGTTCGGGCAGTTCATCCAGCCAAACCATGCGGTCGAAGGCGGGATGGTCCCGAAGCCGCGCCTGCTGGCGCTCGCGCAAATCCGGGCTCACTTCGAGCATGCTGTATCTCGATGGCAGCGCATCGATTGCCTGCAACTCGGCCAGAATGTCTTCGGCCAGCTTGCCGGATCCCGGACCCAGCTCCAGTACCTCGCCCCCTGTCTCGGCGAGCACTTCCGCGATCTGGCGCGCGAGGCAGCGGCCGAACAGCGGCGAGATTTCGGGTGCGGTGACGAAGTCTCCTGCCGCACCAAACTTGCGCGCACCGGCCGCGTAGTAACCCAGCCCGGGCGCATACAGGGCACGATCCATGAACCGGTCAAAGCCGATCCAGCCCCCTGCATCCGCGATGTCATGGCGAATAGCCGCAACGAGTCTCGCGCTGTGGGCCAGCGCATCGGCGTCGGGCTGGGGCAGCCCGGAAATCTGATCTCGGGGAAGTGGGGACTTCAAGGGGGCGGTAGAATTGCGTCTATGAAAGCCATCAAGAACCGAATTATCCCATGACGACCCCAGCCATCCTCGTTACCGGTGGCGCGAAACGCATTGGCGCTGCCATCACCCGCACCCTGCATGCAGCCGGCGCAAATGTGGTGATCCACTGCAACAGCTCACGGGCGGAAGCCGACAAGCTGGCCGCTGAACTCAACGCAGTTCGTCCGAAGTCCGCTGCGGTGCTGCAGGGAAATCTCGCCGCCAGCAACGCCCTGAAGGGCCTCGTCGACCAGGCGGCATCGCTTTTCGGCGGACTTAGCGGTTTGGTGAACAACGCATCGGTGTTCTACGCAACACCTGTCGGCACGATCATCGAGGACCACTGGATTGACCTGATGGGCACCAACCTGCTGGCGCCGCTGCTGCTCTCGCAAGCAGCCGTGCCGTATCTCACCAAGACGCAGGGCGCCATCGTCAACATCATCGACATCCATGCCGACCGCCCGTTGAAGGACTATGTTGTCTACAACGTGGCCAAGGCCGGGCTCGCCGGACTCACGCGCTCGCTGGCGCTGGAGCTGGGTCCGAATATTCGCGTGAACGGCGTCTCACCCGGCGCCATCCTGTGGCCGGATCAGGGTAACGACTATCCTGCCGCCGAGCGCGAACGCATCGTGAACCAGGTGCCACTGAAGCGCATCGGCGGCCCGGAAGACATTGCCGGCGCAGTGAAGTATCTGCTGCTCGATGCGCCGTATGTCACGGGACAAATCCTGGCGGTGGATGGCGGGCGGGAGATTGCGCTGTGAGCGGCGGATTCTCGTTCGAGCAAGCCACGCTGCTCATGATGGCCACCGGCACCTTTGCGCCGTACCTGATCCTGTTGCGCTTCTGCCTGAAGCACCTCACGGGCTGGCAGCGTGTGGTTGCACTGGGGCCGCTGCCAGTGCTGGTGCTGGTCGTCGTGGGTGCCTTCGTCTGGCGCCAATCCGGCACCACGGATTCTGGCGTATTCGCGGTCGTGGTGTCGGCGTCTTCCATCCTCGGTGTATTCGGCGCGTTTCTGTGCGGCATCCTGCTGGTGAAGCACCATGCCAAGCGCGAACGGCCAACAAGTTGATTCGCCAATGAGCACACCCGCCAAGGCAACCGTCGCCCAGTCACAGAAGCAGCAGTACGAAGCCAACAAACTGGTGAAACGCCTGCGCCGCCAGGTGGGCCAGGCCATCGCCGACTTCACCATGATCGAGGCGGGCGACAAAGTCATGGTCTGCCTGTCGGGCGGCAAGGACAGCTACGCGATGCTCGATGTGCTGCTGGCGTTGCGGGAGAACGCGCCCATCCACTTCGACATCGTTGCCTTCAATCTCGACCAGAAGCATCCCGGCTTTCCTGAACACATCCTGCCCGATTACCTCACCGGTCTCGGCATTCCGTTTCACATCGAAGTGCAGGACACCTACTCGACGGTGAAACGGGTCATCCCGGAAGGCAAGACGATGTGCTCGCTGTGTTCTCGCTTGCGGCGCGGCATCATCTATCGGGTCGCGGAGGAGATGGGCGCAACCAAAATCGCGCTGGGCCATCATCGCGACGACATGCTGCAGACACTCTTCCTCAACATGTTTTACGGCGGCAAGCTGAAGGGCATGCCGCCGAAGCTGCAATCGGACGATGGAAAGCATGTTGTCATCCGCCCGCTGGCCTACGTGGAGGAGAACGATCTGGAAGCCCTTGCGAATATTCGCAACTTCCCGATCATTCCCTGCGATCTCTGTGGCTCGCAGGACAACCTGCAGCGTCAGCAGGTGAAGCTGATGCTGCGTGAGTGGCAGCAGAAATTCCCCGGTCGCATCGAGTCGATGTTTCGCGCGCTGCAGAACGTGGTGCCGTCGCATCTCATGGACAGCGCGCTGTTCGACTTCAAAGGCGTGAAGGCGAACGGCGTGGCCGATGCGGCAGGTGACATTGCCTTTGACGAAGACGAAAGTTGCGCGACCCGTCCCGCCGAATCGGTAGCACAGGTGATCCGGCTGGAACGGCCGGAACGCTGAGCCAAGCGGAAGCCGAGTCCTGACGGTTTGTTGAAATTTGACGGCAGGTAAACGAAGCGTGCTGGTTGCATGGCACTTCCCTCTTTATCAAAGAGGGATTGAGGGAGATTTTGAGCGTTTCGCACTGGCATCGACCCCAAATCCCCCTCAGTCCCCCTTTTCCAAAGGGGGAGGCAATCCGTTGAAAGCCCGATCAGCGTGGAAGCATTCGAAATTCAACAAACTGCTAGGCCGCCGGTTGGATGTTGCGCCGGACCAGGCGGAAGAGCCCGTAGAGCAGCAGGAACGGCACAGCGAGCATTGTCACAGCAGGCACGAGCATCGGCAGCAACACAGCCAGCAGCACTGTCGCCACGACCAGCGCCACAAAGAGCAGCACCACGCTGACCCCGGCGAACACCACCGTGAGCACGATGCCCACGAAAAGGAACACGATCCCGACTATCGCGGCAGCCAGCAGACCGCCGAAAAAGCCGTCATGGTGCAGCTCGTCGCTCATGAAGATGATCGATTCGGCTGGAGAATTGAAGTAGCCGATGGTGAGGATGGCGGCAGCGATGGCCAGCAGGATGGCAGCCGTCAACGCGATTTTCTTGGTCATTGCATTCCCCTTTTGTTGAGTTGCTTGCCGTCGTTGGACGCGGCAAGCGCAGGGAATGGATGTGGCGGGCTACTTCCGGGCCACCAAGCGCAGCTTCAGAATGACCGGCGGCACCGCATCGGCCGCAGCCGCGCCCTTGGGAAACTTGTCCCATTGGGCATTGCCCACATAGTGAAAGTGGTCGCCCACCAATACACCCAGCGTGGGTTCGGAATGATCAGGATGGTTGGCTTCCAAAATGGTGACGCCCGACACCTGGCCGGATGAATCCAGAGCGATTCGGACCACGCGATGCGGCCGGATGCCATTCTGGATGGCTATGAGGTCATTGCCGAATCGCACCAGTCCGTCCAGTCCGAGCAGCGAATATTCGCCGGGCACCTTCACCTGCTCCACTTTGCGCGTGGCGATGTCCACCCGCAGCAGGCCCAGTGAGTAATCCGCCACATACAGCCAGTTGCCTTGATTGGGAAAGGCCATACCCTGGGGCGACGCGAATTTACCGGGCGGGATGAATAGTTCCAGCGTGCCACCCGAGATGCGCCAGAGCCCGCCCTGCTGCGCTTCCGAGACGATCACGCGGCCCGAGGAACTCACCACGAGATCGCCAAAGATCAGCGGCTTGTCGGAACGGGGCGGCTCAAAGCGCTTCAGTACCTTGCCGGTGTCGAGGTCGTACTGGATGACCGCCGTGCGGCCCGCATCTGCCGGGTCCAGATCCTTCGTCTGCTCGATGGCTGCCGTCGTGGCCCAGAGATGGCGACGCTCCGCATCCACGCGCAGGGCCAGCACACTCCAGAGGCCGTCATCCCGTCCCTTGCCAAATGTCATTTCGGTGCCGTTGGTGGCGCGGGCGATGATCCGGCGCTGATGCACGCTGGCGATGAAGAAGGTGTTGGTCTTCGGATCATGCGCGATGCCTTCCGGCAGCATGTCTTTGTCGGCGAGGCGGAAGGCAACTTCGCTTGCAATCTTCGGCTTGAGGTTTTCTGCGAAGGCATCCGACACGCCGGCAGCGGCAAGCACATCGCGAATATTCGCAAAGTCGGGATCACCTTCAAGGCGGAAGTACAGACCCTGAGCGGCAATACGCTTGAGCATTCCGATGGCTTCGTCAGCCTGGTCCTTGCGGGCGAGTGCGCCCGCCATGCGGTATTGCGCGCCGGGCTGATCCGGACGTAGTTGCATGACCTCACGCATCAGTCGGAGGTATTCGTCGGTGTCGCCGCGTTCACGCGCCTTCGCCGCATCGGCAAAGACCTTGCGGGATGCGGCGGCAGCTTCCGGCGTCTGCCCGACAGCCGGTGACGCGACAAAAACAAGGACAGAAGCGAGCAGCAGACGGCTGTCTGCGAATATTCGCAATGCCGTCTGTGCCGTCAACTACTTGGCCGGGGCTGCTTTCGTTGCGGGGGGAGTTGTCGGGGCCTTGTTCGGAGTCTTTGCAGGCGCCCGGGCCGGCGCGGTCCGCTGCGCGGGTGTGGCACCCGGGGCGGCACGAATGCCCATCACTGCCGCGAAGCGCTCACGGCCCACGTCCTGACGGGCAAAGCCATCCAGCGTTGGCGCCAGCTTCTCCAGTGCCGAAATGCGGTCGGTGGCGGACGGATGGGTCTTGTTGAGTAGTGCGAAGAACGGGCTGTCCTTTGCCAGCGATTCCATCATCTGCAGCACTGCGACAAAACCATAAGGATCGTAGCCTGCACGTGCCGCGATGATCACGCCCAAACGGTCAGCTTCATATTCCATGTTGCGGTCCAGGGGGCGGGCATAGAAGCCATCCACGACCAGGTTCGCAATTCCTTCGGCGCCTCCCACACTCGAGGCTGCGAGTTGCGCACCGGTTCCAGCCTTGGAAAGTGCCTTCTCACCAGCGATTTGTCCTCCCACTTTCCACAGCTCCGCCTTGCCGCTTGCCGTGATGGCATCCAACTGATGCTTGCGTAAAACATGGGCGATCTCATGTGCCAGAACGCCTGCCAACTCCGACTCGCTGTTGAGGCGCTTCAACAAGCCATTAGTCATAAGGATCTGCCCGCCTGGCGCTGCAAAGGCATTCACATGTTCGTTGTCCAGAACGCCAAAGCGCCAGGGGAGATTGGGACGCTCGGTCTGCGCCGCCAGCCATCGGCCAACCTGATTCACGTAACGTTGAACACCCGGATTTGGCAACAGTGGCGCAGCACCGAGCAGGCCCTGAACCAGGCCCTCACCGAGTTCGATTTCTTCCGGCTCGGTGAAATCCTTGGATACAGTCTGCAAAGCCGTTCCTGCCTGCGCGACCTGCGACGTGGTGATGTTCATCCCGCCTGGCAACGGAATCGGAATGTTGATCGGCACATTCGGCATGTTGGCGCAGCCAGCCAGCAGCGCAACGGCGAACGCACCGACACTGAACTTTGCAATCTGCAGTGCGTTCATTTGCCACCTCCCTGAATCGGCTTACCGTTGGCATCCACATACGCGACAGTCGTGGCGTTGAGCCGCGCGCGCTTTGCCGCCGCTTCGGCGTCGGCCTTGCTCACGGCATAGGACTTCATCTTGTTGAATTCTGCCGGGTTGGGCTTGGCGTTCTTCATCTCTTCCTCGGACAGGCCGCGGATACCGACGGTCGAAATGGTCTTGGGTGCTTCGCGTTTTGCCGGGGCGAAGAGACTGGTGAGTGAACTGAACGCGCCACTGCTGGAAGAGGTTTCGGACACCGAGCCCTTCATGCTCACATGAAACGAGCGCACCCAACCGGTCTTCTTGTCGCCGGTCTGCACGCGAATCCAGCCCGTGGACCGGCCCAGGTCCACGATCGGCGTCTCTCTCGACAGGCTCGCGACCGTGGCGGCGTCAGCGCGAGGCTCCGCCTTCAATTCTGTTGCGCGATTGGTGGTGCCGACTGCCTGCGCCCATGCGACAGAGGGCAGGGACGCCATGAACAGCAAGCCCGCAAGGAGCCGAACCGGAAACGAATATTTCATGCGCATGTTCACCGGCGATTGCCGGAGACTCCCTTAAATGGAACCGACGGCCATTATGCACCCGTCCCTGCGCATTATTCCAGTTTGTCTACCCCTGAAATGTGCCGGGCCACCCTGACCCGACCCCGGGGAATCCCCGAGACCGCGCCAAGCTGGCCCGTCTTGAACCGCAGTGGATTACTGAATGGAGAGCTTCCGCGCCGTGGTCGCCGTTTTCTTCGGCAGCGTGAGCCGGAGGATGCCATCCTCGTACTTCGCGGCCGCACCCGACTCGTCAATCTCGTTGGCCAGCGCGAATCGGCGGGTGGTCTTGCCGTAGAAGCGCTCGGTGCGCAGCACGCGCTCGCCTTCCTTCACTTCCTTTTCGTTCTTCACCTCGGCCGAGATGCTGACTTCGTTGCCGTCGATGGCGACGTGGATGTCATCTTTCTTGACACCGGGAAGCGTGGCATCGACCACATAGGACTTCTCGTCCTCGCGGACGTCGAGACGGATCTCGGTGGTGTTGCCCAGGGCAGTGCGCTCGTTCTGCATCACGGGACGGAAAAAGCCGGCGAAGAAGTCATCAAGACGATCAGCGGCGGGGTCGAAGCGAACCAGGGTATTCATGATGGTCTCCATAGAATTCGGGAAATGTTTGTTGCGGTTGCGGGCAACGCTGGATCAGCGGCTCGAGTGCAGCAGTTTGGGATCGTCAGGCCGCTTTCAAGCCCCGGGCATCCCAAACATTTGATCCTGAACAAATCCACTTCACGGATGTCATATTCAACAAGCAAAATTGACTTGATGGTACCCACAGTGTTGCCCATACCTCCCACCCCGCGATACAGTAGCGCCATGACAACCACCCTTGCCCGCCCCACCTTCACCGATGTAGAGTCGCACCGCGGCTATCTCATCCGCTATGCCCGCGCACAATTGCGTGATTCAGAGCAGGCGGAGGAAGTGGTTCAGGAGGCGCTGCTGGCCGCGCTGGAAGGGCTGGCAGGCTTCAATGGCAAGTCAGCGCTTCGCACCTGGCTCACGTCCATCCTGCGATTCAAGATCATCGACCTGCAGCGGGCGTTGACGGCAGAACGGGCGCAACGGCTTACTGCAAACGACGAGATCGAGTCTGCCGAAACCTTTTTCGACGACCTGTTTGTTGCTGACGGCCACCGGGTCACGCCGACCGAGGCCTGGCAGCAGCCGGACAAAGCGCTGGAACAGAAAGCATTCTTCACTGCGCTTGAGCGCTGCATGGATGGCCTGCCCCCCACCACCAGCCGCGTGTTCTTCAAGCGCGACGTGCTGGGCCATGATACCGACACCATCTGTAAGGAAGAGGGCATCACCGCGTCGAATTGCTGGGTAATGCTTCACCGGGCCCGACTGGGGCTGCGGGAATGTTTGAACCAAAATTGGTTCTCAGGGGACAAACGTGACAGCTGATCTGAGTTGCAAAGAGGCGACCCGTTTGCTGCTTGAGGCGGAAGACCGCCACCTGAATGACAACGAGCTTCAGTCGTTGGACTATCACCTCGCTGAGTGCATCTGCTGCCAGAACATCAAAGCTCAATTCAGCTTTCTCAGGAAGGCGCTCAATCAATACGCCGAGGGCGGGCCGCCGGGAAACTGAATCTGGACAGCCATTCCTTGCGTAGCTTGGCTGGACGACAGCGAGGGAAGACGCCTGCACCGATTGACAGGGATACCATTGCAGTCTTGTTTTAACTTGCCCGCCCGAAACCCCGGAGTCACCATGAAGTCCAGCCGCAACCCTTCAACGCCTCTCGTTGCCGTCGCCATCGCCGGTCTGCTCGCCATGTCATGGCCGCAGGCGGAAGGCGCCATGGCGCAGGAGAAAAAGCCACCACGGGAAAAGTGTTATGGCATCGCCAAAAAGGGTCAGAATGACTGCGGTACCGCGCGCCATACCTGTGCAGGCAAGGCCAAAAAGGACAACCAGCCGGACGAATGGAAATATGTACCACAGGGCACGTGCGAGAAAATGGGCGGCACGCTGAAGCCGGGCAACCCCACCTGAACACCGTCGTACCCGAATCACATTCCTCAATATCACCCGAAACCGAAAGGACAATCCATGAAATCAAGCAAATCCCTGCTTTCCACCGCCGTGGCCGGCCTGCTGGCCGTCGGCATCTCCGGCGTTGCCGCCGCCCAGGACAAGCCTGCGCCGAAAGAGAAGTGCTACGGCAATGTGAAGAAAGCCATGAACGACTGCGGCACGTCGAAGCATTCCTGTGCCGGCAAGGCCACGGCCGATAATGATGCGGAAGAGTGGAAGTTCGTCGCCAAGGGCACCTGCGCCAAGTCGGGCGGCAAGCTCACCAAGCCTGAAGGCAGCAAGAAGGAAGATGCGCCCACGATGAAGTATTGATCGGGCATCGGCAGCCACGGAAAAGCCGTGCGTCGCACGGCTTTTTTCATGGCGCCCTGACTCGCCACCCACAATCAACTTGTTGATCGCCTGCTGCGGCCCGCAAGCGCCATGACCACGACTAGCCACATCCCCCGGGCTCAGCATTTGCCGCTCACGAATCTTGCAGGCATCGGCCTGCGCAGCGACCACTATCGTGCGTTTGACACGATGCGGCCGACGGTCGGTTTTCTGGAAGTCCACAGCGAGAATTACTTCGGCGATGGCGGCCAGCCGCTCGATTGGCTCATGCGCTTCCGGCGCGACTATGCGGTGTCGCTGCACGGCGTGGGATTGAGCCTTGGTTCGGCCGACGGATTGGACTCGCGCCACCTTGACCGGCTGGCGAGACTGGTTGATCGTATCGAGCCTGCACTGGTGTCTGACCACCTTTGCTGGGGACACATTGCGGGCACGCATCTCAACGACCTGCTGCCGCTGCCCTACAACGATGAAGCGCTGGCCGTGGTGTGCCGTCACGTGGATGCCGTGCAATCCCGCCTCGGTCGGCAGTTTCTGGTCGAAAACGTGTCGGCCTATCTCGTCTGGCAGGACAGCACGCACGACGAGGCCGATTTTGTCGCCGAGGTGGCACGTCGCACCGGCTGCGGGCTGCTGGTGGATGTGAACAACATCTACGTGAACGCCGTGAATCACGGGCTGGATCCACTCGCATTCCTGGCCACCCTGCCCGCCGAAGCCGTCAAGGAAATCCACCTGGCCGGTTTCGATGTGTATGAGCAGCCGGAAGCCGATGCTGCGCGGCTGCTGATTGATACGCACGGCACAGCAGTCTGCGACGACGTCTGGGCGCTGTATGCCGAAGCACTGAATCGATTCGGCCCGGTGCCGACACTGATCGAGTGGGATACCGATATTCCGGCGCTGCCCGTATTGCTGGCCGAGGCACAGAAGGCGACACAATTGCTGAGCGAACATGGACCTGGCCGCACTCCAGCGTAGCTTCCTCGCCGCGATGGCGGGCCACGATACGGCGCTGCAAGGGCAGGTGCGCCCGGGCATCGCTCCCACACGACCGCCCACACCCGCAGCGCGCATCCAGGTCTACCGCAACGCCGTGCGCGGCAACCAGCGCGAGGCCATGGCGGCCGTGTACCCCGTCGTGCAGGCGCTGGTGGGGCAAGCGTTCTTCAACGAGGCCGCCGACCAATGTCTTTTCGCACATCCATCAACCTCCGGCGATCTGCATGATCTGGGTGCCGAGTTGCCTGGCTTCCTTCGCGAATATTCGCATGCCGAGACGCTGCCCTGGTTGGGTGATGTGGCCGCGCTGGAGTGGGCGCTGCACCGGGCGTTCCATGCGGCTGACGCCCAGCCCATCGAGGTCACGGCCCTCGCTCAAGTACAAGCCGAGGACATGGACCGGCTCATACTGCTGACTGCGCCAGGGGTTGCGCTGATCGATTCAGGCTGGCCCATTCAATCGATCTGGCGTGCGCACTTGGTCGACATGAAGTTTCCCGACCCATTCGATCCGGACCAGGGTGGCGAATGCGTGCTGGTCTACCGCGAGGGCTTTGAGTGCGTGGCCGAGGTGCTGGATGCGCCCCGCGCCGCACTGGTCGCGGCCTGCCTGGCCGACAAGCCGCTGGTGGCCGCGCTGGAGACAGCGACGTTCCGCGACCTGCCCGATCCCGGTGCCACCCTCATGGCCGGATTGCATGATCTCTTCTCGACTGGAATCTTCTGCGGCACTCGCATCGCAGATATGGTCGAATAGCGCTTTCGGCATCCCGAAATTCCAACAAAACCTAATTCACAGGGAAATTTGCATGAATCTTCGCGCACTCGCACGGCAATCCGCCCTGCACACAGGCCGTCTTCTCCTAGCCGGTATCGTCGCCGCGCAGCCCATGCTGGCGTCCGCCCAAGCTACCAAGATCACCCGACCCAAGTACGACCCGGCCGTCTCTGTGAATCAGGCCGTGCGCCTGCCCATGCTGGTCGAGCGGGTCACCAAGTCCTACACACTGATACAGCAGCAAGCGCTGGAGAACCGCGCCAAACGGCAGATGCAAGAGGCGATCCGCGAATTCGAGAAGACGCTGCGCGATTTGCAGTCTGCACCGCCCACCGCGCAGATCCAGGACAACTATCAGCTCCTTGAACAGCTTTGGGGTGAGTTCCGTGAGCTGACCAACTCACCGGCGACACCCGCCTCTGCCAAGAAGCTTGCCGAGCAGAACGAGGAAGTGGTCTGGATCGCCACCAAGGGCGCGCAAATGATGGTGGAATTCTCGCGCTCGCCGCGCAGTAACCTCATCGCCACCGCCGGTGATGCGCGGGTGCTGACGCAGCGTCTGGCCAAGCTGTATCTCTTTCGCTCTGCCGGCATCCGCAACAACGTGATCGAAGCCGATCTGAAGACCGCCAACGAACAGTTGCGTGCCGACCTGGACAAGCTTACGAAAGCGAAGGAGAACACTGAACAGATCAAGCAGGAATTGGCGCTCGCCGAGACCCAGATGGGCTTTCTGAAAATCGCTGTGGATGACTTGAATCGAAACCAGACTTCGCGGGAACGCCTGGAGTATGTGACCAAGGCCTGCGACAACATCCTTGACGTGATGGAGCGCTTGACGCGGCTGTATGAGGGGTTGAAGGTCTGAGAGTCTCGGGGGTCGGGGGTCGGGGGTCGGGGGTCGGGAGCAGCATCCTGTAGTTGCGAATATTCGCGGGGCGGCCAAAAGCCTGACGCCGATGAACGCAGATAAAAGCAGGATGAACGCGGATGAACCCGATCATCTGAACCATCGGCGTGCATCGGCGGTTCTCGGCGATCATCGGCGTCTGGCTGTTCTCTTGCAAATATTCGCATGCCCGCGGATGGCACCTCCCCCTTTGAAAAAGGGGGAACGAGGGGGATTTGTAGTGAACTCCCGTTCCAAAGTTGGATTGAGGGACACTCGATTCATCTCGCTGAAATCCCCCCTGCCCCCCTTTGAAAAAGGGGGGATACTCCACCCCCTTCACGCCACCCCCTTCACGCCTCAACCTTCACGCCTCAACCTTCACGCCTCACCCCTCACTGCCCCTTCGGCATTTCCACCGCCAGATCCGCCAGCAGCAAAAACTTGCCGCCCTGCGCGCGCCAGACCCGCAGCACATGCGCGATGGGCACATCGGCCTTGTCAGCAGCCACGAGCTTCACCACCGTCCAGCCCAGATCGCCACTCGATGCAATGCCGTGCGAGAGCACTTCGCCTCTTGTTCCGGCGGGATGGAATGACTGGCCGGCCAGCGTGGCTTTGCCCAGCATCGGTTTCCGCGGCGTGCGGTAGACGCGAATATTCGCATCCGCATTCGCGTCCAGCGCAGCGCCATAGCCCCCTGACTCCGCAGCACGATTGAATTCACGTTCCGCCGCGAGCATCGCCTCACGTCCCGGACCATTTGTCATCGATTGCGAGAGCTCCAGCCAGCCATCGGCAAGGTGCGGCTCAGGATGGTCGATACCCACATCGACCTTCAGCTTCCAGACACCGCCGACTTTCTGCCAGATGGAGAGGAAATGGGTATAGACGGGCGCACGCTTCGGGTCCTGCTTGAACAGGACGCGCGCCGGGCCGGTGCTCATGCCGAAATCGCCGGAGGCGGCGACATGCACGAATGCGGGCCGCCAATTGAGCTCGATGGTCGGCGCCGGACGGTTCCCCATGGCCTCGCGGCCATTGACCGGGCCCGGGCGAAACAGGATTGCATCGTCGGTCATGACCGACAGAAAGGCTTCCTTCATGTCCGTCGCCACAGAGCGGGCCGAGAACGCGAATTCCGCAGCGGCCAGCGACGCAGCGGGCGGCTCCTGGGCGAGAAGCGTGGTTGCATTCATGCACGCGAGCAGTACGAATGGGGCGGCAGTGGCGATCCGGACGCGCATGTCAAACCTCCCTTGGCAACAGTGTGGGCGCAAGCGCCGAGTCTACGGCCACGCGTTCGTCGAACACGTAACACTCTCCGACAAAATGTGCCGAACCGCAGTCCTCGAAATACTTGAGGATGCCGCCATCAAGTTGATACACGTCGGTGAAACCTTCCTTCACCAACAATGGCGCCGCCTTCTCGCAGCGGATGCCGCCAGTACAAAAGCTGACGACGGTCTTGTCCTTCAGTGCAGGGGCCACAGCAGGCAGGCGCCCGCCGAAGTTGCGGAAGATATCGAGATGCATGTCCACCGCACCCGCGAACGTGCCGCGCTCCACCTCGTACGTGTTGCGGGTGTCCAGCAGCAGCACTTCACGGCCTTGATCGTCGTGCCCCTGGTCCAGCCAGCGCTTCAGATCCGCCGGGGCGAGCCGCGGTGCCGGATTGCGCGCCGGATCGATATCCGGGCGGCCCAGCGGAATGATTTCCTGCTTCAGCTTGACGAGCAGCTTGCCGAACGGCTGTTCCGCCGACCAGCTCTGCTTCACGACTAGGTCCGCAAACTCGGCGCGACCACGCAAGCCGGACAGGAAGGTGTTGATGGCCGACTCCTCGCCCGCCATGACGAGGTTGATGCCCTCGTGTGCCAACAGGATCGTTCCCTTCAGGCCCAGCGACTCACACTGCTCCCGCAGCGATTCGCGCAACGGCGACCGATCGGCAATGGTGACGAACTTGTAGGCGGCGATATTGAGGACGGGCATGTTGGTGACGGGTGACGGGTGACGGGTGACCGAGATTGAAACTTCGTTCGTATTATCCCGCAAGATGGCTTTGGCCCCGGTCCGCGATGCTCGGCGGCGCAGCAATGCGTCGCGGGCACGCAGAGATAGCAGCGCAGCCACGCCCCCGCTCTCGTAGAATGCGGGTTTGCCTCTCTTCGCACCACGCCCCATGGACTATTCGAACAAAAAAATCCTCGTCACCGGCGGTACCGGCTCTTTCGGCAATTTCATCGTGCGCCGCTTTCTCGACCTGGGTGCGGCCGAGGTGCGCGTGTTCAGCCGCGACGAGAAGAAGCAGCACGACATGCGGGTGTTCTATCGCGGCCGCAAAAATCTGTCTTTCTTTCTTGGTGACGTGCGCGACCGCTCGTGTCTCTCTGAGGCCATGCACGACATCAACATCGTGTTTCACGCCGCCGCGCTGAAGCAGGTGCCCACCTGCGAGAACTTTCCGGACGAGGCCATCCACACCAACGTGAAGGGCGCGCAGAACATCGTCGACGCCTCGCTGGAATGCGGCCCGGAAACCGTGGTCATGATCAGCACCGACAAGGCGGTGAAGCCCGTCAACGTCATGGGCCTCACCAAGGCGCTGCAGGAGCGGGTCGTGCTGAAGGGCAATCTGTCCAAGCGCAACAAGGGCACCCGCTTCGCCTGCGTTCGCTATGGCAACGTGCTGCGCTCGCGCGGCTCGGTGGTTCCGTTGTTCCGCCGCCTGCTCGCGGCCAACCAGAAGATCACCATCACCGACGAACGCATGACGCGTTTTCTGCTGACACTGAACGACGCGATTGATCTCGTGATGTACGCGGCCGAGAATTCCAACGGCGGCGACATTTTCGTGTGCAAGGCCCCGGCCGCACGCATCATCGACATGGCCAGACTGCTCTGCGAAGAAGCCGGGAAGCCGTTCGAGTACGACCTGATCGGCCTCCTGCCTGGCGAGAAGCTGAACGAGATCATGCTGTCCGAAGAGGAGCTGGTTCGCGCCGAGGATGTGGGCGGGTACTACAAGGTGCACCCGTGGTGGAGCAAGGTGCGATTCGGCGATCTCAACAGCGAATACAGCTCCGTTGATGCGCTCGTGGATCGCGATGCCATCCGTGCCTTGATGGCGCGCGCTGACAACGAATTCACCCATCTCGAGATGTCGGGTGGTGAGTACTCCAATTTCTGATTCGGGCGAGCGAGTGTTCCCTATTCCGCCGCGCATTCCGCTTTTCAAGGTGGGCATGCCGCCACGCGAGGCGCTCATGCCCGCGTTGGAGGCCGTGCTTTACAGCGGCCAGGTGGGCGAGGGCCAGGCGGTGCGCGACTTCGAAGCCACGTTCGGCCGCTGGCTGGGCAATCCGCATATCCTCTCGTTCAACTCCGGCACAGCCGCGCTGCACACCGCGTTGCATCTGGCCGGGGTTCGCAGCGCCGACGAAGTCATCAGCACACCCATGACCGCCGAGCCCAGCAACCTCGCCATCTTGCATGCGGGCGGCAAGATTGTCTGGGCCGATATCGATCCCATGACCGGCAACCTGTCGGCGGATGACCTGGCACGGCAGATCACGCCACGCACCCGCGCCATTCAGGTGGTGCATTACGGCGGCATGCCCGCGGATATTGCGAATATTCGCAAGGTGGCGGTGGCGCATGGCATCCCTGTCATCGAGGATGCCGCGCATGCACTCGGCGCGCGCTGGCAGGGCCGCATGGTCGGACAGGACAGCGAATTCGTGATGTTCTCGCTGCAGGCCATCAAGCACATGACGACGGTGGATGGCGGCATGCTGGCGCTGAATCATTACTCAGCAATGGCAGACAAATTAGCCGAAGGCCGCCGCTTCCGCTGGTTCGGCATCGACCGCAAACTGCCGCGCACAGAAGTCGATGTGCCGGAGGTGGGCTGGAAATATCACATGAACAATGTGACGGCGACCATCGGTCTCGCGCAGCTGCCGGGCATCGACGCGCTGATCGCACGCCATGTCGCCAACGGCCGCTGGTTTGATGAGGCGCTGCAGGGTATCGCCGGACTGTCGCTCTGCGCGATACCCGAAGGCGCCGAGCCCTCGTACTGGTTCTACACCGTGCTCGCTGACGACCGCGCAGGCTTGCAGCGTCATCTGGATGCGCATGGCATCGACAGCTCCCAGGCGCATCGGCGCAACGATCTGCACAGCGTGTTTGCCGGGAGCCGCCGCGAGCTGCCGGGCGTGGATGCGTTCTATTCGCGCATGCTGCACATCCCTTGCGGCTGGTGGCTCACGGACGCAGACCGCGAGCGCATTGCGGATGTCCTCCGCAAGGGCTGGTGAGGGTTGACCATCATGGCTCACGCACCCATCCCGCTTTTCAAAGTATTCATGCCCGACGACGCGGCAGCCCGCCTGGCATCCGTGCTCGCCAGCGGACAGCTCGCCGGTGGCCCGCAGGTTGCCGCGTTGGAGTCCGCGCTGGCAAGCTGGCTCGGCGCACCGCAAGTGGTGGCCGTATCGGATGGCTCCGCAGCCATCACCCTCGCACTCACGATGTGCGGCGTGGCGGCCGGTGACGAAGTGCTGGTCTCGCCCATCGCCTGTGCCGCGAGCCTCATGCCCATTGCGAATATTCGCGCGGTGCCACGCTGGCTGGACATCGATCCAGATACCGGCATGACGACCGCCTCCGAGATGCGTGAGCGCATGACAGAGCAAACGCGCGCCGTGCTGCATGTGCAATGGTCCGGCGACAGCGGCGACGTGCAGGCCATCGCCGCCGCCGCACATGACGCGGGCCTTGCCTGCATCGCGGATGCGACCGAGGCCTTCGGTGCCGAGCGCGATGGCCGCCGCTGGCTGGATGATGCGGATGCCACTGTCTATTCGTTCTACGCCAACAAGCCGCTCAGCACGGCGGAAGGCGGCGCCATCGCGTTGGCCGATAGAGACATGGCCGAGCGCGCGAAGCGACTGCGCCGGTTCGGCATCGACCGCGCAGCCCAGCGCACGACGTCAGGCGACCTTGCTGACACGCTGGACATTCCCGAGGCCGGCTGGAACGCCACGCTGACCGACGTGGCCGCGACACTGGGGCTCGCCGCACTGCCTCACATCGCATCGCATATTGACCGTCACCGCGAGAACGCTGCGTGGCTGGACCACGCGCTGGCCGCCATACCCGGCTTGCACCTGCTGCGCCGCAACCTGCGCTCGCGCCCCGCGTATTGGACCTATTCGCTCCGCGCCGAGCGGCGTGACGATCTCATCGCGAAGCTGCACGACGCAGGCATCGGCGCGCAACGCCTGCATCTGCGTGCGGATGGCTTGACGTGTTTCAGCAGCGATGTGGGCGACACCCAACAATCTGATCTGCCCGGCGTCACGCAGTTCGACCGCGAAAATCTCAGCCTGCCCTGCGGCTGGTGGGTGGATGAAGCGGCGCGTGAACGCATCGTATCTGTCATCAAATCCGGATGGTGAAATGCACACACCTGCAAAGGTACGCAAGGAACTCCTGACCCTGCTCGACGAGGAATTCGTCACGTTGCGCGGCCGCAAGCTCTCGCTCGCCAAGCGCTATCCCGATCTCTTCGGCGCGCAAGGCACAGCGGACTTCCACTGGCTCACCGAAGGCGATTCGCCGGTAAGCATGCTCGTCACACGCGCGATGCAATTCGATGTGAAAGGAAAACCCTGGAAGGGCGTGATGGTGGGCTGGGTGCACACGCTCCGCACCCATCAAGGCAAGGGGCTCGCAGGCGCGCTGCTCAATGCCGTGTCACAGCGCATGGCGGACGAGGGTGCCGACTTCATGCTCCTCTGGGCGCATCAGCATGCGTACTACCGCGCGCAGGGATATCAGGTGGCCGATGCAACGATGCTGGCCGAGTCAGCCACCAAGGGTCTGCTGCCCGGCCGCGACATGCCGTCGCTGACGTTGAAACCGGGAAACCTCACCGCTGCGGATCACCAGCGTCTGCAGGCATTGGCCGATGCGGATGATCGCGGCGGCACGCCGTTCGCGCTGCGTGAAGCAGGCCGCATCCCGCTTCCTTTCGAGCGTATCTCTGTCGTGTTGGCCGGCAAGCGCAATGCGCCCGATGCCTACGTGGTGCTCGGCTATCAACCGCATTGGATCACGGTGCTGGAAGGCGCTGGCGACGCGTCGGCGCTGCGCGGACTGGTCGCCGCCCAATGCCACCACACTGCGAATATTCGCGTGAATGCGCGGCGCGACAGCGCGCTGCATCGCGCACTCGGCGATGTCCTGCCTTGGCGGGCCAAACCGCTGGCGATGTACTTGCCGCTCTCGCACCGCTGTGAGACTGCGCATCTGCTCTACGACGCGGCGGGGTGGAGTTTTCCGTTTGTGGATCGGATGTAGGGGTTGGCTTAGGCAGATTGTTTAGGTCAGAGCGCCCCCCCTGTTCCAATGCAATTCACCCTAGCCCCTTAGACTACTGGTCAACTACGCCAGCGCGTCGCCGGCGAACGGACTGGTGCTGATCGACTCTGGCTTTCCGGAACCCGCGATGCTGAATGCGCTCGCCAAGGCGGCGAAGTCAGGCGGGAAGGTGCCCAAGGCGGTGCAGGGGATTCTCGCAGCGCGCGTGGCGTTGACGCCGGAGGCGGCGAGAGGGTTGATGCAGCAGTTGGGACGGATGATGGCGCCGAAGGTGGCGGAGAAGAAGACGATCAACTGATTGCGGATATTCGCAAACGGAAGTAAGCAAGGGAGGAGTAGAGAATGAATGCAACTACCAAGTTTGCCGGAATCCGCTGCCTGGCAGTGACCTCTGCCCTCGCGCTGGCGACCGTTGTGCCTTCTGATGGGAGTTCTGCCGGAATGTTCCAAGACTCGAGAGAATGGAAGGAAGAAGTCAATCTATCCAGCGGGGAGACCCTCGTTATCGAACGTGTGGATTTCATTGGTAGAAAGGTGCCGCTGGTTGAGCGCTCGTTGATTCGCTTCAAGACTAAGTCAGGGAAAGAAGTGACTTGGGAAAGTTGTGCCAATCCAGTTGCACTAGATTCAATTGGTGAGAATTTCTATGTTGTTGGATCTGGGGACTTCACTTTTTGTGCAAGGGAGCTGAAAACCTACGAGCCTGGTGGGTTGGCAGCTTGGAGTTACAACGGATCAGACTTCAAGCGAATTGGAGTGGAGTCTGTGCCGAAGACCATGGTCCCGAACCTGGTCTACGTGGGAAAGAATGCAGTAGCTCACGGAAGACTCATTCGCCACTACGAGAAGCGAGGTGACCTGCACGTCGTGAGGGGGATCAACTGGTGCGAGGAAGCGTGGCGCGCTGGTGGCAATCTTGCCAAGTGCAATAAGCAAGGGAGCAAATGAAATGGCGATTACCACCAATGGAGCCGGTGCATTCAACATCTAAGTGCACCACTTGATGGCAGGTAGTTGCGGGTAGGGAGCCCAGGGTCAAGGAGCCCAGGGTCATCAAGGAGCCCAGGGTCAGGTCTAGAGCCCAGGGTCAGGTCTACGAAGCCCAGGGTCATACGAAGCCCAGGGTCACACCCTACGAAGCCCAGCAAGCCCAGGGTCAGGTCTAGATTCATAGCACTCCCACCCTACTCACGGTCGTGAAGCGGATCTGGGTCAGGCCTAGCAACGTAGCAACTGTGAAGATAAATGGGGTCACGATCCGCCTGAACCCCCGATCGTCTTGCCGTCTTCACGAGACATTCCCTCTCGCCAACACTGCTGCATTGGACGGGGACAGGCGCTGCCAGGCCGCCAACGCACCCAGCACCAACAAATCCAGCGCGCCATAGAACGCCCCAGCCGAGTAGGGTGGGTTGGATTGCGTCAGCCCCAGCCAAGGAGCCACCTCCAACCAGCGCCAGTTGCCGAGCGCGGTGCCATAGAGCTCCATCAGGAGCGCCAGCACGAACATGCTGGCGTAGAGTGCGCGCGCTTTGCCGAAGACGGTGCAGAGCAGGAACAGGCCGCAGAGCACGGTGCCGAAGCGATCGATGTCGGTGATCCATGCGTAGGTACCCCACGCGATTGCGCCCACCACGACCACGCCCACCCACCATCCGGTGAACCGCTGTGCGATGTGGTGGGTGGCGATCAGCCCCAGCGTCATCAGCAACGCGTGCCCCGGCGGCACGAATAACGGGACGTTGTGGAATTGGTAGTCGTAAAGCCCCCAGACCAGCGAGAGGAACACTTCGCCGATGCCGGAGATGACTGTGCAGAGAATCAGCGTGCGCCGCTCGACAATGTTGGAACGCCGGTAAAGCCAGCCGAAGACAATGAACGTGCAGGCGATGGTCGCAATCTGGCCCGGCCAGCCGAAACGCGCGTCCACCCAGAGCCCGCCTGTGATGATGCCAATGATCGCCAGCGCCACACGAGGTGGCGCATCCACAAACAAACTACAGTGCGTGGGGTCGACATCCCGCGCATCCGGCGCGATGTTGGGTGGGGCACTGTTCATTTCGACACCAGCCATGATTGACGCCACGCGCTTTTGCACTGCGTGGAATCTATCACCAATCCGGCGTTGTCTCGTGCGTGCCCGCCGAGTCTGGCCTTGCCTGTGCAGCACGCAGCTATGGATATGGGATGGGATGGGATGGCATTGCATGGCATTGCGAATATTCGCAATGCCTGATCCGCCCTGAACTGGTATGTTCGGGCTTTCCACGCCACCTGCATCCATGACCGCATTCATCATTCGTGACTTCGACGCCGAGAGCCTTGCCCGCTACGTGGCACTGCAGCTGGAGCGTTGCTTTCCGGACGGGCGGCACTGCAGTGCTGGCGAGCTTGCACCCGCGGTGACCGAGGCTCTGGAGCGCACGCGCATCTGCTTTTCGGGCATCCATCGGCCGAAGTATCGGGCTGGTGACGATGTGCTGTACAACCCGCTGCATCCGGATCACCACGCAGCGTTCCTGTATCTGCTCTCGAATGTGTTGTCGCGTAAAGATTGCGAAGATCCGCGAGCATTCCGCCTCTTCTATCTGAACAAGGTGCTGCATGGGCTGGATGCCTATCACGACATCGAGCTGCCCGAGGTATTCCAATTCATGCATCCGTTGGGCACCATCCTGGGCCACGCCCGATATGGCAACCACTTCTGCGTGTATCAGGGGTGCTCGGTCGGTGCCGACGAGCAGGGCAGCTATCCGGACTTCGGTGAGGGTGTGGTGATGTATGCGGGAGCGTCCGTCATCGGCGCCTGCCACATAGGCAACAATGTGGTGATCGGTGCGGGCAGTCTGGTGCTCGGGCGGGATATTGCAGCGAATTCGCTTGTGCGACCGACCTCGCCGACGTTTGAGGTAGTCGAGAATCGGAAGTCGGTGGTGGAGCGGCGATTCCGCTGAGGGTGACCCACGCAATGGTGCAGTCCCTTGCATGGAGCGTCGGGATCAAATAGCGACGGCAGTGCGCCTCGATGGATACCGGCTTTCGCCGGTATGACGGATTCAGTATGGCATCTCGTCGCCTGAATGCATCAAACCGTCGCGCACCAGCGCGACCAGACTTCGCGCAAGGTTGATTCCAATCCACTTGTGAAGCGTGCGGCATCCAGCAGCGGTGAACGCTGCAGGCGTTCACGCAGCGTGTTGCGATACGTTTCGAGCCGATCCGGCGTCCCAGCCAGTTCCACCACAACCTGCAAATACTCATCCTGTGTGTGTGCGATGAGTTCTGGCATGCCCGCCGTGGTGAGAAAACTTGCGCCGACCCGGGAGATGAAACGGTCGCCCGCCAGCACCACGGTCGGCAGCCCCATCCACATGGTCTCCATGGTGGTCGTGCCACCTGTGAGCGGGAATGGGTCCAGCGCGATGTCTGCTTGCTGCATCGCGCGGACAAACTCGGGCCCCGGCAGCTTGCCGAGCAGGGTCAGTCTGTCCGGCGTTACGCCGAGCTGCGCCATGCGTGACTTAAGCTCGGCGCGTGCGCCACCCTCGGGCATGGCGGCGAACAGCATGCGTGCCGTGGGCAGAGCCGCGAGTATTCGAGCCCACAGCACGAGACATTCGTCGGTGAGCTTGTTGTAGTTGTTGAAGCTCGCCAGCGTCACGTAGCCATTGCGCACGTGTGCCGCCGATTCCAACGCAGGCATGTATGGCGCCGGCTGATAGCAACAGAGGCTGTCAGGCAGTCTCAGCAGCGCTTCTGAATAGCCCGACTCGGCACCCGGTGGGTCGGCGATGGCATCGGTGAGCCGGTAGTCCATTGCATCCAGCCCCGTTGTACCGGGGTAGCTCAGGTATGTGATCTGGACCGGCGCAGGTCGACGTGCAAAGACAGCCAACCGGTTGCCCGCGGTATGCCCCGAAAGATCGATCAGGATGTCGATGCTGTCTTGGCGAATACGCTCGGCCAGCGCATCGTCATCCCTTTGCAGACATGGCACCCAGCTGTCTACACAAGCCTTGATCTGGCGGGTGAGTTCGTCTTCCTCGCGCTGATTGGCATATGCCGTGACGTTAACGCGGGTCTTGTCATGGTTGGCGAGGATGGGCAGCAGGAAGTGCGCAACGGGGTGAATGCGAAAGTCGGCGGAGATATAGCCGATGCGCAGCTTGCGGTTCGGATTCGGGTCATTGCGATGCGGTAATCTCAACGCAATCAGAGGCGCCTCATGCGCTTGCGAATATTCGCGATGCTGGGCGAGTTGCTGGGCTGGCTGCAGGCTGAAGTCGTAGAGCCGCGCGTAAAGCAGATTGCTGTGTAGCCCCGCATCGCTTGGACGGATCGCATGAGCGTGCCCATACCACCCGGCCGCCTCCGCATGTCGCCCCTGCTGCCAGCAGAGGTTACCGAGATTCCACAGGGCCACCACATCCTTCTGATCATGCTGCAGCGCCTCGCGATACTGCTGCTCTGCCTCCGTCACACGGCCGGATTCACGCAGCGCGTCAGCCAGATTGACCCGTGCCTCGGCATGATCAACATGGCGGACGAGCAGTGATTCGAACGTGACGATGGCCTCGTCCCGCCGACCCACCGCCAGCAATGCGATGCCAAGATTGTTTTCTGCAGCCGGGAAGTCGGGGCGCAATGTCAGGGCCTGCTTGTAGCACTGCAACGCCCGCTGCAAATCACCTGCCGCCTTCAACGCATTGCCCAGATTGTTGTGTGCCTCCGGCCAATCCGGCCGCAGTCGAACCGAAGCTTCTGCCGCAACCACTGCGCCGGGCACATCTCCGGCAGCCAGTCTCATCAAACCCAGGTTGAGCTGTGCCTCGGCGAAACCCGGCTGCAGGCGCACAGCGGACTCGTAGCATCGCTTCGCTTCAGCGAACTCGCCCTTGTCCCGCAGCAGATCGCCAAGTGAGGCCCACACATCGACCCGGTCCGGCGTCAGCGTCACCACTTGCCTGAATGCCGCAATGGCTGCGTCGGTATCACCTGCCGCGAGTGCCACGACCCCCAGATTGCTCAATCGATCTGCATGTCCGGGCGCCAGCGCAACCGACTTCGACACATGCGCGAGCGCATCGGCATGCCCGCCCAACTGATGGTGCAGCATGCCGAGGAAGTAGTGCGCGTCGGCGTGATCGGGGTTTGCCGCGAGGAATGACTCGTAGGCAGCTTTCGCGGCCTCCAATCGTCCGGCCTGGTGGTCGGACAGTGCCTGCTCTAGCAACGCCGGACTCATGAGCTCGTCCCGTGCGCAGGCAGTTTGTTGAATGTTGTTGGCGGGGAAACGAAGCGTGCTCGTTGCCAGCAACTTCCCTCTTTTCCAAAGAGGGATTGAGGGAGACTTGCAGCGCTTCGTACTGGCATTGGACCGGAATCCCCCTCGGCCTCTGATGGCACAACCTCAACGCTGGCGTCACCCTCTCCCCTCGTGGGAGA
>JANNSU010000025.1:0-16507 GCA_031394355.1 Betaproteobacteria bacterium | reverse complement strand
CGCAAAGACTTTTGCCCGCGCACTCAATTGTCATCCTGCTGTACTCGTTTTCCCTGGCTGGGAAGTTCCCCTTGAGCATGCCGCATAACACGGCGGTCGAGCGGCCCGGCCAACAGTCGCCGGCCGTTCACCTGGAGCGTTCCTGCAAACCTTGAGCACAAGCTTCAACGCCATGGTCGCCAGCATGCCGCCGACCGTCAGGACTATCTGGAGCGTATTTGCGCTGCTGATGGTGATAGGCGTGCTGATCGCGATCATTTACGAACGGCGCCAATACGCTGCGCGCAACAAGGCTGGCGCATGGTTGTTCGTGCGCCTTGCCACGCTGCCGATTGCTGCGGCCAGTGCCGCCGCCGTGGTGGTCCCGGCGCGCGCGATTGGCGGGCCTGAGGCGCTTGCGGCGTTTTATCTGCTTGGCTTCACCGTCGGTCCGCTGGTCTTTTTCGGCTTGCACTGGTTCGTCGGTCTTGTCGCAGGATTTTCGCGCAAGGACGCGCTGGCCATCGGCTCTACAGGCTTGCTCATGTTGCTGGTGCCGGTGGGTCTTGCCAGTCAGGCGCAACTTTGGGTGTTCGAACTGGCGCGCGCCATAGACGGCACCGACAACGCACCCGGTTCAAACTTTGTGCCCGGCAAAACAATGCCGGCAGTGCATCAATTGGCCGAGCAACAGCGATTCACGCTGCCGGAGATTGGCGAAGTCTGGACTGAGCGCTGGCAGGCTCCAGTTGGCGTGCGCGTCGAGCGAGTCGAACTCAATGCGCGCGGCCAATATATTGAGGTGAGCGGTGAGAGCTCCAACTATCTCTGCAAGCACGGCGAGGACGTGCATGTATTCTGGCACGGTGCCGTAGCGCCGGCGCACTGGCGAGTGCACTGGCGCGACGCCAACGACCAGCGCGGCTACTCAGACTGGACCATGACACCACCCGCTGTGGCGGCAATTGCCTTCACACCCGAATGGCTGCCTGATGGCTTTGCGCTGCCGGTGCCCGTGCCGAGCAGCATGGTCAACTACACCTGGATGCGGGACAACGGCCGTGAGGATTCGAGCAGGGCGCTGGACCAGCAGCCCGGTGCCAGCACCAGCTCCACGTGCGTGCAGACCCTGCGCCGACCCGTGACCCTCGAGAAGCCGCAGATCAACGGCGTAGGTGTGCGCATGTGGCGTATCGACACGCAGCAGATGCTGTACTTCCTGTTTCGCCGCCCGGTCAGCCCCGTCGCCGTTTCGGCTGACGCCCTTGGTGAGGCGAACTCTTGAGGTGGGAAATTCCAGGGTCACGAAACTCCAGACGTAATAGCGTAATAGGAGACAATTGCTGTCCCCAATTGTTACACGCAACAGTTCGAGTTTGCGGCAAGGGACTGCGCGACCTCGCGTCTATCGTCGAGTCCAGGCGCATGTTCGAGAATCCGGCACACGCGTCCCAGCGATGCCCAACCCCTCGTTGGAGCCGGGGCCAAGCTCAACCCCAACTTAAGGCGTCTGACCCAAGCCCCAAGACGGTTTGTCGCACAGGGAGTTGATGGATCAACCCGGCATACAGTACATTGCGTGACAGTCAACCGACGCAAGCTCCGGAGATCTCATATGTCCCAAAGCAAAGCTCCCTTCCTGCTGTTTGGCTTCGCTGCTGGCACAGCCATCGGCGCTGCGTTGATCGGTCTCTTGCTGGTTGGTATTGCCGTTGCAATGGATCTCCAGGCTGACACAGCCTCCGTGTTGACTCAGCACCCGCTCTTCATTTCAGGCTATTCGCTCATCACCAGCGGCCTCTTTGCAGGCATACCGCTATTTGCGATTTATTGTCGCTGGCGAGAGCAGGGACGCCCGCAGGAACGCTGATTGGGACTTTAATGGTGTCTGACCCCATTTATTCTGCAAGGTAATCTTGATGAAATCATCGGCAAAATGAATGATTTCAACCTCGCTTCTCGCAAAGCGCACGCTGAAATGCTTGGTTTGGGCGGCAATGCCGAACGAGGCGTCCCAGAGAGTCGCTCCGCCGGCAAGCCGGCTACGCGCCTCTGAGCTCCAAGGTAGGCCTCACAATTCACCGTCTTTGGCGGTCCCTGATTGAGAAGTGCAGAAAAAATGGATCTTCACGAGTTCATCTGTCAGTTCCATGACCACCTCGCTCCGAAGCTGGATACGTACGAGCAAGCGATTTACTTGTACATATTCCGACACAGTCGACTTCTCGGACTAGACGAGGCAACAATTGCCTTCAAGTCGGCGCGAACACGGATGGCAACGGGAATAGGTGAAAGCGGCAAACCCATGTCAGAGAGTTCTGCCTATACGAAGCTCGCGTCGCTCGAAGCCAAGGGCTGCCTGACGGTTGTGCGTACAAATCATGCTGGTCGTGTGTTGCGACTCCACCTGCCTTCTGAAATTCCAAACCTAATCAGCGAACCGGATGCAGCGGCCTCGGTCGATATTGAGGCGATGGATTTCTTTAATGTTCCAGAGAATCGCGCGCTTCTCTTGAAACGTGAAGGCAATCGGTGCTTCTACACGCTGCAACAACTGGACGAGAACAACTTCATTGTCGAGCACGTTGTATCGCGGCCCGCAGGCGGCAATGGATACAGAAATTGCGTGGCTGCGTCCCGAGAAGCGAACAACAAAAAGGGAACGATGTCAGCCGAAGACTTCTTGCGTCGCCTCTTTAGGGAAGGCTACCTGAGCGAGCCGGAATTTCAAGGACGGCTCCAGGTTCTGGCACAGCTAAAGGCTGGTGAGCTGAGACCGACGCCGTAACGTAAATGAATGGGTCAGACCACAATTGTTTCCCCGCAGCAGGGACTTCTTGCGAATATTCGCATCACGGCCAAGCCGCACTACACTTGGCTTAGTCATCCTGGCCGCGCCTTTCACTCGCCGATTCAGAATCAATTGTGGTCTGTCCCCTATTGTTTCCTATTGTTTCCAATCATCCCATTAGTGAGGTCCAATTATGAGCCGTGCCGACGAACCCTCCCGAGCCGCGGCGGAATGGATGCAGACTGCCCGGATGAGAATTGGGCAGATGCTCTTGGATTTGTACGAAATCCATCGGCTTCATGCGGAGCATCTAAAAACACAAGCCGAGCTCGAGAGAATCGCCGGGTTGCTTACGGGAATATCACTAGCACTCTGGCGATCAGCATTCCTAATCTATTGGGTTGACGAAACCGAAGCCAAAAGCAGGGATATCGTCGAAGGGCAGAAGGAAATACTACTCTGCCTCGTCCGAGACAACGCTGTGAATTACCCACAGGATCGCGGCGCGAGGGACTGGACGAGCGGCTTCTACGTAAACTGTGCTTTAGATCGAGTTAACAAGCTAAACGCAGAGCTTGGCCGCGATGCGATCACAACAGGTGCCCCGCCTCATACCCCCGAAGATCATGGCCGAAAGGACCGACTGCTGTGGAAAGACTGGGACAAAATCTATGACCGATCCCAGGAATTCGTGACGCTATTAGGCAAGAGATGCACGGATCTAGCAGGCAGCTCGAAATCGCAGGACCGACTTTGAACAACATCGGGGTAACAACATCGGGGTCACAACATCGGGGTCAGGTCTTGCAAAATAGCAAATGCGACATTGCAAGACCTGACCCCGATGTTCATTGCTAAAGATCGCGAATCTGTAGCTCGAAGCTGTTGGGCAGGGTGTGGGCTTCGCGGAACCTCACGTGCTTGAAGTCTTCATGCCGCAACGCTTGGTGGACCTGATCGCGGTCTACGCGCGTGGCCTTTAAGCCGAAAACCACTTCAATTAGCGCGCTCGGCGGGAACGCGGTCAATCCAGGTTCGTAGCGAACGGCGCGGTATTCCCGCTCATACGCCCAAGGCGTGTATTTGGTGGTCAGGGTCTTGGTCAGCATCTCGGCGCGGTAAGCCTCTTCAAACAGGTTCGAAACCGCGTCGCGGTTGTCGTAAGGGTCGGTGATCCCGCGCCTACTGGAAAGCACTTGTTTCGCACGTTCTCGAAAGATCTCTTCGTGCGGCGGCGCGTCTTGGTAGACGACTGCGCTTACCCCCATTATTCCCGTGTGATCGTAGTTATTCGCTAGATCCTCGAAGAACGCCTCAGTGAATCCGTAGGCGACACCTCGGTGCCCGTTCCCGTAGTGTGACCAAACTAGGGTATCGGTTATCGCTTGGGTAAGCGATAGGACTCCGCTCTTCGCTGTAAAGGCTGAGATCGAATCGTGAAAGTTCACGTCCTTATTGAGGACCTTGCTGAAGACGTTGATTGAAAGCAACTGTTGCCAAACGTCGCGTACCTCCTTGACCTTCTCCCTCTCGATGAGTGCATTCAGCGACTCGCGGACTGAAATGCAGCAGTCGAGCGGGTCATTCAGGGTGTGGGGGGCGGCAAAAAAAAGCTCTCTCCGCGTAGGCAGCTCAATGTGGAGCGGTGAAAAATCGCGCAGTTTGTAGAACGTGAGATTCTCCGTCATGAGGGTTATCTCTCCGCAGACTTCCTCATTTGATATTCAGCGATGGCTTCCGGGGTCCAGTCAATTCCATCCCCAACCGTGCGCTCCCTGTCGAAGTTGAAGTTTCGGTCATCAAGAATGTGAAATGCTAGGAAGTCAGTTCCATCTTCATTGGGACCGTCAGGATTTACCAGCAGCTCTTTGGCAAACCCGCCGCGGTGCCTCCGCCCAAAAATGTCGATGTAGTCAACGTATCCAAAAAGGACAACCCGAAGTTCCCCACGCCGGACGGCTTGGTTTTCGATCTGGGTGTGTTTAAAAGCCATCGAGGCGTAAATCGCTTCGTCTTTCACCTGCAATCTTTCAGTGGTGCTGGGGTGTAGCTTGGCGTAGCCGGGAAGCCGTTCTCCAGGCTTTAAGAGTGCCTGTCCAAACGTTTCAAGCGTTACAGTTGCTGGAGTGTTGCCGATGTTTCTTGTTCCAAAGAAGACCTTGATCCCATGCCCGTCTTCTACCCAACTGGTCAGTCCTCCTTTTATGTCCACTCGCAGCACGGCCCGATCCGCTGACATCTGGCGGTTGGACTGCGACAAGGCTACCCTTGCGATATTCGTAGCGACTTCATTCGACTGCTGCATGTGCTTCAGCTGCACGAAGAACATATAAGCTTGAAGGAGGGCGATCATGGCCATAACCAACGCTATCCACGCGCTGGCGTGTGTTGCGTGAAATGACTTCAGCTCTGCCTCTCCGCGAGTTTCGTCTTTCTTTGCTGGAGAGAGCGCTTCTTGGGCCGGGGTGGCAGCGATGGGGCTGACTTGTTTTGCAGCGGCGGGCGCAATGCGCTTGTCGTCTTTCTCAATTGCGCTGACAGCCTTGTCCCCAGTAGGGGCGGCTTGCGATGAGTTGGTGGCGGTGGGCTTCTCCAGAGGTGTGGACGCCGCCAAGCAGTGCAGCGCAAGGAATACTGCGAGTAGTGTCGCCTTCATAGCTTCCCCTGGTGCGCGCATCATCTGAGCGCTCACCGTTAGGTTAGCTTGCGCCCAATGGAATTTCACTCCATAACGTATATGGGTTCAGACACCATTTTCAACACCCATTCCCTGCCAAACCGGAACCAAAGGCACCATGCTCAACATTCCTGCCGTCCACGGGCATATTGCGAATATTCGCATGAGCGATCCTCCCTCAGCCATCGCCCTTTACTTTGACCGCCCCAACCCTCAGCGCTTCTCCCCCAACAACGCCGCATCATTGTCCTGCCCCGCAAACACCTCCGCAGGCACCATGCCCTTGCGCGCTGCAGGCGGAGCCGGGCCGCCGCGCACCTTGGGCACCTCCAGCGCGCCGAAGCCCTGCTCTCCCGGTGCCAGCTCGACGAGCGATCCGTCCACGCCGGTCAGGGCCACTGCACCCGTGTTGACCTTCACGTAGCTGCCGCCGGCCGCGCCGCTGCGGGTGCGCGGCGCATGCACCAGATCGATGTCCGTGCCGCGAATGCCAATGGTGAGTGTCGGCGTCTTCAGGCGCACGCCGTCCGGGTTGCGCCGCCCGATGTCGCCGGTGATGAAACGGATGGCACCGACCAGCAGCTCCACCCGCTGCACCAGCGTGCCCAGCGGGCCGGACGCGATGGATTCGGCGATGGTCACCGACGTGCCCGGCCGCACCAGCACCTTGGCGCCGTCGTTCATGCCCACCACCACCGACGCACCCGCGCCGGTGCGGATGATGTCGCCCGCATTCACCGGATCATCCTCGTGCAGCGGTGAGTCCTTCCCCGTGCCATCGCGATTGCGGCCGACGGTGGCCTCGCCCTGAAGCCGGGTGATCCTGCCGGCCAAACGCAGGCTGGTGTCCTTCTGGGTGGCGGCTGGTGGCGGCTCGGCGGCCTTGGCCACCTCGCCCGCCATCGAGACGACCCGCACGCGGCGGTTGGCAGCGGCCTTCGGATCGGCCGTGTCGACGAGCTGGGTGCTGCCCCGGCCTACGGTCAGCAGGCGTGCGGTATCCACCGCCCCCTGCCCGATGAGGATCTGCTTCACGGCGGCGGCGCGGCGTTCCGAGAGGTCCTGGTTGTACGCGGCCGTTCCGACGGCATCGGTGTGGCCTTCGATCAGGAAGCGGCTGCGCGCCAGCTCTGGCGCATTCATCGCCGACGCGAGTTTCTTCAGCAGATCGGCGCTGGTGGTGGACACCTTGGCCGAATTGAATTCGAACTGCACCATGAGCTGCAGTTGGCTCGGCACCGGCGGCGGGGCAGGCTGCCCGGGCACGAGGCTGCGTGCGCGGCCAAGATCAGGCTTCGGCTTCAGCGCATCGACCATGTCCTGCACCGACGGATCGGTCGCAGGCGGCGGGGCAGCGTCTTTCGCGGGTGCTGCGGCGTTTGCCGCCAGCGCGCCCAGTGTGAACAGCATCGCCGCCAGAGCCCGGGACGCCATGTGCCAGCGACGCTTGCCCGGACCAGTGCAAGGATTGACGGGAAGGGTTACCGCAAACAGGGTTGACCGCATGGCACACTCCGCAACAGGTTCAGCCAGGTCGGCACGGCGTGCCACACTGTCCGGGCCGAAAGGCCAGTGCGAATATTCGCACACCGCCTGCCGCCTGGGTCAATTCCCTGTGCGTCGTTGTCGCGCTATGCCGCCCCATGCCGCCACGGGCCATGCGCCGACGCACGCTGAACGGGACAAGCCCGATCAACCGGAACAAGACAGCACCCGCTTGATCCCTGTCAAACTCTTTGTCATGCTTGGGGCCCATCGTATCGTCTTGCCTGCACTCGGGCACCTTCGGAACCACGCTCCCCCATGCAACCCGTACACGCACTGCTGCACTGGCGAAGGCGCCGCGCCCTGCTTCTTGGCGTGGTGACGATCGCCATGCTGACCATCGCCCCGCCCGCTCGGGCCAACGACGACGACGCGCCAACGCCGGAAGAAATTTCCATCGCCCGCGGCGGCAGGCTGTATGACAAGTTCTTCTACGAGAACAACAGCCCCGAACCAGCCAGCAAGCATCCGGCCTATCCCGCCACCGGCAAGCAGCGCGGGGCCGACACCTGGCGCTGCAAGGAATGCCATGGCTGGGATTATCGCGGGGCGGATGGCGCATACCGCAGCGGCGAACATCACACCGGCATCAAAGGCATCCGGGCTGCGGCAGGCCGGGATGTGGCGGCAATCATCGCGCTCTTGCGCGCGCCGCTGCACGGCTATGGCCCAAAGCTGCTGGATGCGCAGGACGTGAAGGACCTGGCCAACTTCGTGTCGAAGGGGCAGATCGACTTCACGCCGATGCTCACGGCGGACAACGCCGTGCGCGGCAATGTGCTGAAGGGCGGCGCGGTCTACTCGCTGCTCTGCGTCGAGTGCCACGGCGAGGATGGCCGCAAGGCGCGGCATAACCGCTCACTCGGCGGCGTGGCCGACAACGGTGCTGAGATGCTGCACAAGCTCTACAACGGCCAGCCCGGCGAGGACATGCGCGCACTGCGGCTGGTGAATCCCAAAATCGCGGTCGACATCGCGAGCTATCTGCGGATGTTGCCGCGATAGCATGTGCTGGCGATGAAACACTCGCCACGACGCACAGGCTTCAGCGGGTCTCCTGGGCGAAGTGGCCCGCTGCGTAGCAAGGGGGATTTCGCGCACAATGCCGCCTTTGAACTTCGGAGGGCGTCCCATGTTGCGCAATGTCCTGTTTTGCTTTGCCCTTGCCCTTGCCCTTACCCTTGCCTTTGCGGGCAGCAGTCTCGCTGCTGATCCGCCCAAACCGACAGGCACGGGAACACCCACCGTATCCAGTACCGCTGCGCCCGCAACATCGGCACCCGTCACAGCAAAGGCTGCCACGGTCGATCCCGAAGCGGCAACGCGGGCTTTCATGAATCGCCTCACCGGCGACGCGCGCGCCAAGTCCGATGCCTATTTCGAGGGCAAGTATTGGATACTGTTGTGGAGTCTGCTCTATGGCCTGGGCGTGGCCTGGCTGCTGCTGGCCTCGCGCTGGTCGGTGAAGGTCCGCGATGCCATCGAGGCGCGCGTGAAGGGGCCGAACCTGCGCGCGCTGGGCTATGCGCTCTTCTACATCCCCGCCGTTGCAATCCTGTCCTTCCCGTTCTCGGTCTACGAGAAATACTTCCGCGAACATCAGTACAGCCTGTCCAACCAGACCTTCGGCGCCTGGCTGGGCGAATCGGCCATCGGCCTCGGCGTGTCGATGGTCATCGGCAGCATCGTGATCACCGGCCTGTATCTCATCCTGCGCCGCCTGCCGAACACGTGGTGGGCGTGGGGCACGATCGCAGGCGGCGTCTTCATCACGTTGATGATCATGGTGGCGCCGGTCTTCATTGCACCGCTCTTCAACACGTACAAGCCGCTGCCCGACGGGCCGCTCCGCGATGACATCCTCGCCATGGCACGGGCCAACAACATCCCGGCAGATAACGTCTACTGGTTCGATGCGTCCAAGCAGACCAAGCGCATCAGCGCGAACGTCAGCGGCATCTTCGGCACGACGCGCATTTCGCTCAACGACAATCTGCTGAACCGCACCTCACCGGCCGAGATCCGTGCCGTGATGGGTCACGAGATGGGCCACTACGTGCTGAACCACGTCTACAAGGCGGTGATCTTCTTCACCCTGGTGCTCTTGGGCGGCATGCTGTTCCTGCGCTTCGGCTGGGCGTGGGCACACGCACGATTCGGTGAACGCTATGGCATTCGCAACATCGCCGATCCTGTCGGACTGCCGCTGCTGACCGCCCTGTTTTCCGTCTACATGTTTTTTGCGACACCGGTGACCAACACCATCACCCGCGTGCACGAGATCGAAGCGGATTACTTCGGGCTCAATGTCTCACGCGAGCCGGACGGCTTCGCCGAGGCGATCTTCAAACTGTCGGAGTACCGCAAGCTGGAGCCGGCGCCGATGGAGGAAGCCATCTTCTTCACCCATCCCAGCGGACACAACCGCATCCTCGCTTCGATGCGCTGGAAGGCGGCGATGGCGAAGTGAAGCGGTGAGGCGAGAGGAGGAAGCGGTGAGGCGTGAGGGGGAAGCGGTGAGGATTGAGGGGAAGCGGTTTAGGCTTGCCCATCATGGCACTACCTTAACGAATCGTGACGGCTTCAGCTCCCTCTCCCCTTGTGGGAGAGGGCTGGGGAGAGGGGTATCTCGGAAGGGGTGCCACCCTCTCCCCTGCCCCTCTCCCATCCAGGGAGAGGGAAGTAACGCTTAAGGTATTGCCATGAAGGCTTGCCCCCTTTGGCAAAGGGGGTCGACGCGAAGCGGCGGGCGGATTTTGGTATTGCTGCCGCAACTCAGAACAGCAGCAGAAATCCGTTGAACGTGAACACGATCCCGACAACACCCAGCCCACCCGCGACCAGGAAAAGCGATTTCCTGATTGTGATGATGGCGACCGAGGCCAGCACGATGCCGATCTGCAGCAGCGCGCCCGCATAGTCGAACCACGGGTCCTTCTTCACGGCCGTGTCGCGCTCGACCTCATGCGCCTTGGCAGTAACCAGGAGTTCCTTCTTGCCTTCCTTGGTCTCCGGCTCGCTTTCGTAGCGGGCGATGTTCTTCTTGTAATCAGCCAGCTTCTTTTCCATGTACGCCTTGCGCGCGGGCTCGATCTTCTCCTGCTGCAGGTCGGCCTCCAGCTCATCGGCCGCAATCTTGTACGCGGTCTGGCGCACGTTCTTGGCCTGGTAGAAGTTGTAGGCGTTTGACGCGAGGATGTTGTTCATCATCGCGTCCTTGCCCGCGTTGCTGCCACCCAGGCCGGCAATGGCGAGTGCCAGCGCCAGCACCGAGATCAAGAGCGCGCAGCGGGTCTTGAACGGGTCGTCGTTGGTTTCTTCCATGCTCTCGTGTGGTTCCATTTTCTTTCCCTTTTGTATGCGGTTGTTGTAGTGGTGAGGTGGTGATGCGTCAGCTCAACGAACGCTGAACCGATAGAAATACGGAATATTGTTGGTCACGAATGGTGCGGTCACATTCTGCTTGAACGCCCAGGCCGTCACCACCTGCAGAAGCGGCAAAACGCCGAGCTCGTTCCGCTGAATGGCGAGCGCCTCCTTGATGAGTGCATCGCGCTTCTTCATGTCCGACTCGGTCTTGATCTGGTCGATGAGCCCGTCCAGCTTGGCGTTGCTGTAGCGGCCGAAGTTGGCATCGCCGTCACCGGACTTCTCCGCACCGCGCGAGCGCACCAGCGCCTGCATCACATAGAGCGAATCCACCGTGACGGCACCCCAGCCCCAGATGTAAAAGCTGGAATCGAACTTCTCCAGCTTCGGGCTGTAGCTCGGATTGGGAATGATGCTGGGGTTCACCTTGATACCGATCTGGGCGAGCATGGGGGCAATGGCCTGCGCGATTTCGCCGAAGGGTACCTGGTTGGTGCTGTCCAGCGTCACCTCGAAGCCGTTCGGATAGCCTGCGTCGGCCAACAGCTTCTTCGCCTTTACGATGTCCACCTTGCGTGCCGGATCCAGTTCCGCTGACCAGCCCTGCACTTCCTTGGCCACGATGAGCCCGGTCGGACGGCCGTAGCCGCGCATGACCTTGTTGATGATGCCGTTGATGTCGAGGGCGAGTGCGACCGCCTCGCGGACACGCACGTCCTTGAACGGGTTCTTGCCCTTCACGTTGCTGTAGAGCAGCTCATCGCGGAACACATCGAACGCAAGGTAGTAGACGCGCGGCTCGTTGCCCAGCTGCAGCTTGATGCCTGGCGTCTTCTTGAGTCGCTCCCGATCCTGCAACGGTGGGTCAATGACAAAGTCCAGCTCGCCAGAGAGCAGCGCTGCAATGCGCGTGGACGGCGCCTTCACCGGCGTCCAGATGATCTCCTTCACGTTGCCGCGATCCGGCGCGGCCTTGTTCCACCAGTCCGAATATTCGGAGAGGACAGTCTTCACGTCAGGCTGGCGCAGCGTCACCTTGTAGGGGCCGGTGCCGTTGGTGTTGCGGGCGGCGTGTGTCTCTTCCTTCTCCTTGTGGTTCTGCGGCGTAACCGCGTTGTGCTTGGTCGCCCAGGCCTTGGACATGATCCGAAAGTTGACCAGATGCAGGATCAGCACCGGGTTGGGCTCACCCATGATGAGATCGACAGTGAGGTTGTCGATCTTCTTCGCCGAGGCCACGCCCTGCACCGACGACTTGAGATTGGACAGCGGATGCAGCACCCGCTCCAGCGAGAACACCACATCGTCCGCCGTGAAGGGCGAACCATCGTGAAACTTCACGTCGGGCCGAAGCTTGAATCGCCACGTCTTTCCATCCGGCTGGCTCCACGACAGCGCCAGCGCCGGCTCGATCTTGAAATCCTTGTCGCGCGTGACCAGCCCCTCGTACACGCTATGCAGGATGCGCGAGTTGCCGAGGATATTGGCGGAGTGAGGGTCCAGCGTGGTCGCGTCATCAGCGATACCCATGCGGAGTGTTTTGGCGTAGGCGTCAACGCTCGTCAAGGCAAGCATCAGCACCAGCATCTGGCCCGCCACCACTGTCAGCAATCCATTTTTAAGCCACCTCACGGCGTCACCTCTCTATTGTTCAGATTTTCACGTTCCCGCAGGGCGCGGGCACGGGCTTCGGCAGACAGGAGAAGCAGCCCCTCTTCCCACGTGTGTTCACTATGCCAGGTACCTCCCCACGCAATCCCACCAGACCTCTCGATGGAGAACTGCTTTGTTGCTGGATCGTAGCGCAGCCACCATATTTCGCCGCCATGCCCCCCAAAGTCGGTACCGTCCACCGAGATCAAAAGCGATCCATCGGCCGCTACCACCTGTTGAGATATGAAAGTCTTCGGTTCAGTCATGGCTGCAATCAGTCGGGAAAGTTAACGAAGACATCTTGTCCGTGGCCGCGAACGGAAGGTACTCCGATAACTCTGCGCCTGCTTTTGCGTCGTCGATTCGAACTAGCGATGTCCCCCACCGAGCGCGAATCGCTGCACGAGCCCCCTCTCCCCAACCCTCTCCCACAAGGGGAGAGGGGGCTGGTACGGCGAATATTCGTATCTGATCGCGGGTCATCGCTTCCTGCCGCCACCCGGCGCAAACCGCTGCACCCACGCGCAGAACTCGCGATACCAGAGCCGTGAATTCTGTGGCTTGAGAATCCAGTGGTTCTCGTCTTCGAAATGCACAAGCCGCGTGGCAACACCCTTCGCCTTCAGCGTGTTGTAGTACATCAAGCCCTGCGCATCCGGTACGCGATAGTCCTTGCCGCCATGAATGACCAGCGTGGGTGTGTTCATGTGCTGGACATGGGTCACCGGATTCTGCGTGGCGATCTTCTCCGGATCGTCCCAATAGAACGCGCCCAGCTGCTGCGCGCGGGCCAGGAACGCGTCGTCGGCGAACTTGCCGATCCAGTCGAGAATCCCGGCGTGGCAGACATAGGCTTTGTAGCGGTCGCCGCCTGACGACTTGTCGTAGCCGGGGCCACCTTTCACACCATTCCGGCCATTCAGGAACGCGACCATGAAGCCACCGTAGCTGCCACCGGTCGCCACCATGCGATCCCGGTCGATGAAGCCGCGCGCCAGCATCATGTCGGTGGCGGCCTCGATGTCGGCATGTTCCTTCGTGCCACGGCAGCCGTGGATGGATTCGGTGAAGGCCGCGCCGAAGCTGGTGGAGCCGTGATAGTTCACATGCAGCACGACATAGCCCTGTGCCGCAAAGACATGGTTGTTCCAGCGATAGCCAATGCCATCCGCCGCAGGCAGATGCGGCCCGCCATGGATAACATGCAACAACGGCCACTTCTTCTTCGCATCGAAGTTGGGCGGGTAGAACACCCAGGTGTGGACGGGCTCGTTGTTCCAGCCGGGGAAGGTGACTTCCTCGACATGGCCGAGGCGAACATTCGCCATGAGCGCATCGTTGAATCGGTCGATCCGGCGCGGCGCGGCATCCACAGCATCCAGATCCGCCGTCACGATCATGGCCGCAGTACTCGCAAAGCTCAGTGCGGCCACGACCGTGCTGCCGGATACCGCGAAGTCGGTGACGGTGCCGCCACGCAACACAACGTCCGGGATGCCACCTCCCACCGGCACGCGCACGACATGGGTTCGCGCATTGTCCTCCACCGCCGTGAACAGGCTGGTACTGTCTTCTGCCCACACCATCGGCGCATTGACAGAGCGGTCCCAGCCCTTGGCCAACCGCCGATTCAGGCCGCTCGCACGGTCGATGACGATGGCGTTCGTTGGCGCCATCGGATTGGCCACCACTTCCTGCTCGATGCAGGCAAGCCAGCGGCCGTCAGGCGAATAACTGGGCGCTGTGTACGAGCGACTCGTGGCCGGGACCAGCGTGCTGAACTTTCCAGACTTCAACTTTAGCGTCACGATCGACTCGGGATCGATGATCCGCTTGTCGGGATTGGGATTGAATCCGAACGCGATTTCTTCCCCACTCGGTGACAGCGCGTACACATGCTTCGACGGATCGGCCTGGTTGAGCTCGTAGGTCGTGCCCTCGAACAGATCGCGACACTTGCCGCTCCCGAGCTGCACGGTGAACACATGCGGCACACGCCCGTCAGACAGCCAGTGATCCCAATAGCGATAGGTCATGTGCTCGACCACATGCGCCTTCACCTTCGAGTCCTGCTGCGCCTTCAGCCGCTTTTCCTGCGCCTTTTCGCCCTTCTCATCGGGCCACACCCACGAGATGAAGGCCACGCTCTTCGAATCCGGAAACCACTTGATTCCGGCCACACCTGTGGCGAGATTCGTCACGCGCCGAGCCTCACCGCCATCGGGTGCGATGACATAAAGCTGCGGCACCTCATCCTTGCCATCCGGTCCAACGCGCTTGGCGACAAAGGCGATCCACTTGCCATCCGGCGACCACACAGGCTCGCCGTCGCGCTCGCCGCACTGGGTGAGTCGTCGCGGCTCGCCCCCAAGTGTTGAAAGCAGCCACAGACTGGCGCTGCCCTGGTTCGCCTCCATGTCGTAGGTCGTGACGGAGCACACGGCCTCTGCACCATCCGGCGAGAGGGACAAGCCAGCAGGGCGCGCGAGGCGCCAGAGGTCTTCAACGGTGATTATGCGTGGCATGGCGATGGAGTTTGGGTTGATGGGTGAGGCGTGATGGGTGATGGGTGAGGCGTGACGCAGGCCCGGGATTCGGGTAGACCTATCCGCCCTCTTTCTCAACGGGGCAGGGCACTCAGTGCGAATATTCGCATGAACCCCACCTCCGCTTCAGCGCGTCATCCAGCGCCGCGCGAGGTAACTCGCGACATCCACCAGCGCCACCAGCGCCACCATCGCCAGGAGGATGGTTGCGGTCTTGCCCATGTGGAAGAGGCCCATGTGGAATGCGAGCAGTTGTCCCAGCCCGCCCGCGCCGACCACACCCAGCACGGCAGCGGCGCGGATGTTGTTCTCCCACCGGTAGAGCGAATACGACAACACCTGCGGCAGGATCTGCGGCAGCGTCGCATACAGGAACACGCGAACCGGCCCCACGCCCTGCGCGCGTAACGCGAACGCAGGTTCGGGCAAGGCGTTCTCGATGGCCTCGGCGAAGAGTCGGCCGAGCACGCCAGTCGTGTGGAACGCGAGCGCCAGCGTGCCCGCGAACGGCCCCAGCCCGGCGGAGATGAGCAGCAACGCGGCCCACACCAGCTCGGGGATGGAGCGGAGCGCATTCAGGATGAGCCGTGTCGGCGCACGACCATATGCGGCGTCGCCAGCATGGGTGCGTGCGGCAGGCAGCGCCAGCAGCAGGCCCAGGGCGGCCGCAATGATCGTGCCGAGCAGAGACATGGCAAGTGTCTCGATGGTGCCCATCGCGACCTTCTTCAGGAACGGCGCGGAGACATCCGGCGGGAAGAACTCGCCCACAAAGCGCGCCATGGATTGGCGCGCGTCCGCGCTGAACAATGACGCGAAATCCAGACCCAGGCTCCAGAAGCTCGCAAGGGTGAGCAAGGCCAGCCCGAACATCATCCAGCAGGCGCGGCAGCGCGCGTTGAAGAGCGCAGGCGGAAGTGGTGGCGAATGTGGTGGCGGACGCACGGAAGCGTCGTGCGGCGCGTCCATCAGCCGAGCTCCTTTCTGAGCCATGCGCTGAACGCATCCGCCAGCGCCACCAGCAGGATAAACACCAGCAGCATGGTCGCCACCTCACCGCCGTTGAACATCTTCATCGAGTTGTCCATCTGCTGGCCCAGCCCGCCTGCGCCGACGAAGCCCAGTACCACCGAGGAACGGATGGCGCATTCCCAGCGGTAGACCGTGTAGGAGGTGAGTTCCGCCGCGTTCTGCGGCAGGATCGCGTAACAGAACGTCTGCAAGCGCCCTGCCCCATTGCGGAGCAGCGTGGTGGAGGCGTGCGTGTCGGAACTCTCCAGAATTTCGCCGTACACCTTGCCCAGCATGCCGGCATAGGTAAGCGCAATGGCGAACACGCCCGCCGTGGGGCCCAGCCCGACCACGCGCACGAAAATCAATGCCCATACCAGCTCCGGCACACTGCGCAGCACCACCAGAGCCATGCGCAATACCTGGCGAAATACAAACGGCATGGTCGCCATGCGGCCGGAGAGTGCAGAGATGGACAGCACGCGGGTGGAGAGCAGCGTGAACGGAATCGCCAGCACCAGTGCCAGCGCGATGCCCGCCGTCGCCACCGCCACCGTGCGCCAGGTTTCCTTCGCGACCATGAGCAGGAATTCACCCGTTGCCACCGGTGGAAAGAAATCGGCCAGGAATTTGAGCGTGGATTTTCGGCTCTGTTCGTCGAACAGCGACCACGGTTTGAATTCGGTCGCCACGAATAGCGGATACATCACCACCAGCGCGGCCAACGTCCAGAAGACGCGCGGTATCCACGCGGGATCGCGGGTGGCGGGATGGGTGGTCGTCATCGCCTGCTCACGCGCCTCGGCAGGACTTGCGAATATTCGCAATCCCGTAGCCCGGATGAAGTGGAACGCAATCCGGGAATGAAGGTGAACTCCCGGATGTCGCTGCGCTTTATCCGGGCTACGCGCCTTTGCAGGACTTGCGAATATTCGC
>JANNSU010000065.1:0-124110 GCA_031394355.1 Betaproteobacteria bacterium | reverse complement strand
TACATTGCTGACGCTGGCGGACTGAGCCAGCGCCGTGTTCAGTCCAAAGGACTTGCTGGTGAGCAGCAGCGCCATTTCCACCACCATGACAACGGCCACCGTGGCAGCGATGGGCAGATAGCGCCAGAAGCCTTCGCGCAGCTTGGCGAAGTTGATGTCCAGCATCATGACCACGAAGAGGAATAGCACCATCACCGCACCCACGTAAACAAGAATGAGCGTGATGGCGAGGAACTCGGCGTACAGCAGGAGCCAGATGCCGGCTGCAGTGAAAAACGCCAGCACGAGGAACAGGGCGGCATGCACGGCGTTCTTCACCGTGATGACGGCCAGTCCAGCACACACCAGCACGGTGGCGAACAGGTAGAAAAGGATGGCTTGGAACGACATTTTTAGGTTGCGCGTTGCGCGTTGAGTGTTGAGTGTTGAGCGTGGTTAGGCTGGGTTCATGGAACGCTGCGAATATTCGCAATTGGCTTGGACGCTGAACGCCGAACGCTCAACGCCCAACCGCTTGAAAGCGCTGAACGCCGATCACCGAACGCCCAACCTTTAACGGTACTTCGCATCTTCAGCCCTGCGTTTGGCAATCTCGGCTTCGTAATGGTCGCCAATCGCAAGCAGCATCGGCTTGGTGTAGTACAAGTCGCCGCGCGTTTCGCCGTGGTACTCGAGGATATGCGTTTCGACAATCGAATCCACCGGGCAGGACTCTTCGCAGAATCCGCAATAGATGCACTTGGTCAGGTCGATGTCATAGCGTGTAGTCCGCCTCGTTCCATCATCACGCTGTTCGGATTCGATGGTGATGGCCATGGCCGGGCAAACGGCCTCACACAGCTTGCAGGCAATGCAGCGTTCCTCGCCGTTGGGATAGCGGCGCAGCGCATGCAGTCCGCGGAAGCGCGGGCTTTGCGGCGTCTTTTCCTCCGGGAACTGCACCGTGATCTTGCGCTCGAACATGTGGCGACCGGTGAGCATGGCACCCTTCACCAGTTCGCCCAGCATGAGACTTGAAACAAATTCCTTGGCTCGATCCAGCATGATCAACCCTGCTTTCCAAACCAGATATTGAGAATCGGCGCGCTCGCAAAAGGCTCCAGCGTCATTGCGGCCACCACCAACAACCAGACAATCGTGATCGGGATGAAAATCTTCCAGCCCAGACGCATGATCTGGTCATAGCGGTAGCGCGGATACGAGGCGCGGACCCACAGGAACAGGAACAGGAAGATGCACATCTTGGCGAAGAACCATTGGATTCCATCACCAAAGATCCATCCGATGTACGAAATACCCGTAAGACCCGAGTAGAGCGACCCGAGTAACGGGACGTCCGGTCCAAAACTCAACGGCGATATCCACCCCCCCAGGAACAACAGCGTGGCGAGTGCCGCCACCAGAATCATGTTGGCGTATTCGGCGAGGAAGAAGACCGCGAAGGTCATGCCCGAATATTCGACGTGGAATCCTGCCACCAATTCCGATTCACCCTCGGCGACGTCAAACGGATGGCGATTGGTTTCAGCCAGGCCCGAGATGAAGTAGATGATGAAGAGCGGAAAGAGCGGAATGAAGAACCACTCGAAGAAACCGTAGCTGCCGCCCTGCTTCGCCACCATGGTGGAGAGGTTCATGCTCTGCGCAGCAAGCAGCGGGCCGATCAGTGCAAAGCCCATGGCAATTTCATACGACACCACTTGTGCTGCGGACCGCATGGCACCGAGAAACGCGTACTTGGAATTCGAGGCCCATCCCGCAAGGATGATGCCGTACACACCCATCGACGCCATGGCCAGCACGATCAATAGACCGGCATCTGCGTTCGATACCACCCAATTCGGCGCGAACGGGATCACGGCCCAGACACCCATGGCGGGTGCCACAGCGACGACCGGTGCCAGCAGGAACAGGACCTTGTCCGAGCCCTGCGGAATGATCTGCTCCTTGGTCATGAGCTTCAGCGCATCGGCGATGGGCTGACCCCAGCCCCGCAGGAACGGGATGTTGAAAATCGTGACGCGGTTCGGGCCGCGGCGCACCTGGATCCAGCCGATGACCCAGCGTTCGACGAGCTGGTAGTACAACACCGTGATCAGCAACGGCACCAGCACCATGACGATGTTGAGCAGCGTCTTGACCGCGGGACCCGCGACGGGACCCAGCGTGCTGTTCAGCACGTTGATCACGGTTTGATTCAGGGAGGCGACGGTTTCTAGCATGCGCGTTTTCCTTTGGCCTCGCCTAGTCCGCCGCTTGGCCGATGGTCACTGCGACCGGCATGGTCTCCAGTGCCAAGCTAGTTGCCGCACCGAGTGCCAGCGTCTCCGGCAGTGCCTGCGCCACGCGCGCCGTACCGGCAGGCAGCGTGGTATCACGGCGCGCCATCAGGTTCACTTCGGCTGAACCGGCCTTGACTCGCACCATCTGACCATCGACCAGCTTCAGCGCGTCGAACACATCGGCTGCAAGACCCGCCACGGCGGCACGCTTTGCATCTGCTGTCTTCTGGAGATTCGGCGCACGACGCACCAGCGGATCGGCAGCGTACAGCGGGACTTCGGCGATGCGCTCGATGCCGGTAGTGGTTGTGCCGAGATTCACTGCAACGTCTCCGATGCCATTGCCGAGTTTGCCGGCCACAAAGCCCTGCAGGTCTGCTGCAATATCAGCCCGTACGTCTTCAACGGAATTGAACTCAAAACCATCGAGCTTCATCAGATTGCCCAACACACGCAGCACCTTCCAACCGGGACGCGCATCACCCAGCGGCTTCACCACACCGTTGAACGATTGCACCGTGCCTTCGGTGTTGACGAAGCTACCTGCAGTCTCCGTGAAGGGCGCAATGGGCAGCAATACGTCGGCATAACGCGACGCTGCATGCTTGAACGCGGAAAACGCGATGACGGTTTCAGCGGTGTAGAGCGCGGCCAGAGTGCCCTCGCCATCTGCGGCGTCCAGATCAGGCTCGGCACCGAACACGAGGTAGGCCTTGCGGGGTGTGGTCCTCATGCCTTGCGCGCACAAACCTTTGGCACCAGGTTCCGCACCCACAACAGCGGCACCAACACTGTTGGCGGCTTCGCCGAGGAAACCCAGCGTGCCACCTGCGAGGCGGGCAATGTCTTGCGCCAGCGCGTGCAGCGTGGAGAATTCGGGATGATGCTCAGCAAAATTACCAAGGAAAATGCCGACCCTTTCCTTCTCGCCAAGACTCTTCGCAATCGCCTGCGCGGCATCACCCACGCGAATATTCGCAGTGGCCTCTGCAACAGATTTGGTGAGCGGCTGCGACTTGATCGTGGCCAACGCCTTGGCCACCTGCGCCAGCGCATCTGCCATCTGCGACGGCTTGACGATGAGGCGGTTGGCCACGTTCATCAGCAGTTCGTCATCTGCAGCATGCAGGACGTTTACCTTCTGTCCGCGCTTGGCAGCCTGACGGAAACGGTTGGCCAGCAGCGGATGATCCTTGCGCAATGTGGCGCCGACAATGAGCACGCTCTGCAGGGTCGCAAGATCAGCGACCTTCATGCCCAGCCAGCGGGCACCTTTGGCTTGCGCATCGGCGCGGGTATCCAGCTGGCGCAAACGCGTATCGATATTGTTGGAGCCGATACCGCGCACGAGCTTGTTCAGGAGGTGCAGCTCTTCCAATGTTTGGTGCGGCGAGGCCAGTGTACCGATGCTATCGGCACCATGCTCATTGCGAATATTCGCAAGGGCATGGGCCGCATAGTCCAGCGCGACATCCCACGACACCTCGCTCCATTTGCCATCCTGCTTTAGCATCGGCTTGGTGAGACGCTCCGTGCTGTTCAGGCCTTCATAGCCGTAGCGGTCCTTGTCCGAAAGCCAGCACTCGTTGATCGCCTCGTTCTCACGCGGCAGCACACGCATGACCTTGTCGACCTTGACCTGCACGACCAGATTCGAACCCAGGCCGTCATGCGGCGACACGGACTTGCGACGAGACAACTCCCACGTGCGGGCGGCGTACCGGAAGGGTTTGCTGGTGAGTGCCCCGACCGGACAGAGATCGATCACGTTTCCAGAGAGCTCGGAGTCGACCGTCTTGCCGACAAAAGACAGGATCTCCGAATGCTCGCCGCGCCCGGCCATGCCGAGCTCCATGATGCCGGCCACTTCCTGTCCGAAGCGGACACAGCGGGTGCAATGGATGCAGCGCGTCATGTCGGTGGAAATCAACGGGCCGAGATTCTTGTTCACGACCACGCGCTTTTCTTCCTGGTAGCGCGAGGCGGATCCGCCATAGCCAACGGCCAGATCCTGCAACTGGCACTCGCCGCCCTGGTCGCAGATGGGGCAATCCAGCGGGTGGTTGATCAGCAGGAACTCCATCACCCCCTGCTGTGCGGTCTTGGCGTATTGCGAAGCGGTCTGTACCTTCATGCCCTCGGTGGCCGGTGTGGCGCAGGCGGGCAACGGCTTCGGCGCTTTCTCGACCTGCACGAGGCACATGCGGCAGTTGGCCGCGATGCTGAGCTTCTTGTGATAACAAAAATGCGGAATGAAGGACCCGACCTTGTTGGCCGCATCCATCACGGTGGAGCCGTTCTCCACCTCCACAGCTTTGCCATCAATCTCGAGTTTGATCATTGCTCAGTTTCCACCTTACTCCGCCGCCATGGCCATGGGCTGTACGGCATTCGAGTAGCCGCCCGCCTGAACCATGCAGCGCTTGTGTTCAATGTGATATTCGAATTCCGCACGATAAGTCTTCACGAATGCGCGTACCGGCATGGCCGCCGCGTCGCCCAGCGCGCAGATGGTGCGGCCCTGGATGTTGTCGGCGAGATTCAGCAACAGGTCCAGATCTTCTGCGCGGCCCTTGCCATGCTCGATGCGGTTGATGACGCGGTACAGCCAGCCGGTACCTTCACGGCAGGGCGTGCACTGGCCGCAGGATTCCTCGAAGTAAAAGTAGGCGAGACGCTCGGCCGCTTTGACCATGCAGGTATCTTCATCCATGACGATGACAGCACCAGAGCCCAGCATGGAGCCGGCTTTGGAGATTGCGTCGTAGTCCATGTCGGTGGCCATCATCACCTCGCCGGTCAGCACCGGCATCGAGGATCCGCCGGGGATGACGCCCTTCAGCTTCTTGCCACCGCGCATGCCGCCTGCCATATCGAGCAGCTTGGCGAACGGCGTGCCCAGCTTGACTTCGTAGTTGCCAGGCTTGTTCACATGACCGGATACAGAGAAAATCTTGGTGCCACCGTTGTTGGGTTTGCCCTGAGCCAAGAATGCGTCACCACCTTCGCGGATGATGAAGGGTACTGCCGCAAACGTCTCGGTGTTATTGATGGTGGTGGGCTTGCCATACAGGCCGAAGGACGCAGGGAACGGCGGCTTGAAGCGCGGCTGGCCCTTCTTGCCTTCCATCGATTCCAGCAGCGCGGTTTCCTCGCCGCAGATGTAGGCACCGAAACCGTGATGGGCAAAGAGTTCAAAGCTGAACTCTGTGCCCAGGATGTTCTTGCCGAGATAGCCCGCCTTGCGTGCCTCGTCCAGCGCCTCTTCGAAGCGCTCGTAATCGGCCCAGATCTCGCCGTGAATGTAGTTGTAACCCACGCTGATACCCATGGCGTAACCCGCAATGATCATCCCTTCAATGAGGATGTGCGGGTTGTAGCGGAGGATGTCGCGATCCTTGAAGGTGCCTGGCTCGCCCTCGTCGGAGTTGCACACGAGATACTTGGCGCCCGGGAACGAACGCGGCATGAAGCTCCACTTCAGGCCGGTGGGGAAGCCCGCGCCACCACGCCCGCGAAGTGCCGATTTCTTCACTTCGTTGGTAACCTCTTCTGGCTTCATGCCCTGGGTGAGAATTTTTCTCAACGCGGCATAGCCATCACGCTTCTCGTAATCAGCGAGGCGCCAGTTGTCACCCGTGATGCCCTTCATGATGACGGCGTCGGGGCCATAGTTGAGCGCGCTCATTTCTTCAGCTCCTCGACCAACGCATCCAGTTTCTCGTTCGACATGAAGCTGCACATGCGCTTGTTGTTGACCAGCAGCACCGGCGCGTCACCACAAGCCCCCATGCACTCGCCTTCCATCAGCGTGAACTGGCCGTCGGCCGTGGTCTCACGGAAGTCAATGCCGAGCTTCCCCTTCAGGTAGTCGGCGGCATCCGCACCACCGGATAGTGCGCACGGCAGATTGGTACACACGGTCACTTTGTGCTTGCCGGTCGGCTTAAGGTTGTACATGTTGTAGAAGGTCGCAACTTCGTACACGGCCACAGGCGCCATGCCGAGATACTGCGCGACTTCGTCCATCAATTCGCTCGACAGCCAGCCATGCTCATCCTGCGCAATAGCGAGCGCCGACATGCAGGCAGACTGCTTCTGGTCGGCGGGATACTTGGTGAGTTCGCGGTCGATCTTCTGTTTGGACGCATCAGACAGCATGCTCATTCGTCTTTCCAATAGTCGACAGCGGCAGCGGTTTGGGTCATGTGCCTGAAGCCCTTGCCAAACGCGCCAACCTTTTTCGAGTCGGGATATTCACAAACCTCTGCCGGCATCATCGTGCTCACGGAGAGATAGGCCAGCTCGGCATCCGAGTCATTGGTGATCTGGTGTGCCGTCTCCGGCCCGCCGGTGGGGCAGCAGATGATGTCGCCGGCGCGGATAACCCGGCATTCGCTGCCGTAGCGCAGCTTGCCCCTGCCTTTAATGATGAAGAACATTTCTTCTTCGCCATAGTGGCTGTGGAACGGACAGGATGTCTTGCCGGGCGGCACCACATCATAGGAATATCCCAGGTCCTTGGCACCAAGCAGCGGACCAATCCGCACCGAGCGGGAGGCGAACTTGTCGCCATGCTCGAAGGGCTCAAGCGTCAACTCGTCAACATTGACGACGCGGGAAGCGATGACCGACGCTGAGGTATTCACCGATCGATCTCCCCGAACACGATGTCCTGCGTGCCGATGATGGCGACCACGTCGGCAATCATGTGTCCCTTGACCATTTCATCCAGCGCGGCGAGATGCGGGAAGCCCGGCGCGCGGATCTTGAGTCGGTAAGGCTTGTTGCCGCCGTCAGACATCAGGAAGATGCCGAACTCGCCCTTCGGGTGCTCCACCGCCGTGTATACCTCGCCCTGTGGCACATGCATACCCTCGGTGAAGAGCTTGAAGTGATGGATCAGCTCTTCCATGTTGGACTTCATCGCTTCGCGCGACGGCGGTGCTGCCTTGTGGTCAGCCGTGATGACCGGGCCGGGATTCTTCCTGAGCCAGTCCACGCACTGCTTGATGATCTTGTTCGACTCGCGGAATTCCTGGATGCGTACCAGGTAGCGGTCGTAGCAGTCGCCATTGGTGCCGACTGGAATATCGAAATCAACCTTGCTGTAGACCTCGTAGGGCTGCTTCTTCCGCAGGTCCCAGGCAATCCCGGAGCCACGCAGCATGGGGCCGGTGAAGCCCAGCGCCTGCGCCCGCTCGGGCGTCACCACGCCGATACCGACGGTGCGCTGCTTCCATATGCGATTGTCGGTGAGGAGTGTTTCGTACTCATCGACATAGCGCGGGAACCGGTTCGTGAAATCCTCGATGAAATCGAGCATCGAACCCTGACGGTTCTCGTTCAACTTGCGAATCTGCTCCGTGCTGCGGCCTTGCGTAACTTCGTACTGGGGCATGCGCTCAGGCAAATCGCGATACACGCCACCCGGACGATAGTAGGCTGCATGCATGCGCGCACCCGAGACAGCCTCATAAACGTCCATGAGGTCCTCGCGCTCGCGGAATGCATAGAGGAATACTGTCATCGCACCCACATCCAGCGCATGCGCACCCAACCACAGAAGGTGATTCAGGATGCGCGTGATTTCGTCGAACATCACGCGGATGTATTGCGCGCGCTCGGGTACCTCGATGCCGGCCAACTTCTCGATGGCCATCACGTAAGCATGCTCATTGACCATCATCGACACGTAGTCGAGGCGGTCCATGTACGGCACGCTCTGGATGAACGTGCGCGTCTCGGCCAGCTTCTCGGTACCACGATGCAATAGACCGATGTGCGGATCAGCACGCTGGATGACTTCGCCATCCAGTTCCAGCACAAGGCGCAGCACACCGTGAGCGGCTGGATGCTGCGGCCCGAAGTTCATCGTGTAATTGCGAATCTCTGCCATTACTTGCGTCCTGCGTAGTTGTCTTCGCGGATCACGCGCGGCACGATCTCACGCGGCTCGATCGTGACTGGCTGGTAGATCACGCGGCCCTGCTCGGGATCGAAGCGCATTTCGACGTGACCGGAAATCGGAAAATCCTTGCGGAATGGATGGCCGATGAAGCCATAGTCGGTAAGGATTCGGCGGAGGTCAGGGTGACCATTGAACACAATGCCATAGAGGTCGAACGCTTCGCGCTCATACCAGTTGGCTGATGGCCACACCTCGATCAGCGACTCCAGTAGCGGAAAGTTGTCATCCACTGCGAATATTCGCAGGCGTACCCGCCAATTGTGCTCGATGGACAAGAAGTTGTAGTTGGCGGCATAGCGTGCGCCGTCCCAACTGCCTGCATAGTCGGAATAATCCAACCCGGTAATGTCGATCAGCTCAGAGAAACGCAGCGTCGGATGGTCGCGTAGAAGGGTGGCGACGTCGACCAGATCGTCAGCCTTGGCCTCGATGGTGACCTGGCCGCGGTCTTCTACGACGTGAATGAGCTTGTCGCCCAGGACGGCGGTTAGCGTGGCTTGCAGGCGATCGGTCTTGACGGACATGTCAGCGGGCGATGGTGGTGGTGCGCTTGATCTTGTTCTGCAGCTGGATGAGGCCATAGAGCAGGGCCTCGGCGGTGGGCGGACAGCCCGGCACATACACATCTACCGGCACGATACGGTCACAGCCGCGCACGACGGAGTAGGAGTAGTGGTAGTAACCGCCACCATTGGCGCAGGAGCCCATGGAAATCACCCAGCGCGGCTCGGGCATCTGGTCATAGACCTTCCGCAATGCAGGTGCCATCTTGTTGCAGAGCGTTCCGGCAACGATCATGAGGTCGGACTGGCGGGGGCTCGGTCGAAAGACGATGCCGAAGCGGTCCAGGTCGTAGCGTGACGCGCCTGCATGCATCATTTCCACTGCGCAGCAGGCCAGGCCAAATGTCATCGGCCAGAGCGAACCCGTGCGCGCCCAGTTGAGCACCGTATCGATCTGCTGGACGACGAATCCTTGATTGGTCAAGCTGCCGCCTTCAGGCATTGTTGGCTCCTTGCGAATATTCGCATGCGTCTACAGCCACGATTTTCCCAGCCCAGTCGGCGGCCTCCGAAAGTTTGCGCAAGAACGGAGGTGTGGCGCGTCGGCCGCAGACGCCGGAGCGGCCGTCGCATCCCCGCAAGCGGGGCCCCTGCTCTTGGCCTACCTTGGCGGCCTCGGATATGGCGTGTTTACTCGGTGCAGCAGCGCGTCGGCCGCAGACGCCGGAGCGGCCGTCGCATCCCCGCAAGCGGGGCCCCTGCTCTTGGCCTACCGTCGTTACTCCCATTCGAGCGCACCTTTCTTCCACTCATAGACAAAGCCGACAACCAGGATGCCAAGGAAAACAAACATGGCAGCAAAGCCTTCCCAGCCGATCTCCTGCAACACGACGGCCCAGGGGAAAAGGAAGGCGATTTCGAGATCGAACAGGATGAAGAGGATCGCCACGAGGTAGTAGCGCACATCGAATTTCATGCGGGCGTCTTCGAAGGCCTCGAAGCCGCATTCATAGGGGGAAAGCTTCTCGGCGTCCGGCCGCTGATTGCCCAGCAGCGTATTGACAATGCGGGAGCTGATCAGCGCTCCCACCCCGATGGCGGTGCCGATGGCAATGAACAGCAAGACGGGAAAGTAGTTGGCGAGCATGAGGATGGAGGTCTGGTGGCTAAGTTACTTTATATGCCGCTCGGAGATTTCGCCCTGCTGTGCTGCTGAAACAATCACTCTGCTGATGACTACTGAATCTGGTGCCGGCGGAGAGACTCGAACTCTCACGACTTTCGTCACTGCCCCCTCAAGACAGCGTGTCTACCAATTCCACCACGTCGGCATTGCCACTACCCGCAGCTATCACGGGTTATTTCGGTATTTCCTTTGCCTTCGAGTCGTCAGCTTTGGGTGCCGGCACAACAGGCGCGGCCGGCGTGGTAGCAGAGGGTACCGACTGTTCGGACTTGATGTTTTTGATCACACCTGACTGCACGCGCGACGTCGCAAAATAGGTCAAGCCCATGCTGGTGAGGAAGAACACAGTCGCAAATGCCGCCGTGGACCTCGAGAGGAAGTTCGAGGCACCCGAAGCGCCGAACAGACTCCCAGCCGAACCGCTACCAAATGCTGCGCCCATGTCTGCACCCTTGCCGTGCTGAAGCAGCACAAGCCCGATGATGACCAACGCGGCAACCACATGAACGATCAATACCAACTGCTGAATCATGACTCTTCCTTAGATTTCCATCCGGGCTCGCATTGCGCCCCAGATACCTGCAAATTCGTCGGCATTCAATGATGCACCACCCACCAGCCCGCCGTCGACATCGGGCATGCTGAAGAGCTCGCCTGCGTTGGCGGCCTTGACGCTGCCGCCGTACAGGATCGGCACATCTTGCGCCATTCCTGCATCCACCTCACCCAAACGGGCCCGAATGAACGCATGCACTGCCTGGGCCTGCTCCTTCGTCGCCGTCTTGCCTGTGCCGATGGCCCAGACCGGCTCATACGCTACAACCGACCCGCCCAGCACCGCTTGACCATGCTGTGCCAGCACCGCATCCAACTGCCGCAGGATTACCGTCTCGGTCTCCTGCCGTTCACGCTCTTGCAACGTTTCGCCGACACACAATATCGGCGTCAACCCCGCTGCCTTGACCCGCCCGAACTTTTCGGCCACCACCTCATCGGTGTCGCCGAACAGCGCCCGGCGCTCCGAGTGGCCCACGATGCAAAGGCCCATTCCGAGGTCTGCAATCATCCCTGCAGACACTTCACCCGTATAGGCACCCTGATCGAACCTGCTCGCATCCTGGGCACCGGCCATGATGCCTGATCCCTCAAGCAGCTCTCCCAGCTGTTGCAAATACACCGCTGGCGCACAAAACCCGCAGCGGGCACAGTCGACCGGAGCAAACCGTTGCCGGAATGCTGCAATCAACGCCGAATTAGCCTCAATCCCACCGTTCAGCTTCCAGTTACCGACTACGAACTTGCGACGCATGGCGAGTAGACCCGAAGTGAACTGACCCAAGGCGAAAAGCCGCAAAAGTATACCGCGCCGCAGCATTCTCGGCAAACGCGAAATGGGTTGCGACGAACAAGGCTGAAACAGTTCTGGATGGCTGCAGCCAACTTTGCAGCCGATAACTCGCAGGTCGCCATGACGTAGCCGCTGCACCGCAACAAAACTGCCATGGGCCTGAAACCCTCGTCGCCCATGCTGATTGTTTTGAAAAGGCGAAGAGGATTCCATGTACAGATTGAAGACATCATGCGCTGCGATCAGCATTGCCCTGGCGGGCATGTTGGGCGCTGCGTCCTTCCACCCGGTTGCCCATGGCCAGCAGGTGACCGCAGCCCGTCGCGACACCAATTTGTCCGAGACTTTTTTTGCGACAAATCAGCTCAGAGCCAGTGGTCAGCGCATTGCCCGCCTCTATCTCGAGAGCGGCACCGGTGTGCGCCCCAACAAGACCCGGACACTCCTGGAACAGGAAATGAAGGTTTATGACCAACTCATTTTGGACCTGCAGCGTCAAAAGCAGGATGTCACCCTTCAGAAACACCTCGGCAAAGTCGCAGAAACCTGGGCGGAGCTGCGCCCCATTGTCAATAGCCGTTTCGGCCTGGAGAAAGCTGAACTTGTTTACTCGCTGAGCGAGCAACTCTACATCCAGACCTCAAAGGCCACGAGCTTGCTGGAAACCCAGGCGGACTCTGAAACCGGATATCTGTCTGACGTGGCGGGTCGGAATGCGGCCTTTGCCGAGCGCATCGCCAAGGCAGCTTTTCTGTTTGCCCTGACCAAGAAATCCGGCTCACTTGTGGACTTTGAGACCTGGAAAAAGGAATACATGGACGGCTTCGAGCGGCTCGAGAGCAGCAACCTCAACGATGACTATGCCAAGGGCAATCTCAAGCTGGGCAGGATGATGTGGGTCCTGTTTGACGACATTCTCAGCAACATGGTCAAGAAGAACGACACCACGCGCATGCTCGATGTGGCAAAGAGCGTCGATGGCATGTGGGAAATCGCCCACTCCAGCAAAAAGCAGTACGAAGCCCAGTTCCGGCAGCAAATCAAGCAAGGGGGACAGCTTGCTTCACAGCCCGTTCGCAAGGGTTCTTGAACGCGGGAGGATTGCGCTCCAGCAATGAAAAAGGGTGCCATGCAGCACCCTTTTTTACTTGCCGAGCGACAGGTCAGCCAAAACGACCCGTAATGTAATCCTCGGTCTGCTTGTTCTTGGGCTTGATGAAGATCTGATCCGTTTCGCCGAACTCGATGACCTCGCCAAGATACATGTACGCCGTGTAGTCCGACACGCGAGCTGCCTGCTGCATGTTGTGGGTCACGATGACGATGGTGACCTTGTCTTTGAGCTCATGCACCAGTTGCTCGATGCTGCCGGTCGCAATCGGGTCGAGTGCCGACGTGGGCTCATCAAACAACAGTATCTCGGGGTCCGTCGCCAAAGCACGAGCGATGCACATACGTTGCTGTTGGCCGCCAGACAGGTTGAATGCCAGCTCTTTCAGGCGGTCCTTGACCTCATCCCAGAGGGCAGCGCCTTTGAGCGCAGCCTCCACGCGGTCTTCGAGAACCGTGCGATTCCGTTCTCCACGAACACGCAATCCGTAGGCAACGTTCTCGTATATCGACTTCGGAAACGGATTCGGCTTCTGGAACACCATGCTGATACGCATGCGCACCTCGATCGGATCCACCGTTTTGGCAAGGATATTCACATTATCCGGCTTCAACAGAATTTCACCGTCGTACCGATTCCCGGGATAGAGGTCATGCATGCGATTGAAACAGCGCAAGAGTGTGCTCTTGCCACAGCCGCTCGGGCCTATCAACGCCGTGACCTTGTTTTCCCCAACGGGCATTGAAATATTTTTCAGGCCCCTGAAATCGCCGTAATAGAAGCTGAGGTTCTTGACCTCTGCTTTGTCGGCCACTGCGGCTTTTGAAGCCGGACGTTCAAGTGTGTCTGTCACCATTTGATTTTCTTCCGAACTTGGTAGCGAAGGTAGATGGCAAAGCCGTTCATGATGAGCGTCATGATCAGCAGAACAACGCCGGCCGCTGCGGCGTTGATTTGAAAATCCTGGTTGGGTCGCGAGACCCAGCTATACATCTGAATCGGCAATACGGTGAATTCAGACCATATCCATTGCAGACTCAGGAATGGAAACTCAGCCGTCACCGGCATGGGTGGCAGGAAGGCGATGAAGGTCAGGGCGCCAATGGTGATGATGGGCGCAGTCTGTCCGATGGCTTCCGCCATACCGAGAATGACACCCGTCATGATGCCCCCACGCGAATACGGCACCAGATGGTTGCTGACCATCTGCCAACGCGTGGCACCGACACCGTAAGCGGCCTCGCGGATATGGATCGGCACAGCGCGCAGCGCCTCGCGCGTGGACACAATGACGATTGGCAGGATCAACAATCCCAGCGTCAAGCCAGCCGTCAGGACGCTTTCCCCAAAACCAAACTGGTACACGAACAAGCCCAGCGCCAGGAGACCATAAACAATTGACGGTACGCCGGCCAGATTGCTGACGTTGATCTCGATCAGATCGGTAATCCAGTTCTTGCCTGCATACTCTTCAAGGTAGATCGCAGCGCCGATGCCGACGGGCACTGCAGAGAGCATCGTGACGAGCATCACCATTGCGCTACCGACCCAGGCCGACAGAATGCCAGCTTCGTTGGGACGCCGTGAAGGAAAGCTGGTCAGGAAATCCCAGGACAGTCTCGGGATACCGTCAAACAGCAAATCAAGAAATGCGGCAAGCAGCACAAGCACTGCAAAGCTCGTGAACAGGATGCCGAAGAAGGCAAAAATGTGCTGGCGAAAGATGCCCGACTTGATGCGCGCGCGCATCTCAGCGAGATTTTGGGTCTGTGCGCCGGTGGCCTTGGAGGTCATGGTCGTCATGTTCAGTAAGCGTTCCGGTAGCGACGCCGCAGGAAGTGCCCGGTGACGTTAAGCACCAGCGTCATGATGAGCAGGACCAGGCCTGCCGCGAATATGCTTCGGTAACCGACCGAGCCATGCTCCAGATCACCCATGCTGACCTGGGCGATGTACGCTGTCAGGGTCGCCGCAGCTTCCAAGGGGTTAAACGTGAAGTTGGCATTCTGGCCTGCAGCAATCGCGACGATCATCGTCTCGCCAATGGCTCGTGCGGCTGCGAGGACAAAGGCAGCCACCACGCCCGATATGGCTGCAGGCATGACCACCATGAACGCTGTCTGAATCTTGTTGCCACCCATGGCATAGGACCCTTCGCGCATGGACATTGGCACGGCGCGCATGGCGTCTTCGGACAGCGACGCGATGGTCGGAATGGTTGCGACTCCGATCACGAGGCCGGGAACCAGCATGTTGAAGCCGGGCAGACCCGGCAGGATGGAACCCTGCAACGCAGGCGTCACGAACAGCAAGGCAAAGTAGCCAAACACGATGGTTGGCACCGCCTGGATGAGTTCAAGCGCAGGCTTGACGACTTCGCGCACGGTATGCGGGGCGAATTCGGAAAGATATATGGCGATGACAGTGCCCATGGGCACGGCCACGACCATGGCAATGACTGTGATGGTCATGGTGCCGGCGACGAGCGGGAGAATGCCGTATTGCGGATTGGCAAAAAGCGGCGTCCAGACTGTGCCCGTGATGAAGTCCCAGATCGAAACAAAGTCAAAAAAGCCCAGAGACTCGTACACCAGAATCACGGTAATGGCGGCGGTGGTAAACACGGCGACAAAGCCACATCCCATGAGCAGCAGTTCGATGAACCGCTCCTTCAAGTGGCGAGAGAACTTGTAATTCAGCCTGTCTGCGGCAACCCCACCCACTGCAGACACGGAGCCATTCGTTCCAATACTCATGTTTTGGCTAGCCATATTATGCGTAACGCGCTATGAGGCGCTGCTCCCTGCAAGACAAAAACAACGGGGGGCAAGGGCCCCCCGTCTCTGGCTTCCTACAAATTACAGCTTGCCCTCGCGCTTCAGCAGCTCTTCAATCGTGATGCCGACTTCCGGTACGCCGCCGAAGGCCGTGCCCAGTTTGGGCTTGTTGAAGTTGGCCTGGGCCAGCTTGTAGGCATCTGCGGGCAGCGGCACATACTTCACTTCGCGAGACAGCTTTGCGCCCTCTTTCAGATAGAACGCGACAAACTCCTTCACTTCGGCGCGGGCCATTGCCTTTTCGCTAACATAGATGAAGATGGGACGAGCCAAGGGCTGGTACGTGCCCTTGATCACAGCGTCCATGGAGGGCAGGACAGCGGGCTTGCCATCTTTCTCTACAATCGGCACTGCCTTGACCTTGGCCTTGTTTTCCTCGTAGTAGGCGAAGCCGAAGAAGCCCAACGCGTTCTTGTCGCGCGACACGCCCTGCACCAGCACGTTATCGTCTTCCGATGCGGTGAAGTCACCACGGCTGGACTTGGCTTTGCCAACAACGGCTTCGGTGAAGTAGTCGAACGTGCCGGAATCAGCACCGGCACCGAACAACTTGAGCGGCTCGCCGGGGAAAGCCGGGTTCACGTCGCTCCACTTCATCACCTTGCCTTGGGCAGCGGGCTCCCACATCTTCTTCAGCTCGGCAACGGTCAGTTGCTTGACCCAGGTGTTCTGGGGGTTGATCACGACCGTGAGTGCATCGAAGGCTACTGGCAGCTCGACATACCGGATTCCGGCCTTGGCGCAATCTTCCATTTCCTTCTTGAGGATGGGGCGCGATGCATTGGAGATGTCGCTCTCGCCGCGGCAGAACTTCTTGAAGCCGCCACCCGTGCCTGAAATGCCGACCGTTACCTTCACGGCACCCTTCTTCGACTTCTGGAATTCTTCTGCAACGGCTTCCGTCACCGGGTAAACGGTGGAAGATCCGTCGATCTTGACGATGGTCGCCTGGGCAAAGGCGGGGCCGGCAACGCTGACAAGCGCTGCGGCAACTGCGAATTTGAGTGCTTTCATTGCTATTTTCATATTGACTCCGGGGTTAAAAAAGTGCCTGACTTTGCGCGAATATTCGCACTTGTTCTGGTAACCATCGCAGGTTATGCGGCGGACATGACAACTTCGTGACAGGTTGTCACGGGCACGATATCGCTCTGGACGCAGCACCTCCAGACCACTTCCACGGCACTTCACGGCAGCGCTTGTCCTTGACTTCGATTCTATATTTCCATATATTTCGAAATATGGAATCTAATCAAGTCATCATTGCGCTTTCAGCCCTTGCCCAGGAATCACGCCTCGCCGTGTTCCGGCTGCTGGTGGAGGCCGGACCAGCCGGGATATCTGTCGGACGTATCGGTGAACAGCTCCATGTGGCACCTGCGACCTTATCCTTTCATCTCAAGGAGTTGCATCGTGCCGGGCTGGTGAAGTCGAGTCAGGAGGGACGCTTTGTGTACTACCGAGCCGACTACCCAACCATGAGTGAACTACTGGGTTACCTCACTGAGAACTGCTGCCGCACAGTCTTCGGCCCCGCGACGACCGCCTGTGTCGTCGCCCCACCAGCATCCCGCCACAAGTCTGAACCGGTGTCGGACTGACCGCTTGCGCATCCCCTGAAGGAGATCCCCATGAAAATGGATACGCCCAATCTGCCTGTCGCTATCATCGGCGCCGGCCCCGTCGGCCTTGCCGCCGCTGCCCATCTGTTGGCCCGAGGCTTTCGGCCCATCGTGTTCGAGGCTGGCCCAACGATTGCCAGCCACCTGGAAAGCTATCGCCACGTTCGTTTGTTCTCCCCATGGCAATACAACATGGACAGCGCTGCGCTGCGACTGTTGAAGAGCGAGGGTTGGCAGGCACCAGCCTTGCAGAAGCTGCCAACGGCAGGCGAGATCATCGACGAATACTTGGCGCCTCTTGCGAATATTCGCATCATGAAAGAGAGCCTGAATTTCAACAGCCGCGTCCTGCAGATCGCCCGCAAGGGATTCGACAAGGTGAAGACCGATGGCCGGGAGAACGCCCCCTTCCTGCTGCGCGTGCAAACACCCACCGGCTTGGCGGAACACGAAGCCTGGGCGGTCATTGACGCTTCTGGCACGTGGGGCACACCCAACCCGCTCGGGGCCAATGGCCTCACAGCATTGGGCGAAGACGAATTTCAGGACCGCATCGCCTATGGCATGCCCGATGTGCTCGGCAGGTCACGCTCCCGCTACGCAGGCAAGCGCATCCTCGTCGCCGGTGCAGGGCACTCGGCAGCCGGTACGCTCATCAGCCTTGCCCGCCTGGCGGAAGTTGAGCCCGACACACAACTCGTCTGGGCCATTCGCGGCCACAATTTTCAGCGCATCTTCGGCGGCGGCACCAGTGATGGCTTGCCCGCGCGCGGCGAGCTCGGCACGCAGCTACGCGCCCTCAAGGAGAACGGCCGCCTGGCACTGCACGCCGACTTCAAGGCACAGCGCATCAGCGCGCAGGGCGGCAGGCTCGTCGTCAACGGCGAGCGCACCGACGGCTCGTTGCACGCCATCGCAGACATAGACGAGATCATCGTCTCAACCGGCGCGCGACCCGACCACTCCCTGTCAAGCGAGCTGCGCGTCAAGCTCGACGCCTGGCTTGAGAGCACGGAGCAGCTCGCGCCGCTCATCGACCCCAACCTGCACAGCTGCGGGACGGTGCGCCCGCATGGCCACCGCGAGTTGCAGCATCCGGAAGCGCGCTTCTATGCGGTGGGTGCCAAGAGTTACGGACGTGCACCCAACTTCCTGCTGGCGACGGGCTACGAACAAGTACGCTCGGTCGTTGCGGCACTGGCGGGTGACATGACGGCAGCGGATGACGTTCATCTTGAACTACCGGAGACGGGCATCTGCTCGACCCAGTTCTCGGAGACAGAAGGCGCTGAATGCTGCGGCGTCACGTCAGACGCCCGCATTGAGGCAATAGCCGAAACAACAACGGCAGCGGAAAGGAGCGGCCCCAAGCCCTCACAGGCGACTACCTCTGAAGTTGCGGCGTGGCAGGGGAACCGCCTCGCTGTTGCGCCCATCGCGCTGCCCAAGGCAGAGGCATGCTGTGGCGGTCCTGCGACCAGCCGACAGGATGCCTGCTGCGTTGCGGATGAAGTAGCCAAGGACGCTGGTATGACGGGCTGCGGCTGTGACACTGTAACGCTACCTGACCAGGAGACAGAGAAGGCAAAGGCATGTTGCGGCTAGCGCCTGGTCTTCTTCGCGCCATGTCAGCACGCAGCTTGGTTGCACGCATGTTTCTGCCAGCGCTGCTCACGCTTAGCATTGCCGCATTCGTCATGGCAGTGCATGCAGAATGGTCGCTGGAGGCAACAGTGATGGCAGCATCATTGTTTGCACTTGGAGCAGGTCTTGTGCTGGAAAGATGGCTGCCCTTTCGCGCTGCGTGGAACAAGCCGCAGAAGGATGTCGGCACGGACCTTGTCAGTGCAGGTATCGTCATGGGCCTCGTCGATCCGCTGTTGAAACTCGCCGCCGCACAGGCGGTGGTGTGGCTCTATGGCCAAACTGTGGCCAGCGCAAACCCCCTCGCGGCGTTGCCTTTTCTGATCCAGGTGGTGGCAGCGGGCTTGATCATGGAGTTCGGTGCTTACTGGGGGCACCGCTGGCATCACCGCCAACCCTGCCTCTGGTCGCTGCACGCCATGCACCACGGCACAACCCGCCTGTACTCGCTCAACAACTTCCGCGTGCATCCGCTCAATTACACGCTGCAGTTTGGTTTGAGCACATTGCCACTGCTGCTGCTCGGGGTACCGCATGAGGTATTGCTCGCCTGGCTTGCCATCGCGCAACCGGTGCTGATGCTGCAGCACATCAATGCCGATCTCGACAATCGCTGGCTGAACCATGTGTTCAGCACCAACGAACTGCATCGCTGGCATCACGCCAATACGCCGGACGACGGCGATGTCAACTTTGGCTCGTCACTCATCGTCTGGGACAAGGTATTTGGCACCTATCGTGGTGTTCGTCATGGAGAGTCCCCAAAGGAAGTGGGGCTCTTTGCCCAGAGTGCCGCCTATCCGCATCGCGCGTCTTACCTGCGACAGCTTTGGGCACTGTGCAGCCCCAGCTGCTGTCGCAGCTGATTCCGTGATGCGCCTCGCTGTCATCATTCCGCTGCTCGGCATCGCCCAGATCATTTCCTGGGGCACCCTGTACTACACCATCGGCGTACTGGGGAAGCCGATGCGTGAGGCGCTGGGTGTGAGTGAAGTCTTTCTGTTCGGCAGCTTTACAGTGAGCTTGCTGCTTTCCGGCCTGCTGGCGCCGTCGATTGGCAAGATGATCGATGCGCGCGGTGGACGGCTCGCACTGTCGCTCGGTTCCGTGGCCGCAGCCTTGGCGTTGGTTGTGCTGGCTACCGCGACTGGACCGGTGATGCTGGTGATCGGCTGGGCCATCGCCGGTGCTGCCATGGCTGCAACCCTCTACGATCCCGCGTTTGCGACGCTCAATCAACTCACGCGCGAACACTATCGCCGCGCCGTCACTGCATTGACACTGTTCGGCGGATTGGCCAGCACGGTGTTCTGGCCACTGACGCACTTTCTGATGGAGCCCCTCGGCTGGCGCGGCACACTGCTGGCCTATGCCGGGTTGCATCTTCTGGTCTGCCTGCCAGTGCATGCGCTGGCGTTGCGCCACGCGCACAAGCTGGTGCGCAGTCCCGCGCCCGCTGACCAGCCCGCCCCAGCATCACTGACCACACGGCACGACAGCACGTTCCGTTGGCTGATGTTGAGCTTTGTCGGTGCCAGCTTCGTCATCTCGTTGATTGGCGTGCACATGATCACGCTCCTGACGGGGAGCGGCCTCTCGACGCGTGAAGCCGTACTCGTCGGCATGCTCATGGGGCCGATGCAAGTTGCCGGACGCCTGGTTGAACTAGGACTCCTCAGCCATGTGCGTGCGGCACGCGTCGGGCTGGGAGCGTTCGCACTGCTATTCATCGGCGTAGTGTTCCTGCTGGTATCCGACGGCATGGGGCTGGCAGCTGTCCTGTTTGTCACCGCCTACGGCTGCGGCAATGGCATTCTCACCATCATTCGCGGCACAGCTCCTGCCGAGTTGATCGGCAGAGAGTCGCTGGGCGCATTGCTGGGCCGCTTGTCGCGCCCCGCGATGATTGCCAAGGCCGTGGCACCGGTCGCCTTCACATTCCTGCTCGCTGCCGGACTCACCCGAAGCTTGGCGCTGGCAGCACTGGCACTCATCATCGCGTTCGCTTGGGCGAGCTTCGCCATGGCAGGCCGCAGCGCCACCGCGCGCGACACCATTGTCACGACACTGTAATCCGCTCGCATTACAAGCGACATTCGAACTCAAGGGAGAATTCAGATGGATCAACCACTCAACGCGCTGTTCCTTTGTACAGGCAATTCCGCACGCAGCATCTTGGGCGAAGTACTGCTCAACAACATCGGCGCAGGCAAGTTTAAAGCCTACTCTGCTGGCAGCTTTCCCAAGGGTGAGGTCAATCCTTTTGCACTGGAGCTGCTGCAGAAGAGCCGCTTCAGTGTCGAGGGCTTGCGCAGCAAGAGCTGGGATGAATTCGCGACTTCGGACGCTCCGCCAATGAACTTCGTGTTCACAGTCTGCGACAGCGCGGCAAATGAAGTCTGCCCTGTCTGGCCCGGACAACCGATCAGCGCGCATTGGGGCATGGAAGACCCCGCAGCCGTTGAAGGCAGCGATGAGGACAAGCGCAGGGCCTTCCTGGCCACCATGACCCAGTTGCAGCGTCGCATCGAAATTCTCGTCAATCTGCCGCTCGCCAACCTTGACAGACTCAGCCTGCAGACGAAGTTGCGCGAGATCGGAACTATGACTGACAAGGCGACGGTCTGAAGCCAATGCGAATATTCGCGAGGGCCGGAGCAGAAGCGCTCGGAACAGCCCTGTTGCTCGCAGTCGTGGTGGGCTCAGGCATCATGGGTGAGACCCTGGCACAGGGCAATGTTGCGGTTGCGCTGCTGGCCAACAGCGTAGCTACCGGCGCCGCCCTGGTCGTGCTGATCTGGATCTTCGGCCCCCTGTCCGGTGCGCATTTCAATCCGGCAGTCTCGCTGGTGTTCGCCTTGCGCAAAGAACTGCCGTGGGGCGACGTGCCGATCTACTGCGTTGCGCAGGCAGCCGGCGCCATTGCCGGCGTCATCCTCGCGCATGGCATGTTTGATCTGGTTCTATTGCAAGAAAGTACGCGCGCCCGCACTGGGGGCGCGCAATGGTTGAGCGAAGGGGTAGCCACGTTCGGGCTATTGCTGGTCATTCTTGGCTGCCTGAGACAGCGACCTGCCTCAGTTGCGGTCGCGGTTGGGCTTTACATCATGGCCGCATATTGGTTCACAGCGTCGACCTCGTTTGCCAATCCTGCTGTCACGCTGGCACGCAGCTTGACCACAACATTCGCAGGCATACGTCTGGCAGATGTCATGCCGTTCGTCATTGCTCAGATCGCAGGCGCATTGCTGGCGTGGCAGGTGGACAAGTCCATGGCACCGACAGTGGACGAAAAATGAAAAGGGCCGGCAAGCCGACCCTGATTCATTGCACAGTACATCCGAGCATCAGGCTGACTTCTTGCATCCCTTGGCAACCACTTTGTCATTGTGAACGAGCTGCATGCCGCCCTGCGTCTTCAAGGTCCAGCCATCGCCCTTGAACTCATCGTTCTCGCCACGCGCCAGATTGGCAGAACCTTCATGCGTGCGCAAACGAACGCCAGCGTAATCTTCTTCGATACGGGCAGAGAAGCTTTTGCCTTCACACTCATACGCAACCAGCTTGCCGGCCTCCAGCCCGCCAACCGGACCCATCGAGGCACAGCCGGCAACCACTGCAACAGAAAAAAGCAATCCCAATTTCTTCATTCCAGTTTCTCCCAAGTTCTCGGTCAAAAAACGAGAACCTTATCGGGAGAGGGTGACAGGCTGGTTACATCATTCAGGCTGCGCTCCGAACCTCGGCTGCAATCGTCTCCGCCCAGCGCTTCACCTGGGCAGCATCCTGCCCTTCGACCATGACGCGAATCAGCGGCTCGGTGCCGCTGGTCCGGAGCAGCACCCGGCCCGCTGCACCCAGCGACTGTTCAGCCGCTTTCGCTGCAGATTGAATGCCGGTGTGCGTGGCGAAATCCAGCTTGCCTGACGTCTTCACGTTGATGAGCACCTGCGGAAACAAGGTGAGCTCCTGCGAATATTCGCGCATGTCCTGTTCAGCAGCCTGCAACGCTGCGAGCACCTGCAATGCCGAGACGATTCCATCACCCGTGGTGTGGCGATCCAGGCAAATGATGTGCCCGGAGTTCTCGCCTCCCCACAGCCATCCGCGCTCATTCAGCATCTCCAGGACATAGCGGTCACCGACCCGTGCCCGCGCGAACGGCACCTGCAGCGCGGCCAACGCCTGCTCGACCGCGAGGTTGGTCATCAGCGTGCCCGCGACGCCACTTCGGATGCCGTCGGCAAGACGGCCTTTGACGAGGATGTACAGCAACTGGTCACCATCGAACAGACGGCCATCACGGTCCGCCATGATGAGTCGGTCACCGTCGCCATCCAATGCGATGCCAAAATCGGCACCACTTGTCTTGACTGCCTCAGCCATGGCGGCAGGGTAGATGGCACCACAGTGATCGTTGATATTGACGCCGTTGGGTTGCACGCCGACCGAGATTACCTCGGCACCCAGCTCCTGGAAAATCCTCGGGGCAAGTCGGTAACAGGCGCCGTGGGCCGCATCCACGACGAGCTTCATGCCGCGAAGGGACAGCGCCTTGGGAAACGTACCCTTGCAAAACTCGATATAGCGACCCTCAGCATCATGCACACGCATGGCTTTGCCCAGTTTGGCCGATGGCAGCGTCACCAGTGGCTCATCCAGTGCCGCCTCGATGTCCGCCTCAACCTCATCAGGCAGCTTGGCACCTTCGGCAGAGAAGAACTTGATACCGTTGTCCTCAAATGGATTGTGTGATGCCGAGATCATGATGCCTGCCGACAAACGCAAGGCACGGGTGAGGAATGCGACACCTGGCGTGCTCATCGGACCGGTCAGATACACATCGCAGCCCGCTGCGGACAGGCCGGCTTCGAGCGCGCTTTCCAGCATATAGCCCGAGATGCGCGTGTCTTTGCCGATGACTACAGCTGGATGCTCAAGCTTGCGGGTCAGCACCCGCCCGGCTGCGTAGCCCAGTTTCAGCACGAAATCGGGTGTGATCGGCACATCGCCTACCCGTCCACGAATGCCATCTGTTCCAAAATACTTGCGCTTCACATTCACCTCTACTGCGAGTTGTGGTTTCGATTCATCGTACCGCCTGCCAGACCTTCAACGCATCGACCGTTTCACGCACATCATGCACCCTGAGAATGCGCGCACCTTTCTGTGCCGCGATGAGCGCGGCTGCAATACTGCCCGCGAGTCTGTCACCGACATCGCGCCCGGTGAGCATACCCAGCATGGACTTGCGCGACAAACCCGCCAGGATCGGAAAGCCGGTTTCCAGCAAACAGTCCAGATCGCGCAGCAACGTGAGGTTATGCGGAACGGTCTTGCCGAATCCGAATCCGGGGTCCAGGACGATTCGTTGTCGCACGATGCCCGCGGCTTCGCAAGCATCAGCCCGTTCGACCAGAAAGTCACGCACCTCCACGAGCACATCGTCGTAGCGGGGATCACTCTGCATGGTGCCAGGCTGACCCTGCCTGTGCATGAGACAGACCCCCGCCTGCGAAGTGGCTACTGCCGCCAGCGCGCCCGCCGCCTGCAGAGCATTCACATCATTGATGATCGAAGCGCCGGCCGCGAGTGCTGCGCGCATGACTTCGGGCTTTTGTGTATCCACCGACAGCGGCACGCCTTCCCCCGACAACGCCTCAATGACCGGCAGCACGCGGTCGAGCTCTTCACTCAGTGAAGCTGCGCGCGCGCCGGGACGGGTGGATTCGCCACCAATGTCGAGGATGTCGGCACCATCCTGCAGCATTTGTCTCGCGCCCATGATCGCGGCACGACGGTCCAGATGCTTGCCACCATCCGAGAAGGAGTCAGGGGTGACGTTGACGATTCCCATGACCAGTGGACGATCCAGCGACAGCGCATAACGCCCACATTGCCAATAATTCAATTCAGCACCCCGAATTGTTGGCCCGCGCGCCGGCATTCGCGCCGACTCGTGCAAATGAAACGGGCGACCGAAGTCGCCCGTACGCATGCATCGACCCGGGACTCAGTCGGCCCCCTCGGAGCCTTGCACCGGCGGCGTGCTCGGCGCTGCCTCCGTTGGCTTGGCATCCCCAGCCGAACCATCGTCACGATCCTTGCGACGGAATGGCGTGGCTGATGGCTTGGGCGGACGGGGCGGAAAACCGCTCATGATGTCCTTGATCTGGTCAGCGTCGATGGTCTCGTACTCGAGCAGCGCCTTGGTCATGGCTTCGACCTTGTCGCGACTCTCTTCGATCATCTTGCGCGCCAGCTTGTATTGCTGATCAATGATGCGACGAATCTCGCCATCCACCTTGCGCATGGTCTCTTCCGACACATTCGTCTGGCGGGTAACGGAACGGCCCAGAAAAACCTCGCCCTCGTTCTCGGCGTAGACCATCGTGCCGAGTTCATCGGACATGCCGTAGCGCGTGACCATGTCACGGGCAATTTGGGTCGCACGCTCGAAGTCGTTGGAGGCACCGGTCGTCATCTGATTCATGAAGACTTCCTCCGCAATGCGGCCGCCGAAGAGGACAGCGATGCGCGAAAGGAGGTATTCGCGGTCATACGCATAGCGATCCTGTTCCGGCAGCTGGATGGTGACACCCAACGCACGGCCGCGCGGAATGATCGTCACCTTGTGCACCGGATCGCTCTTGGGCAACAGATATCCCAGCAGCGCGTGGCCTGACTCGTGGTAGGCTGTATTCAACCGCTCTTCATCGGTCATGACCATGGAACGGCGCTCAGCGCCCATCATGACCTTGTCCTTGGCGCGCTCGAAATCCTCCATGTCGACCAGGCGCTTGCTGGCGCGTGCCGCAAACAATGCGGCTTCGTTCACCAAATTGGCCAGATCGGCCCCCGAGAAACCAGGGCACCCACGGGCGATGATGGATGCATCCACATCAGGCGCGATGGGCACCTTGCGCATGTGTACGACCAGAATCTGTTCGCGGCCACGAATATCCGGCAGCGGCACCACAACCTGGCGGTCGAAGCGGCCCGGGCGCAAGAGCGCAGGGTCAAGCACGTCGGGCCGGTTGGTCGCAGCAATCACGATGACGCCGACACTGGCTTCAAATCCATCCATTTCGACGAGCAACTGGTTCAGCGTCTGTTCGCGTTCGTCATTGCCACCACCGAGACCGGCACCACGCTGGCGGCCGACAGCATCGATCTCATCGATGAACACGATGCAGGGCGAACTCTTTTTGGCCTGTTCGAACATGTCGCGGACGCGCGCAGCGCCGACGCCAACGAACATCTCCACGAAGTCGGAGCCGGAGATTGAGAAGAACGGTACCTTGGCTTCACCGGCGATGGCGCGCGCGAGCAATGTCTTGCCGGTTCCGGGATTGCCAACCATGAGTACACCACGGGGGATGCGGCCGCCCAGCTTTTGAAATTTGGAGGGGTCTTTGAGGAAGTCGACCAGTTCGGACACTTCTTCCTTGGCCTCGTCACAGCCCGCCACATCAGCAAATGTTACCTGGTTGTTTCCCTCGTCCAGCATCTTGGCACGGCTCTTTCCAAACGAGAATGCACCGCCCCGTCCACCGCCCTGCATCTGGCGCATGAAGAAAATCCAGACACCGATGAGCAGCAGCATCGGGAACCACGAAATGAAAATCTGCATCAGGAAGGAGTTTTCCTCCGGGGGCTTGCCCTCGAGGCTCACGCCCGAGCGGCGCAACTCGTCCCACATGAACACATCACCCGGCGCATAGACGGTATAGACCTTGCCGTCGCGCAGCGTGACCTTCAGCGTGCGCGCACTTTCTTCCTTTACCTTCTCGACGTTGCCGGACTTGGCTTCCTGCATCATGGCCGAATAGGACAACGTATTCGCGGTTGCCTGACGATTCGACACTTGCATGAACACCATCATCAGCACAATGCCGATGACGAGCCACACGCCGATATTCTTGACCCAATTATTCACGTTGCATCCTTTGCCGATCCCGACCTGTCAGATATCGGGGATCCATCTGAAAAATCAATGCGTTCCAACAAAATATCGTGGCGGAAACTCCGCTGGAGAGCTGCGACTCGACCGACTGGTTAGTTTACACCGCTTTGCGGCCTTTCCCGATGAGGTAGAGCTCTCCGCTTTCAGCCCGGGAGGCACCCGGTTTTACGACGGAAACTTTCTTGAAGAGTTCACGCATGTCGCGAACGAATTCGCTATAACCAGAGCCCTGAAACACTTTGATGACGAAATCACCATTTGGTTTCAGGAACTCCCTGCAGAAATCGAGTGCAATCTCGGCCAGGCCGAACATTCGCACCTGATCAGTCAGCGCAATGCCGGTCATATTGGGCGCCATGTCCGACAGGACCAGGTCCACTCGCCTGCCCCCGAGTGCATCGACGACGGCCTTGAGCCCGACGTCTTCAGAGAAGTCCGCTGTGAGGAGATGCACGCCATGCACTGGCTCCATTTCGAGGATGTCGATGGCCACGACATGGCCCTTGGTACCGACGGCCTTGTAGGCCACCTGAGACCACCCGCCAGGTGCCGCCCCCAGGTCCACCACAGTCTGTCCAAGCTTGAGAAGCTTCGCTGCCGTATCCAGCTCCAGCAGCTTGTATGCGGCACGCGAGCGATAGCCATCCCGCTGTGATTTCTTCACATAGGGATCGGTCAGGTGGCGATGAAGCCACGATTTGCTGTTAAAGGACTTTGACACTCGCGTTTATACTGTAAGCATGAAAATCGAATTATCCCCTACAGAGCGCAAGGCGCTCAAAGCGCGCGCCCATGGCGTGGATCCCGTCGTGTTGATTGGTGCAGAGGGACTTACGCCTGCGGTACTGCGGGAAATTGAACGCAGCCTGAAGGCACATGAGCTCATCAAGATACGCGCCTCCACAGACGAACGCGAAAACCGGGAATCCTGGCTTGCCGAAATTTGTGATCGCCTGCACGCCGCACCGGTGCAGCATATTGGCAAGATGCTCATCATCTTTCGGGAAAATCCTGACAAGAAGGCCCCACCTGCGCCGCCCCCCAAACGCAAGGGACCGCGCCTCACCAAGGCCCAGGAGCAGGAAAAGGCGATTCGGCGGCGGCGCTCACGCGCCTGAACTGTCGGTCGATCGTCAACCGCTGTTCAACTGCTTCGACTGGCGCCTCTGTGGTGCTTATATGTACCGAACGTCAACAACTTCGTATGAGCGATTCCCGCCTGGCGCGATGACTTCCGCGACATCACCGGCGTATTTGCCGATGAGAGCCCGGGCAATCGGCGAGCTGATGGACACTTTGTTGTGCTTGATGTCAGCCTCATCATCCCCAACGATCTGATAGGTCACGCTCTCTCCGGAAGTTTCGTCCTCCAGATCAACGGTCGCGCCAAATACGACTCGTCCATCGCTGTCGAGCTGTGTGGGATCAATGATCTGCGCGGACGACAGTTTGCTCTCGATCTCGATGATCCGACCTTCGATGAACCCTTGGCGCTCCTTTGCGGCATCGTATTCGGCATTCTCGGAAATATCACCCTGTGCCCGAGCCTCGGAAATGGCGGCGATGACGTCGGGACGCTCCTTGGACTTGAGTCGCTGCAGTTCGGCCCGGAGCATCTCGACACCGCGTACGGTGATGGGAATCTTGCCGCTCATGCTGCTTTCCTTTCAATGCTGCGATGCAGGGTCTGGAGGTCATAGACCTTCAGTTCAGTAATGTGCTGCATGCCGACGCAGGCTGCCTTGGCACCCGAAATGGTGGTGTAGTACGTGATCTTGCTCTTCAACGCTTCATTGCGAATGGACCAGGAGTCCCGGATGGAGCGCTTGTCTTCCTCGACCGTGTTCACGATGAGCGTGATTTCCTTGTTCTTGACCATGTCCACAATGTGCGGATGACCTTCCTTCACCTTGTTGACAGGCGCAACCGGCAGGCCAGCCTCCTTCAAGAACGCTGCAGTGCCCTTCGTTGCCACAAGAGAGAAGCCTAGCAGCAACAGCGCTTGCGCGACTTCGAGCAGCTTGGGTTTGTCCGCACCGCGTACAGAAAGGAACGCCTTGCCCCCCGTCGGCAGCTTGATGCCGGCCGCCATCTGCGACTTGACGAACGCCTCGGCAAACGTCGTGCCGACGCCCATCACCTCTCCGGTCGACTTCATCTCAGGACCCAGGATCGTATCCACGCCCGGAAACTTGATGAACGGAAACACGGCTTCCTTGACCGAGTAGTAGGGCGGCGTGATTTCGCGCGTAGCGCCCTGTGCCTTCAGCGAGGTGCCCGCCATGCAGCGCGCTGCGATCTTGGCAAGCGGCAAGCTGATTGCTTTCGACACAAACGGAACAGTCCGCGACGCACGCGGATTGACTTCCAGCACATAAACCACATCCTGGCCGTTCTGTTGCTGGATCGCAAACTGTACATTCATCAGCCCCACCACATTCAAGCCATGTGCCATGTCGACCGTCTGGCGACGCATCTCATCCTTGAGGGCCTCTGACAAGGAAAAGGGTGGCAGTGAACAAGCGGAGTCACCTGAGTGCACGCCAGCCTGCTCGATGTGTTCCATGATTCCGCCAATCAGCACGTCCGTCCCGTCAGACACGGCATCGACGTCCACCTCGATGGCGTCATTCAGGAAGCGATCCAGCAGCACCGGGGAATCGTTGGATACCTTGACCGCCTCGCGCATGTAACGCTCGAGGTCGGATTCGACATGAATGATCTCCATCGCGCGTCCACCCAGCACATAGCTCGGACGCACAACCAGCGGGTAGCCTATTTCACGCGCCTTGATGATCGCTTCCTCGTTGGTGCGGGCGGTGCGGTTGGGCGGCTGCTTCAGCTTGAGATCGTTGATGAGCTTCTGGAAGCGCTCCCTGTCCTCGGCCACATCGATGGAATCCGGCGTCGTGCCGATGATGGGCACGCCATTGGCTTCCAGCGCGCGCGCCAGCTTGAGCGGCGTCTGCCCGCCAAATTGCACGATGACGCCCCACGGCTTTTCCTTGTGCACGATCTCCAGCACGTCCTCAAGCGTCAGCGGCTCGAAGTACAGGCGATCCGATGTGTCGTAATCAGTCGATACGGTTTCCGGATTGCAGTTGACCATGATGGTCTCGAAGCCATCCTCGCGGAGCGCCAGCGCCGCATGCACGCAGCAGTAGTCAAACTCGATGCCTTGCCCGATGCGGTTGGGTCCACCACCCAGCACCATGATCTTCTTCTTGTCGGTGGGGTTGGACTCGCACTCTTCGTCATACGTGGAATACATGTATGCGGTCGAAGTGGCGAACTCGGCTGCGCAGGTATCAACGCGCTTGTATACGGGGCGAATATTCGCAGCATGGCGTTTGGCGCGGACGTCGGCTTCCTGGCACTTGGTGAGATGGGCAAGGCGGCGATCCGAAAATCCCTTGCGCTTCAGCGCGCGCAGTTCATCCGCGTCAATCTGATCCAGTGACTTCTTGTCCAGTTGCAGTTCGATCTTCACCAGATCCTCGATCTGCGCCAGGAACCAGGGGTCGATCTTGGTGAAGTGGAAGACTTCTTCCAGAGTCATACCCACGCCAAACGCATCGGCCACGTACCAGAGGCGTTCGGCGCGAGGATAGGCGAGCTCGTCCTCGATCTTCTCCATGTCGACGGTCTTCAGGTTGAAGCCATCCACGCCCACTTCCAGACCGCGCAGCGCCTTCTGCAGCGACTCCTGGAAGTTGCGGCCGATGGCCATGACCTCACCCACGCTTTTCATTTGCGTGGTGAGGCGGTCGTCGGCCTGAGGGAATTTCTCGAAGGCAAAGCGCGGCACCTTGGTGACCACGTAGTCGATGCTGGGCTCGAACGAAGCCGGCGTGGCGCCGCCCGTGATGTCGTTCTTCAGCTCATCCAGCGTATAACCCACGGCCAGTTTTGCCGCGATCTTGGCAATGGGAAAGCCCGTGGCCTTGGATGCCAGTGCGGAAGAACGCGACACGCGCGGGTTCATCTCGATGACGACCATGCGACCGTCGGCCGGGTTGACGCCGAACTGCACGTTGGATCCGCCCGTCTCCACCCCGATCTCGCGCAGACACGCAATAGAAGCGTTGCGCATGATCTGGTATTCCTTGTCTGTCAGCGTCTGCGCGGGTGCCACCGTGATGGAGTCGCCAGTGTGGACGCCCATCGGGTCCAGGTTCTCGATGGAGCAGATGATGATGCAGTTGTCCTTGGTGTCGCGCACCACTTCCATCTCGAACTCTTTCCAGCCGATCACGGATTCCTCGATCAGGAGCTCCTTGGTCGGCGAGGCCTCGAGCCCGCGTTCGCAGATGGTGACGAACTCCTCCATGTTGTAGGCGATGCCACCGCCCGATCCCCCCATGGTGAAGCTGGGTCGGATGATGGTGGGAAAGCCGATGGCCACCTGCACCTGGCGCGCTTCTTCCAGCGAGTGGGCCAGCATCGAGCGCGGGCTCTCCAGACCGATCTTGGTCATGGCCGCCTTGAACTTCTCGCGGTCCTCGGCCTTGTCGATGGCTTCTTTCTTTGCGCCGATCATCTCGACGTTGTACTTGTCCAGCACGCCGTGTTTGGCGAGATCAAGCGCACAGTTGAGCGCGGTCTGACCGCCCATCGTCGGCAGAAGCGCATCGGGACGCTCCTTCTCGATGATTGACTCCACCACCCTCCATGTGATGGGCTCAATGTAAGTCACATCCGCCATGTCGGGGTCGGTCATGATCGTGGCCGGATTGCTGTTGACCAGAATGACCTTGTAGCCTTCGTCGCGCAGTGCCTTGCAGGCCTGGGCACCGGAGTAGTCAAACTCGCAGGCCTGGCCGATGACGATCGGGCCGGCGCCGATGATGAGAATGCTTTTTATGTCGGTACGCTTGGGCATGGTGCTGCTTACTCCACGGTGGCTGTGGCGAGTCGTGCGCCAAAGCCGATGAACAATGCGCCGACTGCACCTGTCATCACGGATGACAGGCGTTTGCGGCGTCGAAACGTCTCTGCAATGTGTGCGCCAGCGAAGATGAGCGCGCTCAAATACAGAATGCTCAGAACCTGAAAGATCACGCCCAACGCCGCGATGGTTACTACCGGCGCGCCATAAGCTGGATCCACAAACTGGATGAAGATCGAGACAAAGAACAGGATGGCCTTCGGATTGACCATGCAGATCGCGAAAGCGCGCGCCAGGGGACTGGCAGAGTCGGGATTGGCAGAATCGGGCACAACCTGCGGCGCTGGCTCAGCCTCATTGCCTTCGCGCAATCGCTTGATGGCACCAACGACAAGTTTGACGCCAATCCAGGCCAGATAGGCAGCACCGGCAATCTTGAGCATTAGAAATACGGAGGGGTAGGCCTTCAGCAGCGAGCCCACGCCGGCTGCAGCGAGAATCATCAACACCGCATCGCCCAGCAAGACACCTGCCGCGCCGGCATAGGCTGCGCGCACACCGCGCCGCGCCGCGACGGCCAGCACATACAGGGAATTGGGTCCCGGCAGCAAAATGATCAAAATCGTGCCAAGGACATAGGTGGTGAGATCGGTGATGCCCAGCATCACGCGGCCTTTGTCGCGGGTTGTCCGGCAGCCATCATCTTGATGAACCGGTCAAACAGGTAGCCGACTTCATGCGGGCCGGGGCTTGCTTCGGGATGGCCCTGAAAGCTGAAGGCGGGCTTGTCGGTGCGCGCGATGCCTTGCAGGGTTCCGTCGAACAGCGACTTGTGCGTCACGCGAATATTCGCAGGCAACGTATTTTCGTCCACCGCAAAGCCGTGGTTCTGGCTGGTGATGTACACCTGCCCTGAATCCAGATCCTGAACCGGGTGGTTGGCACCGTGATGGCCGAACTTCATTTTCATCGTCCGGGCTCCCGATGCAAGACCAAGCAGCTGATGGCCGAGGCAGATGCCGAACACCGGAACATCATGCGCAATGATTTCCTTGATCGCAGCAACGGCGTAGTCACAGGGTTCCGGATCGCCAGGACCGTTGGACAGGAATACGCCGTCAGGCTTGAGCGCCAGTGCCGCAGCGGCCGTTGCTTGCGCGGGCAACACGGTCACCTTGCAGCCGCGATCAGCCAGCATGCGCAGGATGTTGTGCTTGACGCCATAGTCATAGGCAACAACATGAAACCGGTGGTCAGCAATTTCCCGATATCCCTCGCCCAACTGCCAGGTGCTGGTGTGCCATTCATAGGACTTCTCGCAGCTCACCACTTTGGCAAGATCAAGCCCGGACATCGACGGTGCTGATTTCGCCGCGTCGTGGGCCTTGCGAATATTCGCATCACTTGCGTCACCGACGAGAATGCACCCATTCTGGGCACCCTTCTCCCGCAGAAGCCTGGTGAGACGGCGCGTGTCGATATCTGCGATGGCCACGATGCTGTTGCGAACCAGATAGTCCGGCAGGGTTTCCTGCATGCGGAAATTCGAGGCAAGTATCGGCAGGTCCCGAATGATGAGTCCCGCTGCATAAGCCTTGTTGGACTCTGCGTCCTCGGCATTGGTGCCGACATTGCCGATGTGCGGATAGGTCAGCGTGACTATCTGTCCCATGTAGGACGGATCGGTGAGAATTTCCTGATAGCCGGTCATGGCGGTGTTGAACACCACCTCTCCGACGGTCTGGCCGGGAGCGCCGATTCCGCAGCCCTTGAATACCGATCCATCGGCTAACACGAGAAGGGCGGATGGATAGGCTGGCACTGGCAGACTCCGGACGGACGACAGACATAAAAAACGGGAAAGACCCGAGGGGCTCTTTCCCGCTTTTTGGCGATTAACCGCGCATTTTACACGAGCCCCACCCTGCGGGCAAATTTGCAAGCCTGCCGCGACACAGTGCCGACGCTATGTCAGACCGAGGACATCCTGCATGTCGTACAGGCCGGCGGGCTTGCCGGCGAGCCAGATGGCGGCTCTGACTGCGCCTTTGGCATAGTTGGCGCGACTCGAAGACTTGTGGCTGATCTCGATGCGCTCACCCGGCCCAGCGAACACCACAGTATGGTCGCCGATGACATCACCTCCCCGTAGTGTCGCGAAACCGATGGTGCCAGGCGGCCGAACGCCCGTGTGGCCCTCCCGGCTCAGCACGCCAGATGCCTTCAGCGAAGTACCGCGTGCCGCCGCGGCGACTTCACCGAGCTGCAGGGCCGTACCGGACGGCGCATCCACTTTCTGGCTGTGGTGCATCTCGACGATTTCGATATCGTAGGAGGGATCCAGCGCCTTGGACGCGAGCTCGACCAGCTTCAACGCGATGTTGACCCCGACACTCATGTTGGGCGCAAAGACGATCGCGATTTCCCTGGCGGCAAGGGCGATCTCGCCACGCTCTGCGTCGCTGAAACCGGTGGTACCGATGACGATTGCACGACCTGTGCGGCGGCAAGCGGCCAGATGTCGCAGCGTGCCCTCGGGGCGAGTGAAGTCGATCAGGACATCACTGACGGACAATGCGCCCACCAAATCGTCCGTGATCCTTGCCGCACTACCGACCAAACCGAACTCGCTCACGCTACGCCCAACTTGTTCGCTGCCTTGGCGCTCGAGAGCCGCCGCAAGCTGGCAGCGTGGCTCAGCCGACACCGCCTCTAGGAGCATGCGCCCCATGCGACCGGCTGCCCCCGCAACACAGATCTTCATCGGTATCCGCTATTACTTATTCACCGGCGGCAGATCGGACGGCAGCGTCGACGTCTCACCTTGAATGCGTGCCAGACGGTCATTTTCGAAGTAGAACGTGATGCGGCGCTCTTCATTCACGCGCTTCAGCTTGGCAAACCCGCCGTATTGCTCGTGACTGAAGTAATAGTCCCAGCGATTGGCATGGAACACATCCTGCAGCAAAGGCGTGCCGAGCGCGGCACGGACCTCGGCCTTGGTCATGCCAACCTTCACAGTGGCGAACGCCTCCTTCGTGATGAGGTTTCCCTGCTGGATCTCGATTTTGTGGGGGCTGAGATAACTGCAGCCCGAAACAAGGGCAAATGCCAAGGTGAGAATGAAAACGCGCATGATGTCCTCGGGAAGAATGCTTTAGATTATAGCGGACGACCTTCTGGCGGGCATTCGATGTCCTGCATGGGACTGCAGAAGGATTCGATTTATCATGCCTCATCATCATCAAGGGACCGGATCTGCCATGCCCGAATCCAAAGACCTCCGCAACATGGGCCTCAAGGTCACCCTGCCGCGATTGAAAGTGCTGGATCTGTTTCAGCACAGCAAGCAACGGCACATGACCGCTGAGGATGTATACAAGCTTCTCCTCGACGAGAATGCGGATATCGGCCTTGCCACGGTGTACCGGGTACTGACGCAGTTTGAACAGGCGGGACTTCTGGTGCGCCATCACTTCGAAAGCGGCAAGGCCGTTTTCGAGCTGAATGAAGGCACGCATCACGACCACCTGGTGTGCCTGCAGTGTGGCCGGGTGGAGGAGTTCTTCGATGCTGAAATCGAGCGCAGGCAGGCGAAAATTGCCAAGGACCGCGGCTTCAACATCCACGACCATTCCCTTTACATCTATGCGGATTGCACCAAGGACCGGTGCCCGCACAAGCAGCCATGAAGCCAAGCTTGAAGCCGGGTCTCTGCGGAACCTTCCGCTACACCATCCCCAGAGACAAGACCGTGCCGCATCTGTACCCGGAGGCCGACGACTTCCAGGTGATGCCCGCCGTATTGGCGACCGGCTATCTGGTAGGCCTGTGTGAATGGGCCTGCATCGACCTCATCAAGCCACACCTGCAATGGCCCGATGAGCAAAGTCTCGGTACTCACGTCAATTTCTCCCATGTTGCGGCGACGCCACCGGGCCTCACCGTGACCGTGAACAGCAAGCTGGTTGCGGTGGAGGGGCGCAAACTCTTGTTCGAGGTGTCTGCACACGACGGCATTGACGCCATTTCTGCCGGCACCCATGAGCGTCATGTCATCGACGCTGCACGATTCAACACCAAACTCTCGCAAAAACTTGCCAAGGTGTCCGCATGAAATGCCTGTTGCGAATATTCGCACTCCTGCTGTTCCTGCCTGCCTGTGCGCTGGGCTTTCAGCCTGACAGCAAAAGGGCAACCGTCCCAACGATTGCGATAAGCCAGCTGCCTAAAGAGGCGCGCGACACCTTGGCCCTCATCAAAAAAGGTGGCCCATTCCCCTATAGCAAGGATGGCACCATCTTTAGTAACCGCGAGAAGTTTTTGCCCAGCAAGCCGCGCGGGCATTACAAGGAGTACACCGTGAAGACACCCGGCGCCCGCAACCGGGGTGCCCGCCGTATCGTCGCCGGCGGCGGCGATTTCTATTACACCGATGATCACTATGCATCGTTCAAACGCATTCAGGAGGCGACATGAGCAGCAGTGGAAGCAGCGCTGGACCATCCGGGCTGGAAAAACTGTTCGCTCAGGAATCGCCACGAGGCGTGTTCTGGCTGAAGGCACCTGCCACACCCGCCGCTGTCGGCAAGCTGGCCAAAGCCAGGGGGCTGACCTGCTTTCATCTCGAGGGCAAGTCCATCGAGAAGAAAGAGCAGTTTCTCAATCACGCAGCGACCGTGATGCACTTTCCGGACTATTTCAGCAATAACTGGGACGCGTTCGAAGAATGCATCACCGACTTCGAGTGGCTGGATGCTGCAGGCTTCGTGATCTATTTCGATCACACAGACAACTTTGCGGCGCACCACGAAAGTCAGCTCGAAACCGTCGTCGAATTGTTCCAGGATGCCGTGAACTACTGGAAGGATGAAGGCAAACCCATGGTCGTGCTGCTTTCGGGGAAAGAGGCGGTGCCCGGGGTGAAGAAAATTTAGAGCAGAGGGGATACGCAAAGGGGAGTGGCGAAGTTGGCGGCGTGCGTGGGCCACCTTGGCTATCGCCTACCCCCTATGCCTACCCCTATCGCCTATCCTTGTCGCCTTCCCCCTTGTTCCCCATACCCGGAACGCATCACTCAGAACTCGCAATCAGCGAGGCATTACCCCCTGCGGCCGCCGTGTTTACCGTGAACGTGCGCTCGGTGGCAAAGCGGAACAGATAGTGCGGTCCGCCGGCCTTCGGACCGGTCCCTGACAGGCCTTCGCCGCCAAATGGCTGCACGCCCACCACTGCACCAACCTGATTGCGGTTCACGTACAGATTGCCAACGCGAGCCCGGGCTCGGATGGCCTGGATGGTTTCCTCGATGCGGCTGTGGACGCCCAGTGTCAATCCGTACCCCGTGGCGTTGATGGCATCGACCAGATTCATGAGCTGGTCACCATCAAATTGCAGCACATGCAGGATCGGGCCGAAGACCTCGCGTTCCAGCACATCCAGCCTGGGAATCTCGAACGCACACGGCGCAAAGAAGTGACCACCCGGCAAATCGCGCGGCTGCTGCGTCTGACCCACCTGCGAATATTCGCGCTCCATCTTCTGGCGATGCGCCCGCAATATGCCCAACGCTTCTGCGTCAATCACAGGACCCACATCGGTATCGAGACAAGCGGGATCTCCCAGCTTCAGCTCGTTCATCGCGCCCTTCAGAAGCTTCATGACGCGCGGCCCGATGTCACGCTGCACGCAGAGCACACGCAGTGCCGAACAGCGCTGTCCCGCGCTGTTGAACGCCGAGACCAGAACGTCACTGACAACTTGTTCCGGCAATGCTGACGAGTCGGCAATCATGGCATTCAGTCCGCCCGTCTCGGCGATGAATGGCACCAGCGGGCCAGGTCTCGCAGCCAATGTTCGATTGATGATCTGCGCGGTCGTTGTGCCGCCCGTGAAGGCGACACCCGCGATGCGCAGATCCGCCATCAGCCGCGCACCGACAGTTTCTCCTCGTCCGGGCAGCAGCGCGATGGCATCCTTTGGCATGCCGGCTTCCAGCAGCAGCCTGACCGCACGGTCGGCGATGAGTGGCGTCTGCTCTGCCGGCTTGGCGATCACCGCATTGCCCGCAGCGAAGGCCGCTGTAATCTGTCCCAGAAAAATCGCCAGCGGGAAGTTCCAGGGAGAAATACAGGCAAAGACACCCCTTCCCCTCAAGGAAAGATGATTGCTCTCTCCCGTCGGCCCCGGCAGCGCCGCCGGCTCGGCAAAGTGCTGACGACACTGCGCGGCATAGTAGCGGCAGAAGTCTATGGCTTCGCGAACTTCTCCGAGTGCGTCTGGCAGCGTCTTGCCCGCCTCTCGCGACAGCAATGCCATCAGTGGCGCACGGTCTCGTTCCAGCAACGCGGCAGTTTGATCAAGTATCGCAGCCCGCTCATACGCGCTCATCCCGGGCCAGCGGCTGGCGAGATCCAAAGCGATATCAATGGTGGCGTCATCGGCCTCCTCCACCATGCCGATGGAGATCCCGGTCGCCGGATTGATCACCGGCAACGCCACGCCGCGCACGGATGCTCCTGCAACAATGGCAGTCGCCCTGAAGTCATTCGCATTCAGGGTAGGCAACATATGCCGACGCAGCTGTTCGATGGCGGGTACTGCAGCAAAACTGAACCCGCCGGAATTGCTGCGCTCGCCGCCGAACAGATCGCGGGGCAGCGGGATGCGGAGGTTGCGCTTCTCTGCGCCAGCATCGACCGCAGCCACAGGATCTGCGATCACTGCGTCGACCGGAATGGTTGAATCTGCGATGCGATTGACGAACGAACTGTTCGCGCCATTCTCCAGCAGCCGACGAACCAGATAGGGCAACAAGTCTTCGTGACTGCCTACTGGCGCATACACCCTGCAGACGGCCGGATGGGCGGCAAGGACCGCAGCGTAGAGCTCCTCCCCCATGCCGTGCAGCCGCTGGAACTCGAAATCTTCACGGAGCCGTCCCCCTCGCGCCGCACGTTCAAGGATCGTGGCAACGGTGTGGGCATTGTGGGTCGCGAACTGGCAGTAGAAAGCTTGCGGAGCGTCCAACATCCGAGCAGCACAGGCGAGGTACGACACATCAGTGTTTGCCTTCCGCGTGAACACCGGATAGTCATCCATCCCCTGTGTCTGTGCGCGCTTGATTTCAGTGTCCCAGTACGCGCCCTTCACCAGTCGGGTCATGATGCGCTTGCCCTGCTGCTCTGCCAGGTTTTCCGCCCAGTCGATGACCTGCAGCGCACACTTCTGATAGGCCTGCACAGCCAGTCCAAAGCCCTCCCAGTCCTTCAATGCAGCAGAACAGAAGACCACACCGACCAACTCCAAGGAGAGTTCCAGCCGCTCTGTTTCCTCGGCGTCAATGGTGAGTCCGATGCCACCGGCTTTTGCCTGTTCTGCCAGCGCCTGAACTTTGGGCAACAGCTCGGCGATAACACGTTCACGATGCGAATATTCGTAGCGTGGATGCAGTGCGGAGAGCTTCACGGATATGCCAGGCGCGTCAAAGACTGTCTGGCCGGGCTTCACCGTCTTGCTGATCGCGGCGATGGCATCCCGATAGGCATCGAAGTAACGCGAGGCATCCTCGGCAGTCATGGCTGACTCACCCAGCATGTCGTACGAGTGGCGAAAGCGCGCTTGATCGCCGGAGGCTGCCCGGGCGAGAGCGTCGTCCATGTCGCGCCCCATCACGAACTGCTCGGCCATGAGCTTCATGCCCTGTCGCAATGCAAGCCGCACCACCGGCTCACCTGCGCGAGCGGCCAACTTGCCTATCCAGGCGCCCACGTCCGCGATGCTCGATGGCTCAATGGTCACGAGCTTGCCGGTGAGCATCATTCCCCATGTCCCGGCGTTCACCAACATCGAATCGCTGCGGCCAAAGTGGCGCGACCAGTCGCCCTGTGCAAACTTGTCCCTGATGAGCTTGTCCGCCGTGGCTGCATCCGGAATCCGCAGGAGTGCTTCCGCCACACACATGAGCAGCACACCCTCCTGAGAGGACAGGTCGTACTCGGTTAGAAAGGACTGCATGCCTGCGTCGGCCTTCTGGCGGTTGCGCACGGCGTCCACAAGGCGCCGAGCCTCCTCATTTACCGAATTTGCTTCTTGCGCGGTTAACCGCGCAATCGCAGTCACCCGGTCGACGGTCGCCGCCTCCGGCGCAAGAAAGTGGGAACGGAGAGGTCCAAACGACGGCAGCGAAGAGTGAGAGGCCATATGAGCGCACCAATTTCGAAGGACGGCACTCTAGCACCGATTCGGTGCGCGCGACAAAAGCAGACGGGGCCCGAAGGCCCCGTCGATAAACATGATTCTGGTCCTGAATTCAGGCTGTTGCATTCGCTCCCTGTGCTGCGACCTCGGCGTGAACCTTCACCATGTCCACTTCCTGTGACTTCTGCACAATCTGCTCGAGACCGGACTTCGGCAACGCACCTGCTTGGGAGAACAGGATCACCTTCTCGCGAAACACCATGAGCGTTGGAATCGAACGGATGTTGAAATAACCCGCCAGCTCTTGCTCTTCTTCGGTGTTGACCTTGGCGAACACGACTTCGGGATATTGCTCGGAGACCACTTCAAAGGTGGGCCCAAACATCTTGCACGGACCGCACCAAGGCGCCCAAAAGTCGATGATCACAGTCTTGTCGCCTGCGATGACTTGTTCGAAATTTTCCTTGTTGAGCTCGATCGAGGCCATGTTTGCTCCGTTGAAGTGAGTCACGTGAATGAGATGGGATAACGGCAAATTGGGGCCGGTTCACAAGCTTGCAAGTGACCGGCCTCCATGCCTCTGAAAGCAAAAATGCCTGAAGGGGAAGAGTGAATCACTCTCCCCAATCAGGCAAATCAATTGTTGCAATCGGGCCGATAGCCCAAATCAATGCTGGATGGTCAGACAGCTTCCGGCTGGATGGAAAGATCCAGCTTTGCAGCGTTGCGCAGAACCGTAATCGAAGTCCTCTGACTTTCAAATCCGGTCAGCAGGCGATGCAGATCATCCACGCCCTTCACGATGGTCTGGCCCAGCGCGATAATGATATCGCCCGCCTTGAGTCCCGCGATTTGTGCAGCGCTCTGCGGCTCCACCGCCGTGACGCTGACGCCGGTTTCCTGCTGCAAACCCAGCAACTTCACCACCCGCTTCTGGATGGCCAGATTCTGTGCAGCGACACCAAGCCGGCTGCGACGCACATGACCTTCCTTGATGAGCCAGCCCGCCACGAGTTGTGCGCTGTTGCTGGCAACGGCGAAACAGATGCCTTGGGTGCCCATGACCAGTGATGTCGTCACACCGATCACTTCACCAGCGGAATTGACCAGCGGACCACCGGAATTGCCGGTATTGAGCGCAGCATCCGTCTGAATGATGTTGTCGATAAGCTGGCCGCCCTGCGTGCGGGCAGAACAACCCAGCGCGCTGACGATGCCAGAAGTGACCGTGTGCTGGAATCCATAGGGGCTGCCGATCGCAATGGCAACCTGACCTACCTCGACCGCAGCCGAATCTGCCATCTTGGCGAAGCGCTCGACCGTGGCATCCAGCTTGATGACGGCAATATCAGTTTCCGGATCATCACCCACCAACTCGGCCTCGACTTCCCGACCGTCTGGCAGGCTGACTTCCAGAAAGCGGGCACCGGCCACCACGTGACTGTTGGTGATCGTGTAGCCATCCTGGCTGATGACGAAACCGGAACCGGTGCTCATGCGTGGCGCGAGCCCGCGTTTGGCCGGGGCGTGCTCCACTTCAATATGCACCACGGCGGGACGGATGCGCTTGACTGCACGCATCACTGCGCGCGAGTAGGCATCATGCAAAGGAATTTCGCCTGTTGTCCGGCGCGATGAACTGGTGCCGAAATCTGACACATCGCCACCATCGTTGAGGACAAGGGTAATGCCGGGCTGGAGGGTATCAAGCATGGGAGTCATGGCAAAAATACAACACCTTCGAAAGGGCCGGAATTCTCGGAAATGAATAGGGGTTGCAAGCCTCCTTGCAACCCCTTATTGATACAGACCGAGTATAGGCCGCACAGTTCCAAATTGCCAGTATTTTTTGCGCCAGAATACTTAAGCACTTAATTTTTCGATGGTTTTTGCCAGCTTCGCACCAAGACCGTGCACGGCGCTCAGTGTGCGTTCGTCGATGATTTTGCCATCCGGCGAAAACAGACTGCCCGCCTTCGGCACGGCCAAAACCGGAAGCATCAATACACCCAGATTGGACAAAATGGAGGAGACATGCGGCAAGGCCCGAATGGTGCCAAAGGCGCCGTTGGTTGCCCCCAACAATGCCCCCACCTTCCCCGAAAACGGAGCATGCCCGCTTTCTCCATTGACTTCTTGGGACAGCCAGTCGATCGTGTTCTTGAGCAATGGTGTAACGGATGAGTTGTATTCAGGGCTGGCAATCAGCAGCCCATTGGCCGCCATGGCGAGCTTGCGCAACGCCACCAGGCCGGGCGGCACGCCGTGCTCCGCGTGCCAGTCGGCGTCATAGATCGGCATGGCAAAGTCGCGCAGATCTGCAACGGTCACCATTGCACCCGCCTCCTGCGCACCCACCACAGCCTGAGCCAGCACTTTTCGATTAATGGATTCCTTGCGGTTACTGCCTGCGAAGGCAAGGATATGGACGGGCATGGCTGGCTCCTCAAGTTAAAAACGTGCGATTGTGAGTTCTTGCTGAAATCGAAGCAAACGGGTTGTCAGAGGTCAGACTTCTTCAAGCGTTCCCATCTGACCTGTCAGATACGCACGCTCCGCATGGCGGACCTGCGCCGCGCTGTTCATGACAAATGGGCCATGGAAGACAAGCGGGCCTTCTGCCGGCGCGCCGCCCAGGATCATGAGATTCAGGTCCCCGGCAGCGGGATTTCGGAGCGAGATGTTGCCCGGTTCATCCTTGAACACGATGAGCTGGCCCGCTTGAAACGCCTGGCCATCTGCTAACCCCTGCCCATCGATGACGTAAGCAGCCACTTCTTCCTCATCGCGAATATTCGCGATGAATTCTGCGCCCGCAGCGACATGAACATGCCACAGGAACAGAGGCATGAGCGCCCGTCCAGGACCGGTTTGGTCCTCAAGTTGGCCCGCCACGACCTTTGCCGTCCAACCTCGTCCTTGAAGTACAGGAATGTCCGACGCTTCAATACGTTGGTAGTGCGGAGGCATCATCTTGAGCGCCCGTGGCAGCGTCGTCCACAGCTGGATGCCATGCTGGACGATTGGCCCGTCACCTTCAGGCAGCGGTCGCTCCGCATGAACGATGCCCTTGCCTGCGGTCATCCACTGTGCGCCACCAGCGCTGACAATGCCCGTGTGCCCGGCGGAATCGCGATGTTCGTTGCGACCCTCCAGGAGATAGGTCACGGTTTCAATGCCGGCATGAGGATGCGGCCCCACCCCATCTCCACCCCCCGCCCGTACCGTGAACGGACCGAAGTGATCCAGAAACACCCAGGGTCCAACGGTGCGACGGTTGCGGTCTGGCAGCGCGCGCTTCACCGTGAAAGTGCCCACTGGTGCTACCTGTGCGGTGATGATCTGCTCGACTTGTCTCGCGCGTTCCGCATTCATTCCGTATTCATCCCGATCAGGCAAGGTGCGTTCACTGCGGAAGGTCAAAGAGCAGGACTTCTGCGTCCAGCCCCTGGGTCAGCGTCAAGTTGGCCGGCCCGGACACCTTGAGCGCGTCGCCAGCTTCAAGCGTTACCCCGTTAACGTCCAGACGGCCGCGCGCGACCTGCAGGTAGCCGAGCCTGCCCTGCGCGAGCGCATGGCCTGCAGTCTCGGCTCCGTCCAGCAATGCAGCGAACACGTGCGCATTCTGGTGAACCCGGACCGACCCATCGCGGCCATCAGGCGAGGCAACCAACGTCAACTTGCCGCGCTTCGACGCCGCATCGAAAAACTTCTCCTCATAAGACGGCGCAATACCGGTCACGTCAGGCTGAATCCAGATTTGGAGGAAATGGACCGACTCTGTTGTGGAAGGGTTGTATTCCGAGTGCATGACCCCGCTGCCGGCGCTCATACGCTGCACGTTGCCAGGCCGAAGCACGGACCCGTTGCCCATGCTGTCCTTGTGTTGCAGCGCACCTTCGAGCACATAACTGATGATTTCCATGTCACGGTGCCCATGGGTACCGAATCCCATGCCCGACTTGACTCGGTCCTCATTGATCACCTGCAACGGTCCAAAGCCCATGTGGCGGGGATCGTGGTATTCGGCGAAGGAGAAGCTGTGAAATGAATTCAGCCAGCCATGATTGGCCTGACCGCGATCCCCACTTTTTCTGACTTCCATGACAACCTCCCAAGACATTGATGCAAAGCATATTGAGCTTGCTCCCGCGGCAATGAAAGCGAATAATACTGACCATATTATTCGAATTTGATGAATAACTTTAAAGCCTATGAAATTATCGCTTGAAACCCTACAAGTTATTGATTCAATTGAGCGTAACGGCTCCTTTGCCGCAGCGGCTTCCGAGCTGAATCGGGTTCCTTCCGCGATAACATATTCAGTTCAGCAGATGGAACAGGATCTGGATGTGCTGCTGTTCGACAGAAGCGGCCATCGTGCGCGGCTGACCGCAGCGGGACAGGAACTCTTGCGCGAGGGTCGGCACCTGTTGCGGGCTGCGGCGGACCTGGAATGCCGGGTGCAGCAGGTCGCCCGGGGCTGGGAGAGTGAGCTGCGTCTGGCGGTGGACACCATCATCGATCCGGAGAAGTTGTATCCATTGCTGGACGAGTTCTACCGTCAAAACTCCGGCACCCGTCTGCGATTGTCCACTGAAGTCATGGCCGGGAATTGGGATGCCTTGGCGTCCGGCCGGGCGGATCTGGCCATCGGCGCCTCCGGGGACACACCGATTGGCGGATTCAGTACGCGGCCGCTGGGACACATCGAGTTCGATTTCGTCGCGGCACCCCACCATCCCATTCTCGCTGAACCCATGCCACTTTCAGAATCAACCATTCAACGCTACCGCGCCATCAGCGTTGGTGACACGTCACGCCACCTGCCGCCCAGAACGACGGGACTCCTTTCCGGACAGGATGTGCTCACCGTCCCCACGATGGCGGCGAAGCTGCTGGCCCACGTCACGGGGCTGGGGGTGGGATACCTGCCCCGGCCGCTGGCCCAGCGCGAAATTGCCTCGGGAAGACTCGTCCGGGTGGCCACGGAGATCAACAAGCCCGGCGGTTCAGTGGTGATCGCGTGGCGGCCCGCCAACGCCGGGAAGGCGCTCAAGTGGTTCGTCAAGCGGCTGGACGATGCGAATATTCGCAACGCCCTGCTTGCACACTGAGCCGTACATGAACGCAGTGGACGCACTGACCTACGTTGGTCGATTCGCGCCTTCGCCGACCGGCCCGTTGCACTTCGGCTCGGTCGTCGCAGCATTGGCCAGCTATCTGGACGCGCGCCATGCAAATGGACGTTGGCTTGTGCGCATGGAGGATGTGGACGAAACCCGCTCCCGTCCGGGTGCAGCGGACACCATCCTCAGCCAGCTGGATAGACTCAGCCTGCACTGGGATGGCGACGTGGTGGTACAGAGCCGCCGAAAAGATTTGTACGAAGCCGCGCTCAGCCAGCTTCATGCAGCAGAGCAGATTTACGGCTGCAACTGCTCACGCCGCGAGGTTGCCGACTCGGATGTGACAGGTGTGGACGGCCCGGTCTATCAAGGAACCTGCCGTGATCTCAAGCGGTCTGGCCCAGGACTCGCGTGGCGGGTTCGCACCGACGATCGGGATATTTCGTTTCACGACGCCATTCAAGGATTCCGTTCGCAGAATTTGGCCAGGGAGGTCGGAGACTTCGTATTGAAACGCCGGGATGGGCTGCACGCCTATCAGCTGGCCGTCGTGGTGGATGACAGCGCGCAGGGCATCACCCACATCGTCAGGGGAGCCGATCTGCTTGCCTCAACCCCCAGACAGATCCACTTGCAGCAACGCCTCGCTGCTGCCACATGCGAATATTCGCATGTGCCGGTTGCCGTCAACCAGGACGGGCAGAAACTGTCCAAGCAGACCTTGGCGCCCTCCATAGATCCTTCCCGAGGGGTTGACCTCTTGAACGACTGCTTGCGGTTCCTGGGCCAGCCCGTATGGCCCGCAAGTGACCCTAAAGAACTGCTGTCATTGGCCATCCCGGCATGGAACCAACAGACAGTTCCGGCCGTCCAAAGCTTGGTCGCAAAGACCGCCTGGTCGGCCTGAGCCCCCGTTTGCCAATCCATTTCTGCATTTCGTCGCGTCTGAGTGGAAACCACCCCACAGCGTCCTCACAATGCGTCACCATTCGCATTCGTGATCCGATCCCCCAACTGAATGGCCCCTCCACAAGAGAGACGAGACCTCAACATGTTCTTCACCTCCACTATCGCCGGCCCGAGTCGCAAGGGCTGGGTCAAAGTCACGCTGGTTCTGCTTTTCCTTGCCCTTATCGGCGGCGGTCTGTTCGCATTCAAGGGTGTTTTCGCCAAGAAAGAGGAAAAAAAGGGCGACGCGCCTGCGAAGACCTTTGAGTTCGCGGCAAAAGACATCGTTGAGGTCGCCCCGCTCGCGCTGGGCAAGGTCGTGCCAATTACCGGCGCATTGAAGCCGGTGCTGCAGGCCACAATCAAATCAAAGGTGGCCGGAGAAATTTCCAAAGTATTTGTGCAGGAAGGCGAACGCGTTGCGGCAGGACAAATACTCGCCTCTCTGGACACAGCCGACCTGCGTGCCCGCAACGATGCGCAACAAGCCATGGTGGCCGAGGCAAGAGCCAAACTGGACCTTGCCCGGAAGAATCAGGAGAACAACAAGTCACTCCTGGCTCGCAATTTCATTTCTCAAAACGCCTACGACAGTGTCGCAAGCACCGTGACGGTGGCTGAAGCGAATCTGAAAAGTGCTGCAGCGCAGGCGGCGATCGCCGAGCGCGCGCTTTCCGATGCGAATATTCGCAGCCCTTTCGCGGGTATCGTCGCCAAGCGCTGGGTCAACACCGGCGACAAGGTGAGCCCCGACAGCATGGTTGCCGCTGTCGTCGACCTCGCCCGCATGGAGATGGAGGCGCAGGTTCCGGTGAGCGAAGTGCCCTCCATCAAGGTGGGACAGGAAATCGGCTTCACTGTTGATGGCTTCGCAGATCGCAGCTTCAAGGGCAAAGTGGAGCGCATCAATCCTTCAGCCGAAGCCGGTTCACGAAGCATTGCCATCTTCGTCACGGTCGCCAATCCGGATGGCGCACTGAAGGGCGGCATGTTCGCCGCTGGCAACATCGCCGCCGCCAATCGCATGTCGGTCGATGCAATTCCACTTGTCGCTCTGATCGAGGAAGGTGGCCAGTCCTTCGTGTTCTCACTCAACAAAGATATCGTCGAGCGCAAGCCCGTGACCATCGGACAGAAAAGCGTTGAGGACGGTCTGGTGGAAATCCGCGAGGGCCTTCCACGTGGCGCCCGAGTCATTGCCGTGCGCCAGGAAGGCCTCAAACACGGCGCCAAGGCAATCGTGAAGGCGGCAGGTGCCGTGCCCAGCAAGACGACACCGGCCGCAGACCCTGCAGCATCTGCCGTGGCGAAGAGCTGATTCCGAACCCGACTGCGCGCGCCACGATGGCGCACGTCACCCAATCTGACCGTCCGATCCGAGGCGCACCATGAAAATTACCGAAATCAGCGTCAAGCATCCCGTATTCGCCACCATGATGATGGTGGCCATCTCGGTGCTGGGCATCTTTTCCTACCAGCGGCTCGCCATCGACCAGATGCCGGACATCACCTTCCCGTTCGTACAGGTGCAGACCTCTTACCCGGGTGCCTCGTCCGAAGCCGTCATGCAGGATGTGACCCGGCCCATCGAAGAAGCAGTCAACACCGTGAGCGGCATCAAGAACATCCGCTCGTTCTCGCGGGAAGGCTTCTCCCGCGTCATGATCGAGTTCAATCTGGACGTTGATGTGAAGGTGGCGGTTCAGGATGTGCGCGACAAGGTGGCGGGCGTGCGGCGCGGATTCAACCGCGATGTCGGCGAACCTACCGTGACTCGCGCTGACAACGACAATGACGAACCCATCATCTATCTGGCCATGCAGTCGGATGCGCGGAGTTTGCGCGAGCTGTCCGACTTGGCCGACCAGCTCGTGGTCAAGCGCCTGCAAGGCTCTTACGGGGTGGGGACCATCGATGTGTCCGGCGCTGTGCAGCGTGAGCTGGCCGTGCGTCTCAATCCGGACCGGATGGCAGCACTCGGCGTCAGCGTCGAGCAGGTCATTGGGGCGTTGCGTGGACAGAACCAGAATCAGGCTGCCGGATTCCTCGTCGGCGAGCGCACTGAACGGCTCGTGCGCGTGCAGGGCAAGTTCAAGGATCCGACAGAGTTCGAGCGCATCATCGTGGCGCGACGCGGCAGCAACGGGTCGAACGCGCCGGTGACGCTGGGAATGATTGCCCAAGTGCGCGACACCGAACGCGAAGAGACTTCCCGCTCCACCGATAACGGCAAGCGCGGCCTGTCCATCGAGATTCGCAAGACTCGCGGCGCCAATACGCTGGACGCCGCCGAGTCCATCCGGAAGAACATCGAGAAGGTGAAGAAGACGCTGCCCGCCGACATCAACCTGGTAGTGACCTTCGACCAGTCCAAGTTCATCAAGCAGGGCGTGGACAACGTCAAGATGACGATCCTCGAAGGCGCTATCCTGACCGTACTCATCGTGTTCCTGTTTCTGCACTCCTGGCGCTCCACCGTCATCACCGGTCTCACGCTGCCGATCTCGGTGCTGGCCACCTTCGTTGCGATCTATGCGTTCGGCTTCAGCATCAACTTCCTCACGTTGATGGCGCTGTCACTTTCCATCGGCATCCTGATCGACGACGCCATCGTGGTGCGAGAAAACATCGTCCGCCATCTGGCCATGGGCAAGAGCCATGTGCAGGCATCCCTGGATGCCACGAAGGAAATCGGGCTCGCGGTCATGGCGACCACATTCACCATCGTCGCCGTATTCATTCCCGTGTCTTTCATGGGCGGCATCATCGGCAAGTTCTTCTACCAGTTCGGCGTCGCAGTGACGGTCGCGGTGCTCGTATCCTTGTTTGTGTCGTTCACCCTCGATCCGATGCTCTCTGCCGTGTGGCGTGACAAGCCTTCACGCATCAATCGCATCCGACCGATCGCCTGGCTTCTGTCCCGCCAGGAGCAATTCATGGACTGGCTGCATGCGCGTTATGACCGCATCCTGCGCTGGGCGCTGAATCCGGCGCCGCGCCGCACCTTTGTCCCCACCCTCTCGGTGATCGACTTTGCACGGAACGGATTCAAGCGATCCCATCTGCGCCTCGCGCGTGCGAATATTCGCAATCGTGGCATTGTCCTTTGGGCTGCCACCTTGATCTTCTTCGGCAGCTTTCTGCTGGTTCCGTTTATCGGTTCGGAGTTCGTGCCTGAGCCGGACGAGAACTGGGCCAACGTCTCCATCCAGACACCCATTGGCTCCTCGCTCAACTACACGCTGGGCAAGGCCGACCAGGTCGAGACCGCATTGCGCGAGTTCCCCGAGATCGAGCGTGTGACCCGTAACGTGTGGAAGAATGGTTCCTGGTTCGGCCTCACGCTGGTAGACAAAGAGAAGCGCAAGCTCTCGAAGAAGGACCTGGATGACGCCATCAGAAAGCGGCTTTCCAGCATCGCCGGTCTGGAAGTGCGTGTAGGCTGGAACCGCAACTCTATTTTCATCATGGGGCCGGACATCCGTGAGTTGAACCGCATCTCGCAAGAGGTCGTCACCAAGGTCAAGACCGTCAAGGGCGCGGTCGATGTGGAGAGCTCCTACAAGCCCACCAGCCCGACGCTGGACATTGCGATCAATCGCGAGCTGGCGAGCGACCTCGGTGTGTCCATGGAATCGGTTGTCATGGCCACCCGCGCCATGATCGCCGGAGAACCCGCCGGCCAGTGGGAAGGCCCGGATGGCGAGAACCACCAGATTCTGGTTCGATTGCCGAAGAATGAACGAACCGGTGTTGCAGATCTGGACAAAATTCAGGTGCAAGCTGCCGGGCTCAACGCCGACGGCACACCGCGCATGGTGCCGCTGCGCCAGATCGCAGACTTCACGCCCTCCTTTGCTGAGCGCCAGATCGAACGACGCAATCTGCAGCGGCTGATTCAGGTCTGGTATGGCACGGGCAAGGGCCATACAGCGGGCGAAGTGTCCGCAGAGGCAACGAAGAAACTGAAGGAGATTCAGCTGCCGCCCGGCTACCAATTCCAGTTTGGCGGGCAGTCGCAGGAAATGCAGGAATCGCTGGGCTACGCGGTCGCAGCACTCGGCCTTGCGATCATCTTCATCTACCTTATCCTCGCCTCCCAGTTCGGAAGCTTCCTCCAGCCACTCGCCATCATGGCCTCCCTGCCGCTGTCGCTGGTAGGCGTATTCCTGTCGCTGATTCTGTTCAAGTCGACGCTGAATCTCTTCTCGGTCATCGGCTTCATCATGCTCATGGGACTGGTCACCAAAAACGCCATCCTGCTGGTGGACTTCACCAATCACGGGATACGCGAGGGCAAGTCGCGTGACGAAGCCATCCTGGCTGCAGGCCAGGTACGACTCCGTCCCATTCTGATGACCACGACGGCCATGATTGGCGGCATGTTGCCGCTGGCGCTGGCGCTGGGGGCGGGCTCCGAGCAGCAGTCCCCGATGGCGCATGCAGTCATCGGCGGGATCATCACTTCTACCGTGCTGACGCTGGTCGTCGTGCCTGTGCTCTTCACCTACTTCGACAACTGGGGCAGGTCTGCCAAGCGCTGGTTCACGAGCGATGCAGAAGAGGGCCATGGCAGTACAACCGCTGCAGCAGGCGGAGGCAGCATCAAGCCCCTGCCAGCCAAACCGGAAGAGTGATCAGGTACCGGAATTCGCGGTGAGGAGGCCCTGCAACGCCTCACCGCGGTCATGCGCATCGAGTCGCGTGAAGAGTTGTTTGATGTGATAAATGGCCGTGTTGCGCGAGACGTCGCGCAAGCAGGATATTGGCTACTTCAAGTGCTCCTGGTGTCAGTAGTCGACGGTCAGAAGCCGCTGGCCCCGCCATCCTTGCGCGAATCACTGCCGGCACAGTAGCTGCCGTTCTCCATGCGCCAGATGAGCTGTGCGCCACCAAAGGCGAAATTGATCGCCTCCGGCACAGCGATGCGGTGTCCCCGCCGTTCCAGCTCAATCCCGATGGAAGCCTGCAGTGCCGGTTCCAGGCCAATGGTGCCGTCAGCATTGACGATCCAGCGGGCTGCGTCGCTGGCAGACTGCGGATTCTGACCATGGTCAACCATGCGGGTCACCATCTGCACGTGACCCTGTGGCTGCATGTGGCCGCCCATGACGCCGAAGCTCATGATGGGCCGGTTGTCTTGATCGGTCAGAAATCCCGGGATGATGGTCTGGAACGGTCGCTTTGACGGACCAACACAATTGGGATGGCCCGCGATCCGGTTGAATCCATGCCCGCGATTCTGCAGCGCGATACCCGTGCCCGGCACAACTATTCCGGATCCGAAGCCCATGTAGTTGGACTGAATGAGGCTGACCATCATGCCGCTCGCATCGGCAGTCGAGAGGTACACGGTGCCGCCCTTGGTGGGCATGCCATGCACCGGCTCGCCCGTGCGGTCCATGCGGATCAGTGTGGCGCGCGAACGCAGGTAAGCTTTGTCGAGCAACGCGCTCACGTCGATGTCCATGTGATCGGAATCCGCGATGTAGCGGTACGCATCGGCAAACGCGAGCTTCATGGCCTCCAGGTGCACATGCACCCAGTCAGCGCTGTCCACGCGAATATTCGCAATGTCGAACTGTTCCAGGATGCCAAGACAGAGCAGTGCTGCGAGACCCTGACCGTTCGGCGGAATCTCATGCAGACGAACCGAGCGGTAATCGATATGGATGGTATCGACGGGATCACATTGGTGGCTCGCAAGATCAGCCATCGTCATGGCCGCGCTGCAGCGCGCGGACTCGGCGGCGATGCGGTCTGCCAACGCACCACGATAGAAGCTCTCACCAACCGTTGCAGCGATGTCCTCCAGCGTTCTCGCATGATCGGAGGATCGCCAGATTTCTCCCGCCTGCGGCGCCCGCCCGGACGCTGCGAATATTCGCTGAAACTCCTCAAAGCCGGGTCCATTCAGGAGAGCCACCTGCCGCGACCAGCTCTGCGCGGTAATGGGGGATACAGGGTGCCCTTCGCGCGCGTAGTGCACAGCGGGGACAAACAACGACTTGAAGGGCAACTTGCCGAAGCGTGAAGACAGCGCCTGCCACAGCGAAACACAGCCCGGCACCGTCACCGCATCCCAACCTCGCTCGGGCAGGCCATTCAACTGCGGATACTTGCCCCCGAAGTAGGCGGGCGTCCAGGCGGCGGGCGCACGGCCGGAGGCATTGAAGCCCTGCAGCCCTTTGCCGTCACAGACAATCGCAAAGGCATCCGAACCGATGCCGTTGCTGGTCGGCTCGACTACGGTCAGCGTGATCGCGGCAGCCAGCGCCGCATCAACGGCATTGCCTCCCTGACGCAGCATGTCGAGGCCCGCCTGCGTGGCCAACGGCTGACTGGTGGCGACCACGTTGCGCGCAAGTACCGGCATGCGCTGCGAGACATAGGGGAAATCAAAATTGAATGGCAGATTCATGCGGCAGGACCGGGCGGGTGGAAAGGTGCGCCAAGCTTAGCGAATATTCGCACTCGGAACTGGATGGGTGGGCTTGGAAAGCTGCTGTCCTCAAGATTCCTGTCGGGACGCGGAGTCCAGCTCGCTTTCCCAACGAGCCAGTGCGACCCGGTAGTCCTCCATTGCCTCGTCGTAAATCTCCATGACGCAGGGAATGCAGCCCGTGCCGCAGCAGTCCTGCGGCAGGGGCTTGGGTGGTGGCAACGGTTGGTCCAAGCGATGAATCAGTCTGCTTCCTGGAAGGCCTCTTCGCGCTTCTTGCGCACGGACGGAGCCAGAATGATGAGCAACAGCAACATTGAAATGCCGAGCAACGTGGCGGATAGCGGCCGATTCAGGAAAGTCATTGGATCGCCGCGCGAAAGCAGCATGGCGCGGCGCAGGTTTTCTTCCATCAGGGGACCGAGGATGAAACCCAGCAGCAGCGGCGCAGGCTCGCAGTCCAGCTTCACCAGCGCGTAGCCCAGCAGGCCGAAGAATGCCGTGAGGTAGACATCCACCGGATTGTTGGAGAGCGAGTAAACACCGATACAGCAGAAGACAAGGATCGCGGGATACAGCAGCCGGTACGGCACGCGCAGCAGCTTGATCCACATGCCGATGAGTGGCAGATTCAGCACCACCAGCATCAGGTTGCCAATCCACATCGAGGCGATCATGCCCCAGAAGAGTTCCGGCCTTTCCGTCATCACCTGCGGACCGGGTTGTATGCCTTGAATGATCATGGCGCCGACCATCATCGCCATCACCGGGTTGGGCGGAATGCCAAGCGTGAGCAGCGGAATGAACGAAGTTTGCGCCGCCGCGTTGTTGGCGGCTTCAGGGGCTGCGACGCCGCGGATGTCACCCTTCCCGAAAGTGGATGGATCCTTCGCGATCTTCTTTTCGAGCGTGTACGCGGAGAATGCGGCCAACACCGCGCCCCCGCCTGGCAAGATGCCCAGGAATGAGCCGAGTACCGTCCCCCGCAATATCGCTGGCGCTGCAGCTTTGAGGTCTTCCTTGGACGGAATGAGATTGTGCACTTCCTTGGTGAACACTTCGCGTTCGCCCGTGTTCTCCAGATTCTTGATCACTTCGGCAAATCCGAACATGCCCATCGCGATGCAGACGAAGTTCAAACCGTCGATGAGTTCCGGCACGCCAAAGCTGTACCGTGCCATGCCGGAATTCACATCGGTGCCCACCAGCCCCAGTACCAGACCGAGCAGAATCATGGCCACTGCCTTGATGACCGAACCATGCGCCAGCACCACCGCCGCAATCAGGCCCAGCACCATCAGCGAGAAGTACTCCGCCGCACCAAACTGCAGGGCAATTTTTGCCATCGGCGGCGCTGCGGCGGCCAGCAGGAATGTCGCGACACAGCCGGCGAAAAAGGATCCCAGCGCGGCAATCGCCAGGGCCGTACCCGCCTTGCCCTTGCGGGCCATCTGGTAGCCATCGAGAGCAGTCACCACGGAGGAGGACTCCCCCGGCAGGTTCACCAGAATCGCGGTGGTGGAGCCGCCATACTGCGCGCCATAGTAGATGCCCGCCAACATGATGAGCGCGGGCAGCGGCGGCAGGTTGAAGGTGGCAGGGAGCAGCATGGCAATGGTCGCCACGGGGCCAATACCTGGCAGAACGCCGATCAGGGTGCCGAGCAGCACGCCGACGAGGCAGTACATCAGGTTGCTGACCGTGAGTGCAGCACCGAAACCGATTGCAAGATTGTTGAGGAGTTCCATCATGATCGTCTCCTCAGGCCGACAGGAAGGCAGGCCACGCCGGGAAGGGCAGCTTCAAGCCGTAGATGAAGACCACCACGCAGAAGATGGCCAGCACGATGCCGGCCATGAGTGCTTCTTTCCAGCGAAACTCATGCCCGCCGTAGGCCGTCACCATCACCAGCGCAACGATGGAGATGGCGAGTCCAAGCACTTTTGCGAGGATCCCGAAAATCACCACGCCCAGCAAGACGAAAAAGAGTGGTCGCAATGCAAACTTGTCGACCGGGGGGCCGTCAGTCGCAAAGCCACTCGCCATGATGGCGAAACCGAGAATGGACAGCAGCACAGACAGCACCATCGGAAAATAGCCGGCGCCCATGCGCCCGCCGGTGCCCATCGGATAGTCGGAGCCCACGACAGCAGCACCCACGCCGATAACCAGAAAAATCACCCCTGCCCAGAAATCCCTGGGATTGCGTATTTTTATCATGCTGTATCCATCGCCTGTTCAAATGGTTGCCGCCACACAATGAGTGCGACGGATGCAGGCGGGCTCCTCCCCGCAGCGTGCTACTTGAAAGCTCTGCGCCCTCTTTGCGGAGCGTCTGACTGATTATGCAGTAAAGCCCGCCCACTCGACAATCCGGGCGGGCTTGATCCTGCTCAAAGTCCCCGAGGCTACTTCACGAGCCCCATGCGCCGTGCGAGCTCCACGTAGGTCTTGCTGCGCTCAGCCATGAAGGCCGGCATCTTGTCGACCGTCACGTCCACCAGTTCGAATCCACCGTCAGCCATCTTCTGACGAAACTCGGGGTCGGCATTGATTGCCGAGAACATGTCAGACACTGACTTGCGAATATTCGCAGGCGTGGATTTGGGCAAAGCAATGCCCCGGTAAGCGCCGTCAACCCAGTCGATACCCAACTCCTTGAAGGTTGGTACATCCGGGAACTGGGGATGGCGCTTCTCGGTGGCGATGGCCAGCATGCGCGCCCTGCCCTTCTGCGCGATTGCCAGCGTCACATAGGACATGGCTGCTGACACATGCCCGCCTAACAGCGAGGCAACCAGGTCACCGGTACCCTTGAACGGTACATAGGTGGTCTGGACGGACGCCACCTGGTCGAATCGCTCCTTGGCAAGATGATTGGCGGAGTTGGTGCCTGACCCGGCAAAGGTCACTTCACCAGGTTTTGCCTTGGCGGCTGCAACGAGCTCTTGATAGGTCTTGAACGGACTCTCCGCGCGAACAACGATTGCATCCGGCGTGTAGTGATAGAAATGAACATTGTCGATGTCGGCGGTCTTGTACTGCACCAGGCCTTCCAGCGGCTGCAACACGAGGTGCGGCAGATTGGTGCTGATGAGCGTATAGCCATCCGGCGGGAAGGTATTGGCCTGCGCCCAGGCGAGCGCTCCACCCGCCCCCGGCTTGGATTCAACAATGAGTTCCTGGCCAAACTTCTTTTTGAAGTAAGGTTGCTGCAAGCGAGCGCCAATGTCGGATTCACCGCCCGGCGCGAACGGAATGATGTAGCGCACCGGCTTATCCGGATACTTGCCCTGCGCGCTGACAGCGCCAGCAGCAATCATCAGTAACGATCCCAGTAGTGCGCCAATCAATCTGCCTGCCTGCATGACTTTCTCCTCTGCGAATATTCGCTTGTCGTTAGATCACTGTTTGCCTTGCTGCTGTCACATGGAACCAAACCATTGGAACTGCACTTTCGGAACTGCACTTTCGGAACTGCAATGTTGGAACTGCACTCTGTAGTTCAAGACCTGCGGTGTTGACTAGCCCGCGATGACATCCGCGACGGCTTTGCCAACTTCCCTCGTACTGGCTGCGCCCCCCATGTCACGCGTTCGCGGCCCCTCCACCAGCACGGTTTCGATGGCCTTTACCACTGCAGCGGCAGCGTCTGCATGGCCGAGATGCTCCAGCAGCATCGCACCCGACCAGATCTGCCCGATGGGATTGGCAATGCCCTTGCCAAAGATGTCGGGCGCGCTGCCATGCACCGGCTCGAAGCAGGACGGATACTCGCGCTCCGGATTGAGATTGGCCGATGGCGCGATGCCGATGGTGCCGGTACATGCCGGACCCAGATCGGACAGGATGTCACCGAAAAGATTGGAGCCCACCACGACATCAAACCAGTCAGGATGCTGCACGAAGTGTGCCGTGAGAATGTCGATGTGGTACTGCGATGTCTTCACATCAGGATACTGCGCCGACATGGCCTTGAAGCGTTCATCCCAGTAGGGCATGGTGATCGCGATACCGTTGGACTTTGTCGCCGACGTGACATGCCGGCGTGGCCGCTTGCTCGCCAGCTCGAAGGCGTACTTGAGGATGCGATCCGTCCCGCGACGCGTGAACACCGACAGCTGTGTCACAAACTCCGCGTCCGTATTGCCGTACATGCGGCCGCCTACGGACGAATACTCGCCCTCATTGTTCTCGCGCACCACCCAGAAATCGATGTCCCCGGGCTTCCGCCCCGCAAGCGGAGACGGCACACCTGGCATCAGCCTCACCGGACGAAGATTCACATAGAGCTGGAACTCACGGCGGATCGGGATGAGCAATCCCCAGAGCGATACATGATCAGGCACCGTCGGGAAACCCACTGCACCAAGAAAGATTGCATCGTGCCGCCGGATGTCGTCCAGCCCACCCTCCGGCATCATGCAGCCATGCTTCAGGTAATGGTCACAACTCCAGGGCTTTTCATCCCAGCTGAACCGGATATCGAACTTGCGACCGACAGCTTCCAGCACGCGCATGCCTTCCGGCACTGTTTCCTTGCCAATCCCGTCTCCCGCGATGACCGCGATCCTGTACTGACTCAAACGCTCTCTCCCCCGACAAAGAAATTGTTCATCTCGCGCAAGCGCACCTGAGGTGCTTCCTCCGCGATGTAGTGTCCGCGATGTAGTGCCCGCTATCCAGCGCCTGACCCGTCGCCGAAACACCGGAAGCCGTCAGTGTGCGCCATTCCTTCTGCGGATCAAAGCATCTGCCGATGTCACCTTGCTGTGGCCACAAGACATGCACGGGATATTGAATTCCACGCTTGCGGTCAAGGTGGCGGCGCCTTGTTTGTTGAACAGGCTTCACAAGTGGCCGGATCGTGCACTGAGACCGGAAAGTCGGGACGCTCGGCAAGCGTGCCGGGACCGAGGCGGCCCAACCAGAAAAGAAAAGTGCGGCGCCCGCGACAGGACAAAGCGCTGACGGTCGGCACATTGCGTATCAGCAACATCAACCTGCAAAGGAAAGGCAGGATTTGCGCAGTCCTGTCAACAACCCGACCAATGCTTGCGTTGACCGTCAGGACTCACCCTCTGTCTCGGGCAGGCGCGGCCGACGTGTCACGGTGCGGATGATGCGAGGTTGCTTCGCGGGCTTGCCTTCAACACTGCGGCGACCGTAGCTGCCGGTGCTGGTTTGGCCGGTCCAGGCAGACATCGGCTCAGCTTTCAGGATTCTCGGCTGCGGGCTCTCGGCGCTGCGCATGCCTTTGCGCCCCCTTGTGTTGCCTCGGGTGCTGTTCCCCAAAACCTGTTGACCACCCTGCCTGCCACCCTGTCTTCCACCTTGCTTTCCACCCTGCTTGCCACCTTGCTTGCCACCCTGCTTGCCCCGGCCCTTTTTGTCCTGACCCTGTCTACCCTGACCCTGTACGCCTTGCCCAGGCTGGCTTTGCCCCGGCTGGCCTTGTCCTGGCAAGCCTTGCTGACCCGCTGCCGGCTTGCGTCCACGGCGTGGCCGCGGCTGGGCATTGTCGGGTGCGGCCGCAGCGCCTGGGGGCCGAGGCCCTTTGCGATTGCGCGGCTTGCGCCGTGACGCGCCAGGCTGTGCGTCCTCCGCATTCTGCCGCGGTGACACCTCGACCCCCTGTGCGCCCTCTCCCCTGGGCGCCCTCGCCGGTCGAACAGGACGCTGGGTGCCTCGGCGACCCGGTTTCTGCTGCGGGCCTGGCGCATTGAAATCGATCCCTTCGATGTCGACACCCGCCGACACCAGCAAATCCTTCACCTGGCCGGGCTCCAGCTCAATCATCGCGCCGCGCTTGAGTTGCGGCGGCAGCTCGACCTTGCCAAAGCGCACTCGCATCAGTCGGCTGACAGTGAGTCCAAGCGATTCGAACATGCGACGGATTTCGCGATTGCGGCCTTCCTTGATGATGACGTGATACCAGTTGTTGGCAGTAGTCTTTTCGAGGTCCGGGCCACCACGCTTCTCGATGAAGGTGAAGCGGGCCAGTCGCGGGCCACCCTCCACCTCGTCGTCTTCATCCTCGTCGTCTTCGGGGTCGGCATCGATGTTGATGCCGTCCAACAGCCGCTGTGTCTGCTCCTCGGTCAGCTCACCGAGGATCCGCACTGCATACTCCCGCTCGACTTCGAAGCGAGGATGCATCATCTTGTTGGCTAGCTCTCCGCTCGTGGTGAAGATGAGCAGGCCCGAGGTATTGAAATCGAGGCGACCGATGGCGAGCCACTTCGCATTTTCAACCTTGGGCAGATTGTCAAACACGGAAATGCGGTTGCCCGGATCAGAATTGCTGACAATCTCGCCCTCCGGCTTGTGATAGAGCAAGACTCGTGGCAACTCCGGCGTGAACTTGATGGGTACCAGGCGATGGTCAACCAGCACCCTGTCGCCGGGACTCACATGGGCACCCGCCGTCGCGACATTGCCATTGAGCATGACGCGTCCGCCGGCGATGAGAATTTCCATATCGCGCCGCGAGCCTTGCCCGGACTGGGCCAGGACCTTGTGAAGTCGCTCACGCTTGACCGGCTTGGCGCCTTCGGCAAGCGCTTCGGCAAATTGTCCCGACTTGGCCTCCTCACCCAAGCGCATCATGTCCGCGACCTGCGACGGCGAGGCGAGGCTGTTGCCGAGGCTGTCCTGCGGTCGATTCTGGGGTGCCGTGCGGAAAGGTGTCTTCTTGCCGGAGCGGTTGCGGCGGCTGCGGTGTTGGCCGCGAGCTTGTTTCGGGGGCGGTGCGTTACCGTTCATCGCGAGTGCTCCGGGTCGTGCTGCGAATATTCGCGGGGTGGATCTTCCTGTGCCTTCTTGAGGGTCTCGCTCACTGTGCTCTCGGCAACCTCGGGATCAGCCGCTGCAACCGCTGCGCCGTCTGCCTGCAGTACTGTTGTGATGCCTTCACTTGCGTCGTCAGTTTCAACGCCGTCTGAATTGGCAGACATCGCCGGTAGCGCTTCCTGCATACCCACCGTCACAGCGGTACCTTCGATGGTCTGCATGCCTGCGGTCATGTCGAGCGTTGCCTGCAGCTCGGACAATGGTGGCAACTCATCTAGCGAGCGCAGATTGAGGTCATCCAGGAATTTCTTGGTTGTGGCGAAAAGTGCCGGGCGTCCCGGCACATCTTTGTGGCCCACGACATCGATCCAGCCACGTTCCTCCAGCGCCTTGAGGATGCCGGGCGACACCGCCACACCGCGAATGTCCTCGATATCCCCACGGGTCGCAGGCTGGCGATAGGCGATGATGGCAAGTGTCTCCAGGACAGCGCGGGAATAACGCGGTGGCTTCTCGGGATTCAAGCGATCCAGATAGCGCTGGTATTCGGGCCTGACGCGGAAGCGCCAGCCATTGGCGACCATGGTGAGCTCGACACTGCGGCTCGCCCACTCCTCTCGAATTTCTTCGAGCAGGATGCGCAGCGCATCGTGACTCATCTTGATATCAAAGAGCTTGCGCAGATCGCCCGTGTGCAGCGGCTCACTCGCCGAGAGGAGCGCGGCTTCCAGGATACGCTTCATGTCGGCCAGCTCGACTGACGGCATGGCGCTGTCGGCTGCTGCAATCTCGGCTGCATCGGCTGTGCCCGAGGCCAGCAGGGCATCTTCTACTGGCGCAGGAGCACCCGGGATCAGCGGGTTGGCGTTGGGGGACGGGGCTTGATGTTCTTCCATGTCACTCTGGCTTCAATTCGATGACTGGCGCAAGGGCGAGAGTCATCTTCACGTAAATCGGTTCAAAAGCGGCGGTCTGCTTGATCTCCACCAGAGATTCACGCGCGAGTTCGAGCAGCGCGAGAAAGCTGACCACCATCACGGCAAGTCCTTCCTCTGGACTGAAGAGTTCAGCGAACTCGACAAAATTGCCGCCTTGCAATGTCCGCAAGATTCGGCTCATGTGGGCACGAACAGAGAGCTGTTCGCGGGTAATCGTATGGTGCCGGGTGGCCTTGGCCCGGGCCAGCAGGATGCGCCAGGTTTCGGTCAGATCCGCAACCGACACATCAGGCTGGCGCAGGGCCGCATGACGATCAATGAGCACGTCAACCAACGCATAGTCACGTCCAGCCTGCGGCAATTGGTCGATCGCCTTGGCTGCCGCCTTCATTTGTTCATATTCGAGAAGCCGACGCATCAGTTCCGCACGCGGATCCTCGGGCTCGGCATTGCCCTGTGTAGGCGGACGGGGCAGAAGCATGCGCGACTTGATTTCAATGAGCAGCGCGGCCATGAGCAGGTAGTCTGCAGCCAGCTCAAGCTGCGTGGTACGCATGGCCTCGATGTACGTCATGTACTGGCGGGTGAGCTCCGCCATGGGAATGTCGAGCACATCAAGGGAGTGGCGGCGAATGAGATACAAAAGCAGGTCGAGCGGCCCTTCGAACTGCTCGAGGATGACCGATAGCGCCTCAGGCGGGATATAAAGATCATTCGGCAACTCGGTCACTGGCTGACCCCGAATGCGCGCGACCGGCATTTCCATGTCAAGCATCGGCGTGTCCATCGCTACCGTCTCATGAGCGCCGGTCATGACATTCAACCGTACGCCAGACCCATGGCATCACGCACATCCCGCATGGTCTCTTCCGCAATGGTCTGCGCTTTCTCGCAGCCATCGGCGAGAATATTGCGGATCAGCATCGGGTCTTCTTCGAACGGCGCTGCACGTTCCTGGATCGGCCGGAGCTCCGCATTGACGGCGTCGATCACCGGTTGTTTGCATTCCAGGCAACCGATGCCGGCACCCTTGCAACCTGACACGACCCAGTCGCGCGTGTCCTGCTCCGAATAGACCAGATGCAGAGGCCACACAGGACACTTCTCCGGATCACCCGGATCCGTACGCCGCACACGGGCGGGATCCGTGGGCATGGTGCGAATCTTCTTGCTTACAGTCTCCGCATCATCCCGAAGCGCAATGGTGTTCCCGTAGCTCTTCGACATCTTGCGGCCATCCAGGCCCACCAGCTTGGGTGTTTCGGTCAGCAGCGCCTGTGGCTCGGGCAGAATCATCTTGCTGCTGCCTTCCAGGTACCCGAAAAGTCGCTCGCGGTCACCCATGGCAAGGTTTTGCGTGTCGTTCAGCAGTTCCTGTGCCGCCTCGAGCGCCGCCGCATCACCCTGTTGCTGGTAGGCAGTTCGGCATTCCTCGTAACGCTTCGCCTTCTTTGAGCCCAGCTTCTTGATGGCGGCCTTTGCCTTCTCTTCGAAACCGGCCTCACGGCCGAACAAATGGTTGAAGCGGCGGGCAATCTCGCGGGTGATCTCGACGTGCGAAGCCTGGTCCTCACCGACCGGCACCAGATTGGCCCGATAGATCAGGATGTCTGCCGCCTGCATGACCGGATAGCCCATGAAGCCGTGCGTGGCCAGATCCCGATCAGCGAGGTTTTCCTGCATGTCCTTGTACGTCGGCACACGTTCAAGCCAGGAAATCGGCGTGATCAAGGAAAGGAAGAGGGTGAGCTCGGCATGCTGGGGCACGCGTGACTGGATGAACAGCGTTGCCTGTGCAGGGTCGATCCCGGCGGCGATCCAATCGATGACCATTTCGTAGACATTCGCCTCGATGACAGAGGGGTCTTCGTAATGGGTGGTCAGGGCATGCCAGTCAGCGACGAAAAAGAAGCACGGATGCTCGTGCTGCAGCTTCGCCCAATTCTTGAGCGCGCCATGATAGTGGCCTAAATGCAGGCGACCTGTCGGGCGCATGCCGGACAGAACTCGGTCTGGGTACATGAAAGTCCTGCGTTAACTTGTAACGCAATGATTCAGTTGCGAATATTCGCGGGGCTCTGGAAAACTTCTTTACTGGCCACCGCGCGGAGTATTACTCGGATGGTACTTTCCGAGGGTCCAGATTAGAACCCGAGCACGGAGTATAACGCCTTTAGTGTGCCATTAACCAGAGGTCCCAGCCACCACTGGAAAAGCCCGGTGACGATAAGGCCCAGAAGGATGAACATTCCAAAGGGCTCGATCCGTGACCACTGATAGGACAGACGATTGGGTAGCAGGCCGGCAATGATGCGCCCGCCATCCAGCGGCAATAGCGGAAACAGGTTGAAAACCATGAGCAAGGCATTGACGAAAATGCCTGCCTCAGCCACGCGGAGCAGAAACACGAGCGGCCCGGACGCGGACATCAACAGAAGCATCTTTCCCAGGACTGCCCACATGATCATCATCGCCAAATTCGCTGCCGGGCCCGCAGCGGCCACCCAGATCATGTCTTGCTTTGGTCGTCTGAGCGCATTGAAGTTGACCGGTACCGGCTTTGCCGCACCGAACATGAAGGGGGTCAGCACAATCGTGATGATGGGAACAAGTATTGTCCACACCGGATCGATGTGCTTGACCGGGTTCAGCGTCATGCGACCCAGCATGTATGCGGTGCTGTCTCCCAGCATTTTCGCCGCATAGGCGTGAGCAGCCTCATGCAACGTGATGGCGAGAATCGCCGGAATGGCGAAGACGGAAATCGTCTGGATGATCTGGTTGAAATCCATTACTCGCTTTCTGTTTCAAGTTCGAAGGGGGCTGGGTCGCCGCGTCCTCGCCGTACGATCACCGGCATGTCACCGGACAGGTCCACGACGGTCGTGGGTTCAATGCCGCAGGCGCCCGCGTCAATGATCAGATCAAGCTGGTGCTCCAATCGTTCACGGATGAGCTCCGGATCGTTCATGGGCACCGTTTCACCCGGCTCTATCAACGTGGAGGAGAGAAGTGGCTCATTCAAGGCCACCAGCAGCGCATGCGTCACAGGGTGCTCGGGCACGCGCACCCCGATGGTGCTGCGCTTCGAGTGGGCAAGCCTGCGCGGCAGTTCGCGGGAAGCCCGAAGTATGAACGTGTAACTGCCCGGCGTATGGGCCTTCAGCAGTCGGTATTGGGCGTTGTCGACTTTCGCAAATTGGCCGATCTCCGACAGATCACGGCACACCAGTGTGAAGTGATGCCTCTCATCGACACGCCGCAGTGTGCGAATGCGATCCATCGCTGCTTTGTCGCCAATGTGGCAACCAATGGCATAGCTTGAGTCTGTCGGATACGCAATGAGCCCGCCTCGGCGGATGATGTCCACAGCCTGATGGATGAGCCGTGGCTGTGGATGCGTGGGGTGCATGCTGAAGAACTGGGACATGTTCGCTATTGACCAGGCAGCAATGCCGAGTCAAACCGGCCTCAGGCGGTCCCAGACAGGCTTGAGATCTGCCGGAAGGGGCGGGAGCGTTCCGGGCGACCAAGTGCTTTCACCCGGACCGTGAAAATCGGCCCCGCGTGACGCAAGGAAATCCATCTCCCGGGCTAGGTCGGCAAAACGCCGGGCGTCGTCATCCGAGTGACTGCCCGTCACCACCTCGATGGCAAGTCCACCGAGATCGCGGAACTCGATGAGCAACTCCTTCATTTGCGGGCCAGTGAGGCGATAACGGCCAGGATGCGCCAACACGGGAATACCCGCCGACTCGCGGATCCAGCGCACAGCTTCCTGCAGGCTGGTCCAATCGTGCTTCACGTAACCCGGCTTGCCGCGCACCAAATAGTGATGAAAGACACTGGCCACATCACGGGCCTTGCCTGCTTCCACGAGAAAGCGGGCAAAGTGCGTGCGCGCAATCATGTCCGGATGCTCGGCATACCGATAGGCGCCTTCCAGCGCACCGGGAATGCCGACTCTCGCAAGGTCAGCCGCCATCAGCTCGGCCCGCGCGTGTCGGCCACTGCGAACACTTTGCAGCCCTTCTGCCAGTGCGGGTGCCACCGGGTCGATATCCAGCCCGACAACATGCAGGGTGGTATGAAGTGATTCCGGGCGCCACGTCACAGAAATTTCAACGCCATTCACGAATCGCAGGCCCGCTACTCTTGCAGCATCTGCCGCATCGGCAAGACCCTCGGTCGTGTCATGGTCTGTCAGCGCAAAGGCGTCGCAGCCGCCCTGGACAGCCAATGCCACAACGTCCCGTGGCGACAGGCGACCGTCGGAGCAGTTGGAGTGATTGTGCAGGTCGAAATTATTCAAATAAGTCAGAAACTTGTGCGGGCAATTCAAAATCATAGCAAACTGCCGTCCCGCGCCGACCGACATGCTCGCAGAGAGTCCATTTCCGTTGGGTCCTGAGTTGCTTCGGACCAGCCTCCCTCACTTCGATCTGACCTCAACTTGAACCGAAAACCAATCTTTCTGACCCGCCTGGATGCAGCGTCGAACCAATCCACCCAAGCAGGCACCAATCTGACGGCTGTTCCGGTGGATGAGCATGCAGGGTTGCTTCGTCAATTCGACGTCCTGTCGACGGCCACCATTTCGGCCCATGCGCGAGGGCGCCCCGGCCAGCCCATGCCGCCAGACCTGCAGGCCCTGATTGCCCTGCTGAAGACGTTTCTGGAGTTCATGGCCCGCACGGACAAGGAACTGGGACCGGACGCGCCGCTGCCGATGGTAGACGCCGACATCGCCGTCGCTGATGCGCTGCGTGCCTGCGCAGCTTTGGAGTCCTGGATTCAACAGCTGAACGAGCCCCAATCGCTGCCGACCCTTGATTCGCTGGTCACCGGTATCGCCCTGTGGACCATGCGGCACGACTGCCCCCTGCATGTCCCGGAGCCGGTTGTGAATGCACTGGCACGCCTCGCCAATCGGGCCGAGACGCGGCAGGATGTAGCGGCGGCCTATGCGCTCATGCAGGGCACCGTAGAGCACCTTACGCCGCAGTTGGGCGCCGACCTTGAACAATCCAATCCAGAGAGGCCGTGGCGGGTGCTGCTGGTCAATTTCGCCATTGCGGGTATCCGCAGCGGCGACAAGCTGCTCGCCGAGCACGCGTTCAGCGCATTGAATGCCGGATTACCCCACGAACGGGCCGGGTTTTTCGCTGAAGCGTTGCAGTTGGCGGAGTCTGCCAGCCTGGATCCGGAGCTGACCGCACTCATCCGTCTGCAATCCGCTGCAGCCAGCCCCTATCATTGATGGTTGCATCTGCCTGGGACACGGCTTTGCGCGGGCGGGCGTAATGGCGGATAATCCCGGGTTTTTCCAAGCGCCAACCCTTTGATGAAACTGATTTTCGACCTGCTGCCTGTGCTGGTCTTCTTTGCCGCGTACAAGCTGTTCGACATTTGGATCGCGACAGGCGTGGCTATCGTAGCCGCTGTACTGCAGGTCTCCTATTTGAAAATCACCCGCAAACCCATTGAGCCGATGGTGTGGCTGGGGTTGATCATTGTGGTCATCGCGGGTGGGGCAACGCTGCTACTACGCGACGAGACATTCCTGAAACTCAAGCCTACCGTGGTCATGATGGCCATGGCTGCGGCTATTGCAGTCACGCAGTTCCTGCTGGGGAAGAATCCGGTTGCGCTGGTTTTCAACAACACCATCAAGGCGCCCGATGCGGTCTGGCGCAAGCTGTCGATGGTATGGATCGGCTTCTTCTGTTTCATGGGTCTTCTGAACCTCTACTTCGTGTATTACCAGTCGACGGAAACCTGGGTCTGGTATTCCACCTTCGGCGACATGGGTCTCATGTTCATCTTCATGATCACGCAAGTCTTCTGGCTGTATCCCTACTTGCCCGACGATGAGCCGAAGGCCGCCGAATCCAAGGACTGACATGCTCTACGCCATCATCTGTGAAGAAGCGCCCGGCGCGTTGCCCAAGCGGCTCGCCGCACGTCCGGCGCATCTCGATCGACTCAAGGCACTGCAGGCGGAGGGCCGCCTAGTGCTGTCAGGCCCGCATCCAGCCATCGATAGCGAGGACCCCGGTCCGGCTGGCTTCAGCGGTTCGCTGATCGTGGCCGAATTTGCCTCACGCGAGGTCGCCATCGCCTGGGCTGCAGAGGATCCTTACTGTGCTGCGGGCGTCTTCACCCAGGTCACGGTCAAACCGTTCAAGCGAGTGTTCTGAGGTGACCAATACCGCCGATCTCATCCGCACGCGACTGGAAACATTGAGTCCCGTAGCACTGCATGTGGTGGACGACAGTGCAGCCCACGCCGGGCATGCAGGTGCCATGGCATCCGGCGGCGGGCACTTTCACCTGACCATCGTGTCTGACGTATTCCTGGGCAAAAACGCCGTGGCGCGCCATCGCATGGTGTATGCCGCCCTCGCCGATTTGATGCAAAACCAAATTCACGCCTTGCAGATCGAGGCGATGACCCCGGATCAGTTTTGATTCGAACCCCCGCAACACCACAATAAAGGAAACGCCATGCAACATTCATCGCAAAAATTGTTGAGCCTCATTGCAGCATCGCTGCTCCTGGCCGGCCCTGCGCTGGCGCAGGACGCGCCCAAGAAGGCACCGGCCAAGGCCGCCGAAAAGGCCGCTGCACCTGCCGCCGGCCGCGTATCTGTCAATGGCGTCATGATTCCCCAGGCCTATTTCGAAATGCTCGGCAAACAGGCTGCCGCCGGCGGCCGTTCCGGCCCGGAAGTGCAGACCGTCATCAAAGATGAATTGATAAATCGTGAAGTCCTGTTCCAGGCGGCCAAGAAGCGCGGTCTGGACAAGAGCGCCGAAACGCAAGCGGAAATGGAACTGGCTCGTCAGGGCATCCTGATCCAGAAATTCTTCGAGGATTATGTCCGCGCCAATCCCGTGACTGATGATGTTCTCAAGGGCCAGTATGACCAGCTGAAGACGCAGATGGGCGACACCGAGTACAAGGTCCGCCATATCCTTGTCGAAAAGGAAGATGAAGCCAAAGGCATCATCGATTCGCTGCGCAAAGGTGGTGATTTCAACGCACTCTCCAAGGACAAGTCCAAGGATCCGGGTTCAAAGGACAACGGTGGCGATCTGGATTGGGGTCCTGCCGCACGCTATGTCAAGCCGTTCGCTGATGCGGTCAAGGCACTGCAGAAGGGTCAGACCACCGACAAGCCGGTGCAGACCCAGTTTGGCTGGCATGTCATCCGCCTGGAAGACACCCGCCCCACGAAGATTCCGGCATTCGACGAAGTGAAAGCGCAATTCGCCCAGCGTGCACAACAGGAGCAGATTCAGAAGTTGGTAAACGAGCTGCGCAGCAAGGCAAAAATCGAAGAGAAGTAAATGGGTGTGTTCCTGTCGGTTTGCATGGGCGGGTTGCTGATTTCGTAACCCGGATGCCGAACCTGCACCAACGACTGTGAATGTGAAAGCAAGAACGGGCAGCCTCTGGCTGCCCGTTCCGTTTCTGGAGCTCGTCACTATGCACGATGTTTGCAACTTCGCCAAGCGTTGCAAGGCTCTTCAGGGAGGCGTAGCGTTGACCTCATGGAACCCGACAAGAACCTCGTTCTGAAATTTGGCAACCTGTACCGTGTACAGATAGCCGTGTCCCCTTTGCTCCCACGTGAGATGGGGAAGGTGATCGAAGCCTTTACGCTGCATTGGTCAAAGCCGGAGGATGTCGAGCGCGCTCTAAACAGCGAAGCAAGCGTGCTCATTTTGTCGGGTGAGGGCCAGCTGCGATTGGGCGAGAAGCCCGAAGACATCGCCAGAACCATTGCCTATGCCATTTGGAAAGCACTTGATCGTTACGTCAAGGTCACGTTCGAGGCCGTGTACCTGGGCGACCCGCCGCAATCCAGCTTCGAGTTTTCCGAAAAGGCCTACAGCGAGGCTTTCGGGGCGAGATTCGAGAACTAGACTAGACACCCACGTTTCAATTTCGCTTGTTGCGCTTGTCAGCTTCATGCTGCATTTGCCAGATGGCCTGCTGTGCTTCGCTCATTCTTGACCAGTTGTCTGGCTGAACCGAAGAGACGGGGTAATCGTGCTTGAGCCACTTGGCGCGCTCAATCTCCAGCAGCGCCGTGTCACCACTTTCCAATGTTTCCAATTTCTTCAGCGACACGACGCGCGTGCCGGACCAGGAATCGTGCCATCCAAATGGTTGGGAACCCAGAAACGAAAAGGGCTCAAAAGGAATCCACCGACACAGTGTCCGCTTGAGGATCTGCACAACAGTTGGATCTGAACCATCCAGCTGCACCACTTTCGTTCGCATGACCCACTTGCCCGGCGTCCTTCCGAACATGGCCTCAAAGAACATGTAGTAAATGATCAGCGAAAGAACATCGAAGAGCCATTCCCTCCCAAAACTTTCGAATTCAAACCAGTCTGCTGTTTCAGGAACGACCAAAACAAAGACGAAGACGATGAAACCCAGCAGGACTACACGCGCCGCAATGTCAACAATGAAGGTCAGAAACCGCTGGCTCTTCGTTGCGAGGACCAGCGAGACGTCATAGGCACCCTGCAGCACCTGGAGGGGTACCTCGGTGGCGGCGTAGGGATTTTCGTTCATCAAACGGTTGCCGACAATGCAATCAACCCAGCCACTTCCGGGCATTCCTGAACATGCGCATCCAGGGACTCTCCACCGGCCAATCCTTGGGATGCCAAGACAGGTTCACTGTGCGGAACACACGCTCCGGATGCGGCATCATCGCGGTGAACCGGCCATCCGGCGTGGTGATACTGGTAACACCTTGCGGCGAACCATTGCTGTTGAACGGAAAGCGCTCTGTCGCCTTGCCGTAGTGATCGACGAACCGCATTGCAGTCAGCCATCGCGCAGCATCCATCTGTGCTTTCGACGCGAACACTGCGCGGCCCTCGCCATGCGCAGTGACCACAGGAATGCGGCTGCCTGCCATGCCGTCAAACAAAATGGACGGCGACTTCTGAATTTCGACCAGCACGGTGCGTGCTTCGTATTGCTCCGACGCATTGCGCTCGAAGTGCGGCCAGTTCTCTGCACCAGGAATGATTTCATGGAGATTTGAAATCATCTGACAGCCATTGCAGACGCCGAGCGCGAAGGAATCGCTGCGCTTGAAGAACGTCTCGAACTCGTCGCGTCCGCGCGCTGAAAACAGGATGGATTTGGCCCAGCCTTCACCCGCGCCCAGCACGTCACCATAGGAAAAGCCACCGCAGGCTGCGAATGCCTTGAAGTCTTTGAGCGTTACCCGGCCCTCGAGGATGTCGCTCATGTGCACATCGTGTGCCTCGAATCCTGCCCAGGTGAACGCCGCTGCCATTTCCAACTGGCCGTTGACGCCCTGCTCGCGAAGAACAGCGATCTTCGGTCTGGTTCCCTTGGCAATGAATGGCGCAGCAATATCGTCGGCAGGATTGAAGGTCAGCACTGCGTGCAGGCCAGGATCCTTGGCATCGAGGATCCGGTCGTATTCCTGCTGTGCACAGTCCGGATTGTCGCGCAGGCGCTGAATATGGAAGCTCGTTTCGGACCAGATGCGCTGCAAGTCCACACGGCTGGCTGAGAAGATCGGTTTGCCAGCACGGACGATGCGTAGCTGATCGCCAGCATTCGGGTGCCCGATGACATGCGAATATTCGCCAAGACCCAAGTCACGCAACGTCTGCATCACCTTGCTGCGATCCGCTTTGCGGATTTGCAGCACCGCACCCAATTCTTCATTGAACAGTGCGGCCAGCACTGTCTCCTCAGCCGCAAGCTTGGGGGACGTGACGTCGTAATCATCCACGTCTGCCTCGCGCGCATTGAACACAAGCAGATCGAGATTGACCGTCAGCCCCAGATGCGAGGCAAAACTCATTTCTGCCAGCGTGGCAAACAGGCCGCCATCAGAACGATCGTGGTAGGCCAGTACCGAACCCTCGCGCGCCAGCTCGCGGACTGCAGTGAAATACCCCTTCAGCCGAGCGGGATCATCAACGTCCGGCGCCTCGTTGCCCACCTGGCCATATACCTGCGCCAGTGCCGAGCCGCCCAGCCGATTCTTGCCACCGCCCAGATCGATGAGCACGAGCTCGGTATCAGGTTGGCGGGATAACTCCGGGGTGAGCGTAAGCCGCGCATCCTGAACAGGCGCGAAGGCTGAAACGATCAGCGATACCGGCGCGACAACTTCCTTGTCGACACAGTCTTCTTTCCATCCCGTCCGCATGGAAAGCGAATCCTTTCCGACCGGAATGCTGATGCCCAGCGCCGGACACAGCGCCATGCCGACTGCTTCCACCGTGGCAAACAAATTAGCGTCCTCGCCGGCATAGCCGGCAGGTGCCATCCAGTTGGCTGAAAGTTTGATGTCGCCGATCTTTTCAATGTCGGCGGCAGCGATATTGGTGATGGCCTCACCCACGGCCATGCGGCCTGAAGCGGGAGCGTTGATGACCGCAATCGGCGTGCGCTCACCCATGGCCATCGCCTCACCCTTGAATGTGCGGTAACCCATCACAGTCACTGCGCAGTCCGCCACCGGGACTTGCCATGGTCCCACCATCTGGTCTCGTGCGGTGAAGCCTCCGACACTGCGGTCACCGATATTGATGAGGAAGGATTTGTCCGCCACGGTCGGGAGACTCAGCACCCGACGTATCGCCTCCTCGATGCGAATATTCGCAAGGTCCAGAGCAGGCAAGTTCGGCTTGCGCGATGTCACGTCGCGGTGCATGCGCGGCGGCTTCCCGAGCAGAACAGTCAGCGCCATGTCCACGGCATTGTTCTTGAAAAGCGCATCCTCGACGACGAGCTGCTCGTCATCCGTGGCGCACCCCAGCACTGCAAACGGGCAACGTTCGCGTTTGCAGAATGCGTCAAACATCGGCAGCGACTCGGGCGCAATGGCGAGCACGTAGCGCTCCTGCGATTCATTGCACCAGATTTCCTTGGGCGACATACCCGGCTCTTCGGACGGCACATCACGCAGCTGGAACCGCGCACCGGCACCGCCGCCATGCGCCAGCTCGGGCAGCGCGTTTGACAAGCCCCCTGCGCCGACGTCGTGAATGGAAAGAATGGGGTTTTCATCCCCGAGCGCCCAGCATGCGTCGATCACTTCCTGGCAGCGTCGCTCTATTTCCGCATTCGCGCGTTGCACGGAATCAAAGTCCAGCGCCTCGGTGTTCTGACCGGACGTCATCGAGGATGCCGCGCCACCGCCCAAGCCGATACGCATGCCGGGGCCACCCAGCTGGATGAGCAGCGAACCTGCGGTCAGCGGCTTCTTGTGCGTGTGCCGTGCAGAGATGTTTCCCAAACCACCCGCGATCATGATGGGCTTGTGATAGCCACGCATCACACCTTCAACAGCCTGTTCGTAGGTGCGGAAATAGCCACAAAGATTGGGGCGGCCAAATTCATTGTTGAATGCAGCGCCGCCGATGGGACCCTCGATCATGATCGACAGGGCCGAGGCGATGCGCGAAGGCTTGCCGTAGTCACCTTCCCACGGCTGGCGGTTGCCGGGCAGATTCAAGTTGGACACCGAGAAGCCGGTGAGTCCGGCCTTGGGCTTGGCGCCGATCCCCGTTGCACCTTCATCACGGATTTCACCACCCGCGCCCGTGGCCGCACCAGGCCAGGGCGCGATGGCAGTCGGATGATTGTGCGTCTCCACCTTCATCAGGATGTGCGTCGTTTCCATGGCGTAATCAAACGCCTTGCCCGTGTGTTGCGCTCCTCTTGGATAGAAGCGCTCGATCTCGGCACCTTCAATCACCGATGAGTTGTCGGAGTAGGCGACCACGGTACCGGCGGGAGAGAGTAGATGCGTGTTGCGGATCATCGAGAACAGGCTCTTTTCCTGCACTGCACCGTCCACCGTCCAGCTGGCGTTGAAGATCTTGTGGCGGCAATGCTCCGAGTTCGCTTGTGCAAACATCATCAGTTCAACGTCGGTCGGATTTCGCTGGATGCGGCTGAAGTAGTCAGACAGATAGTCGATCTCATCGGCCGAGAGGGCGAGGCCCAGCTCCCCATTCGCCTTGTCCAATGCTGACTTGCCCACCCCCATCACATCAATTGACTCAATCGGCGCAGGCGATTGCGACATGAAGAGTTCTGCCGAGGCTTCAACGCTGTCGCGCACAGTCTCGGTCATGGGGTCATGAATTGCCTGCTGAATCGCTTGATTCACCGACTGCGAATATTCGCGCGCCTCAACATGAAACGCGATCGCACGCTCGATGCGCACTACAGCGTCGAGTCCGCAGATACGGGCGATGTCTGTCGCCTTGGAAGACCACGGCGAAATCGTTCCGATGCGAGGCAGGACCAGATACAGGCGGCCACAGGGTTCTCCCTCCGACCTGCGCCCGTAATCCAGGATGCGCTCCAGCACACCCAGCTCGCTCCCGGTCAGCTCTCGACGTGTCTGGACAATGTGGGAGAACTCTGCAGAGACGCGCGTGATTGTCGGCTGTCGCTGCCGCAAGGGTACCGTAAGCTTTTCAAGGCGAAACGGGGATAGCGCAACAGGGCCACGCAGTCTGAGCAGCGAAGCAGGAGTCGAGGAGTTCATGGTCATAGCACTGCGCGAATGGGGCGGCCGATGCTGTCGGGCGAGGCGCGAGCGTGGCAAGAGCAGAAATGCGCACGCCGCATCATGGAAAAGAAAAAATTATACAGGACGTGCGCGGCCCCATCTGAGCCTCACCCGCAACCTGCGATGCGCATCCGGATCCAGGCTGTCGGCAAACAGTACCCAGGAGCGGATTCCCCGCCAGCGCGGAACACCGTCCATCCGACACCTCAGGATGACAAGGCCCGAGAGCACCAGACTTCCCTCGACCACCTCGCCAGCCATCACTCTCCCCGCCGCATCGGTGATGTCGATCCGTTCAGGCTCATCACCGCGCGAACCAGCCTTGAGCCGAACCGTCAACGGAAACTCGTCATTTCCCAACCATCCTGCCTGCCGCAAGGAATGCAGCAGGCTTCCCAGAATGACCAACTTCAGGGCGAGATGCCAGACGATTTCCAGCGTCAGCATCCAGACGGTGCCCAGGGCGACAAGGTGAACTGAGGTCAGAATGACGGCCAGATGATGCGACCGTCGCATCATCATTTCCAGGGACTTTTGCAACAGGACACCAAATGGGCAAGAATAGACAACGCATCGTAGCAGTCCGTCTGCAATTTCATTCACCGGCATGACAGCATGAATCCGATCTGGCTTAATTTCTTGGTTGACCGCCACGCTATCCTGGAGGGCGAACGGGTGATGCACTTCGGCAATGCAGATGCCGAAGTCAACGCCTTGGCCACCGAAACGGTGCTCTGTGACCTATCCCACCTGGGAATCATCCTTGCTGCGGGTGAGGATGCACGAGCATTTCTGCATGGCCAACTCACCAATGACGTGGCCACAATCGAGGAACATGGCGCCCAATGGAGTGGCTACTGTTCACCCAAGGGCCGACTGCTTGCAACCTTTCTGCTCTGGGGAGCGAAGCAGGGTTTCATGATTCAGTTGCCCCTGCCGCTCGTGGCCCCCGTTCAGAAACGTCTCGCAATGTTTGTGCTGCGTTCCAAGGTCACACTTGAGGACGTGAGTCATCAATGGGTGCGGATCGGCCTTGCCGGACCGGAGGCCGCAACAAGGCTGCGCCGCGTGGTGAACGTGCTGCCTGCTTCTCCCCTGACCACAGCGCATCAACCCGGCCTTCGAATCATCTGTCTTGAGAATGACCGCTTCGAGCTTGTCGGCGCGCCGGAGGTCATCATGCCCCTGTGGGAAGAGCTCTCGGCAGATTGCATACCCGCCGGTGCAAATGCGTGGGACTGGTACGGTATCCAGGCGGGTATTCCGGAGGTGGTCGAAGCCACACGGGAAGAGTTTGTTCCGCAAATGGTCAATTTCGACCTCATGCATGGCGTCAGCTTCCGCAAGGGTTGCTATCCGGGCCAGGAAATCGTTGCCCGCACCCAGTACCGCGGCATTCTCAAGCGGCGCATGATGAAGGCCGTCCTCATGATCGAAGCGGACGCTCCCGACAGCCCTCCGAAACCAGGTGACTCGGTGTTCTCCCCGGCATTTGGAGATCAGGCAGCCGGTACCATCGTATCGTCAGCGCGGCGACCTGGGGGCGGATTCCATGTGCTCCTCATGGCGCAAACTGAAAGCCTTCGTCAGCAGGTACTGCACTGGAAGTCCCCTGATGGTCCCGCTCTGGTCCTTGAACCCCTGCCCTATCCCGTGAGCTTTCCGGACGCAGCATGATCGACGACGACGAATTCGACTTCACCAAACCGCCGCCTGACAAGCCGGGCCCGGTAGCAGGTCCCTCACAGGCTCCGAAGGCACCGCCACCGCCGGTGCGAAGCAAGCTTTATGACGCGCAGGTGGCTGGCAAGGTCTTCAAGGCCTTTGGCAAGGCCGAGCTGGTCAGGGCCGGTACAGCGTTCTTCGCTGAACATGACAAGTCCTCGAAAGGCGGGCTCTTCAAGTCGGCCGTAGCCAGCCACATGTACCTGATCGAACAAGGCGAAGTCACACTGACTGCTGCGGGTCGCATGCTGGACACGATTCGAGTCGGCGAAATTTTTGGCGAAATGGCTGTCCTGGACGATGCGCCACGCAGTGCGACGGCGACTGCCAAGACTGACTGCGTCGTCGTGGCCCTGGATACCCAACAGTTTCAGGCAGCCATTCAGAAGATGCCCGAATTTGCGTTGATGCTGATGAGCGCAATGTTCGACCGGTTACGCCTTGCCTCGGCACGCCTTGCAGCCAGGAAGACACGCACTGATGACCGGGTTCGCGATGGTCAGGTGTTCGATGCGAGAACGCTGGAACAACTGCTGGACCAGCTGGACAATCCCACACGGCTGCGCGTGCCTGCTGACAAGGTTCTCATGCGCGAAGGTGAAGCCGGCATCACCATGTACGTCGTGCTGAGCGGCCGCGTGGGTATTTCAGTTCGCGGCACGTTGGTGGAGAGCGTGGGCCAAGGGGGAACATTTGGCGAGATGGCACTGGTGGATCAGTCACCCCGCACTGCAGGCGCCTATGCACAGACTGACTGCGAACTGTTGGCGATCAATCGCTCTGCACTGCTTTCACTGGTGAAGGATCAACCCTTGATCGGCATGGCCCTCATGAAGGCAGTCTCAGACCGGCTGCGCTATATGAATGGCGTCATATCGGGCTGACTGCCGATCAGGCCGCCATGCGGGCCATAGCGCAGGCCATAGTGCAGGCCAACCCGCCATACAGCGTGTCAGAGTGTGCTGCGCATGGTGACGTGGGCGATACCGGCTTCCGCATAGACATCGCCTATGCGCTCAAACGACTGCTTGTCATAGAAGGGCGCAGCATGGAGCTGTGCATGCAGCTCGACCACGCGATCTCCCCGGGCCTTTGCCGCCTGCATGAGCGCGGCCAACACCGCCTTGCCAACGCCCTTGCCACGCCAGGAGGGTGTTACTGCCATGCGCCCAATGCGGGCGATGCCGCTGTCTGCGGGCAACAGCCGTCCTGTCCCGATCACAAGCCCTTGTGAGTCCCTGACCAGAGCATGCACGCAGGCACCGTCGCGTTCGTCCATTTCCAGCTCGGCGGGCACACCCTGTTCGACCACAAATACTGCCGTGCGCAATGGCCGCAGATGGTCAGCGGCCACTGACCACGATGTCAGCTCAATCTGGTAGGCCATATTGGTCGTAGTGCGAATATTCGCCGTGGAAGATCTTGAAGCGGCGGGTCAATATCGCGGCTTCTTCTTTGCGGACTTGTAACGTTTCACGCCTTCCAGAACAGCGGCCTTGGCCTCTTCAGGCCCCACCCAGCCCTCGACCTTGACCCACTTGCCGGGCTCAAGATCCTTGTAATGGGCAAAGAAGTGGGCAATCTGGTTTTGCACAATTTCTGGCAGATCGCGTGGTGTCTGTACCTGACGGTAGATCGAGATCAGCTTGTCCACCGGGACTGCCAGCAGCTTCTCATCGTCCCCGGCCTCATCCTTCATCTTCAACATCCCCAGTGGCCGGCAGCGCACCACCACGCCGGGAATGAGCGGGTAGGGCGTAACGACCAGCACATCGACGGGATCACCATCCCCTGACAAAGTGTTGGGAATGTAGCCGTAGTTGCAGGGATAGTGCATGGCGGTGGACATGAAACGGTCGACAAACAACGCCCCGGTTTCCTTGTCCAGTTCGTATTTGATGGGATCGCCATTCATGGGGATTTCAATGACGACATTCAGATCATTGGGGACATCGCGTCCTGATGTGACTCGATCGAGGTTCATGGGGGCTTCTCAAGAGGTGGAAAACTCATTACCCTACGCCCCAGTGGAGCCGTCCCTGCGTGGCGCGTAGATTCGCTGGCGCCGGGAAGGCCGGAGCGTCGTATCAGCCTAGATTATCGCGTACCTGAGACAACTTCGCGAAGGAAGCCAGTGCAAGCCAGCCACCGACCCGCCCGCAGCAAGCATTTGCGGCCCAGCCGTACACAGCAACGGTACGAGCAGCGCTCTGATCCGCCTGACTTCGGCGACGACGACCCGCAACTCGAACTGGCACAGACCGAAGCGACCCGCCGGTTTCCACTCATCCTTACGCTCGACACCAACGGCGTCCCGCATCGTTGGATCAACTGGCAGCATGCCGTCTGGTACTACGCAAAGAATCGCATCGCCTGGGAGGCGGGATCGGAAGCTTTCACGGTATCCGGCGGCCGATGCCGTCACACTGGAGAGGTCTCGCGAATCACAGCGGCCTCGATCATTGCCATAAAAGGCAAGGCGATGGCGATCAAGGGCTTCATTCAGGTGCCGCCGCTCAACAACCGGGAACTCTTCCACCGCGACCGCCACATGTGCGGCTATTGTGGCGGCCTGTTCTCTCACTTCAAGCTGACCCGTGACCATATCGTTCCGTATTCACGAGGCGGTCATGACACCTGGATGAACGTGGTGACGGCCTGCCGCGGATGCAATGAGCGGAAGGGCAGTCGCTTGCCCGAGGAGGCTCGCATGGAGCTCTTGTATGCGCCCTATGTGCCGAACCGGGCGGAGTTCCTGATATTGGCCAACCGCCGCATCTTGACTGATCAGATGGAGTTTCTGAAGCAGCATGTGGCAGCCAACAGCCGGGTCCATCTAGCCTGATCGAAGCACGACAGAGGCATGGCAGTTAGCAGAACGGGTCCGGTGTGTGCTCCAGCAACATCGCGTCGCCATAGCTGAAGAATCGATACTGGCACGCCACAGCATGTGCGTAGGCATTGCGAATATTCGCATGGCCCGCGAAGGCAGATACCAGCATCAGCAAGGTCGATTTGGGCAGGTGGAAATTGGTGATCAGTCGGTCGACCGTCCGAACCCTGTACCCCGGCTGAATGAAAAGCCGGGTCATGCCTTCTCCAGCAATGAGAACCCCGGATTGCGAAGCCGATTCCAGCGCTCTCACCGCCGTTGTGCCAACGGCCCAGACCTTTGAGCCGCGGGCTCGCGCCGCATTGATGGCCGCCACTGTTGCGTCGGGTACATGAAACCACTCCGCATGCATGTCATGGCGCGAGATGTCATCCCCGCGAACAGGCTGAAAGGTGCCCGCGCCGACGTGCAGGGTGACAAATGCCTGGGTGATACTGGCGTCGGCCAGTGCGGCAAGGGTGGGTGAATCAAAGTGAAGACCGGCAGTCGGCGCGGCGACAGCACCCGGGAAGCGGGCGTACACGGTTTGGTAGCGCGCGTCATCCTCCGCATCAGGCGCATGCGTGATGTAGGGCGGCAAGGGTGTTGAGCCGTGTCGTTCCAATATCTCCAGAACGCCTCCCTCACCGTGAAGGGTGAGCGCATACAAATCATCCTGGCGCTCTTCGACAGTGGCCATGATGCCACCTTGCAGGGACAAGACCGCACCAGCTCGCGGAGATTTGCTCGCGCGAACATGCGCGAGCACCCGATTGGGGCCGACGATGCGTTCCACCATAACCTCGATCTTCCCACCCGTGGACTTCTCACCCGAGAGGCGCGCCTTTATCACCTTGGTGTCGTTGAACACAAACACGTCGCCTGCGGCAACCAGGCTCGGCAGGTCCGCAAACATTCGATCCGCCAGTACGCCGCTTGGTCCTTCAACATGCAGCAGGCGTCCTGCCGCACGAACCTTCGGTGGATGCTGGGCGATCAGTGAGGCGGGCAGATCAAAATCAAAGTCGGCGAGAGTCAGTGACATGGAAACCTGAGGCTTTGGGCTATAATCCAGGCTCGCAAAACACAGCGGCGCCGGATGCTAACACGGTCATTCCGGTGCAACGCGACAGGCGGGAACTGCAGCTACCCTTTCCCGCCGCTCATCGCACGCTGGCAACCCTTTGCCGGGATGGCGGAACTGGTAGACGCACGGGACTCAAAATCCCGCGCTGGCGACAGCGTGCCGGTTCGATTCCGGCTCTCGGCACCAAAGCATTGAACCCGGCGGCGGCTGGCGAGTCAGAACGGCATCATTCCATCGGAAACAATCATGAATCAAAAACTCACTGCAGCGCTGGGCCTTGCGTTGATCACCTTCGTGACAGCGACCGCGCAGGCGCAATCCTCTCCTCTCACGCTCAACGATGTCGCCTGGATTTCCGGCTGCTGGAAAGCCAAGCCGAACGAAAGCCGCCTCAACAATGTCGAGCAATGGTCGAAGCCGTTCGGTAATGCAATGCTGGGCACGGGCATGGAATTGAAGGCCGGCAAGCTCGTTTCCTGGGAGCACATGAAAATCGAAGCTGGTGCCGAGGGCAAGATCACTTTGGTGATAAAGCCGCACAACCAGAAGGAAGCCAGCTTCACACTGACCAGCACCAAGCCCGAAACGCTATCTTTCGAGAATCCGCAGAATGATTTTCCTCAGAAAGTCACCTATCGAAAGGAAAAGGATGGGTCAATGGAAATCCGTATTGACGGCAAGGTGAAGGATCAACAGAAGGCAGCGCTGTTTCCAATGGTACGTATGCCCTGCGAATGAGACACCAAGCGCAACAATGAAAAAGGCAGCCGAGGCTGCCTTTTTCATTCCAACTCGCAGTGCGTCCCTGATCTCATCAGGCCATTTGAACAGGAATCGCACTGCGCTTGTCCTTGATGCGGTTGTTCTCATCCACATAAACCAAGTCAGGCTGGTAATTGTTCAGCTCGATTTCATTGTAGACGGCGTAGCTCGCGATAATGAGCAAATCGCCCGGTGAAGCCCGACGCGCCGCAGCACCATTGACTGAAATGGTCCCTGATCCACGCTGGGCGCAGATCGCATAGGTGGTGAATCGTTCACCATTGTCAACGTTGTAGATGTCGATCTGCTGGTATTCCTTGATGTCAGCCGCATCGAGAAGATTCTGGTCGATGGCACAGGACCCCTCGTAATGCAGCTCCGATTGGGTGCAGGTGACGCGATGCAGTTTGGACTTCAGCATGGTGCGTTGCATAAGTATCCTCCGGCAAGTTCGGCGAAGAGAAGCGGATTTTAATGAACCGCTTCAGAGCAATTGCTCTAATTTGACCCGTCAATCATCAGAACCTGGCGGTCTGATCCGCTACCGGCCACTTCGGGCCGAGTAGGCTATCACGGTCTTTTGTGCGTCGCAACAATTGCAGCACATTACCAGCACAACCCACATTTTCCGCTTTAAATTCAATAGCCTATATTTCCAATTCCAGGTTGTCGATCAGCCGGGTCGTACCCAACTTTGCTGCAGCAAGCAGCACCAAGCGTTTGTCATCAGGCAGAGGGGTGCCCAGATCAATCTGGCGACGGACGGTCATGTAGTCCGGCTGCCAACCGAACGCCGTCAACGTCGAAATCGCGGTAGCTTCCAGCGCCGAAAAGTCACTTTGCCCTACAAGAATTTCATCGGCCATCCTGCACAGCGCGGCCCGCAATCGCGGCGCCTCTGCCCTTTCCAGAGCGCTGAGATAGCCGTTTCGGGATGACAGCGCAAGACCATCGCCCGCCCTGCTTGTGGGGGCAAAAATCAGCTCAATAGGCAAAGAGAACTGATTCACGAGTCCCTCAACCACCCGGCACTGTTGATAATCCTTGCGGCCAAATACCGCAACATGGGGCTGGACCATGCCGAAGAGTTTCATCACCACCGTCGCAACACCACGAAAATGTCCTGGGCGGACCGCTCCGTCCAACAGATGCTGGATTGGGCCGGGATCGATCGCACAGGTCTGTGGCTCAGGATACATTTCGAGCTCATCAGGGGCGAACACGATATCCACACCCGCCGCCTCGCATTGCACACTGTCGGCCTCCAGGGTGCGTGGATACCGATCAAAGTCTTCATGTGGCCCAAACTGGAGCCGGTTGACAAAGATGCTGACAACAGTGCAATCGCAGTGCGATTTCGCGATGCGCGCTAAATCAATGTGGCCGCTGTGGAGGTTGCCCATGGTGGGCACGAAACCGACGCGCCGCTCGTTCGCGAGGCGCTCTCGTAGAGCTTTGACTGTATGAATGATTTCCATGTAGTAACGACTCAACCCAGATTGAAGAATTCCCGCCCGCCCTTCATGGCCAAAATTCGGTCGACAAGCATGTCCAGATGGGCGGTGTTGTCGGCAAAGTTCAGATTGGCACTATTCACAATGAGCAGAGGGCTATCCGAATATTCGTAGAAGTAACGCGTGTATGCCTCAGACAACTGCCGCAGATAGTCCTCTGGAATCCCCCTCTCCATAGGGTTCCCGCGGCGATGCACCCGGCTCGCCAGTGTCTCGACAGGTGCCTGTAGACACACCACGAGGTCCGGCGCCGCAACCTGCGGCTTCAGGTGCTGATAGAGCTGCCCATACAGGCCGTATTCATCGTCATCCAGCGTCAGCCGCGCAAACAGCCGATCCTTCGCCAGCATGAAGTTGGCCACTGTCTTGGCCTGGAACAGACCCGGCTGCTTCATCGCTGCAAGCTGGTTGACGCGCTGAAAGAGGAAGAACATCTGGGTCGCCAATGCATGACGGCGCATGTCGCGATAGAACTGCGCAAGGAACGGATTGGTGCCCGGATCTTCGAGCATCAACTCGGCACCGAATCGCTGGGCGAGCAAGCGGGCCAATGTCGTTTTACCGCTCCCAATCGGCCCTTCCACAACGATGTAGGGAAATCTCATGGACAGAGCCGCGTAATGCCCTGATCCTGCACGCCGGGCAAAAACTTTATGGCCGGACCCAGGCCCGGAATGATGGCCGAGGGCGATATTTCCAGCAGAGGCACAAGCACGAAAGCGCGCAAATGCATGCGAGGATGAGGCAAGGTCAATGTGGCGTCCGTCAAGATCTGATCGTCGTAAGTGAGCAAATCCAGGTCCAGCGTCCGGGGCCCGTTCTGGACCGACCTGCGCCGTTGGTGATTGGCTTCAATTTCGCGCAGACAGCGATGCAGGGCTTCCGGCTCGAGCGTGGTATTCAGACGAACAACAGCGTTGATGAATACCGGCTGATCCAGCATCCCAATCGGCGCAGTCTGATACAGCGATGAGTGGACCCCCTTCGCCGTCATTGGCAAAGCGTCCAAGGCAGTCAGCGCCCGTGCAACCTGATCTTGGGGACTATCCAGATTGCTGCCGATACCCACGTGGGCGATCCGCTCTCGCGACAACATCACCCTGCGTCTTCCTGCCTGTCCAGAGCGTCAGGCGCAGCGGCACTTTGCCCTCCCTTCCGCGCTCGACGGCGGCGCTTCTTTTTAGGCGCCTCATCTTGCAGAAGCATGGACTTCATGGTGTCCTCATCGGCGTCCTGGAACTTCGTCCACCAGTCAGCCAACTCGATTTGCGCATCACCTGCTTCCGCTCGCAATACCAGAAAGTCATAGCAGGCGCGGAAGCGCGGATGCGTCAAGAGGCGGTAGGGACGTCCGCCGCCGCGCTGCAGGAATCGGGGCTGGGCAACCCACAGCTCCTTCATGGTTGCATCGAGCTTTCTCGGGATGGAAAGAGACCGCCGCTGATCATCCAGCACATCATCCATTGCCTGATGCCACAGCAGTTGAACTGGCAGATTTGCATCGCCGCCTTCCAGCACCTGTAGTCGCTTGCTCAACAGCGGCCAGAGCAATGCAGCCAAAAGAAACGCGGGCGAAACGCCTTTCTCGGCGGCAATTCGCTCGTCTGTGCGGGTCAGCGCGAGCTCCACGAATTGTTTGTCCCCAGCATTCTGGAAAATCTCATCCAGGAATGGCAACAGGTTGCGATGCAGACCAAGACTGCGCAACCTCGTCAGACAGGCGTTTGCCTGCCCGGAAAGCAGCATTTTCAGCAATTCATCGAACAGCCGCGCCGCAGGCACATTGTCGAGAAGCGGTGCCAATGTCGCAATTGGCGCCTGGGTCTTGGCGTCAATCTTGAAGTCGAGCTTGGCCGCAAACCGGGCCGCACGCAACATTCGAACCGGATCCTCACGATACCTGGATTCGGCATCGCCGATCATGACCAGTCGGCGTGCGCGCAAATCCTCCACACCCGACAAATAGTCCCAGACTTCGTCGCGCTCAGGATCATAAAACAGCGCATTCACCGTGAAGTCACGGCGCAGCGCATCTTCTTCCTGGCTGCCAAAAACGTTGTCGCGCAAGAGCCGACCATGTTCGTCGGACCGGGACTGATCCTCATCATTCTCGTTACGATCATGATTTGCGCGAAAGGTTGACACTTCCACAGTCTCAGGGCCAAACATGACATGTACAAGCCGGAAGCGGCGCCCGATGATGCGAGAACGGCGAAATGTCGAACGAACCTGTTCCGGCGTCGCGTCAGTCGCGATATCAAAGTCTTTCGGGACGCGACCCAGCATGAGGTCGCGGACTGCACCGCCAACGATGAATGCGGCAAACCCTTCTTGATGCAGCGCCTCGCACACCTTTACGGCACCCGCGCTGAGCGATGCCCGGTCAATGCGATGCTGGTCAGCGCGGAATATTCGCGGGCTGTGGCGATCAGGCTTTCGGCCCAGCACACGTGAAATGAATTTTCTGATCATCGCAGGGACAAAATTGTCCAACCACGCTTGCTGGCGTGCGCACGCAGGATATTGTCGGGATCTACTGCCACGGGGTGGGTCACTGCCTCTAAAAGCGGGATGTCGTTGTGCGAGTCACTGTAAAAGGTGCTTCTGTTGAATGATGACAGGTCACGCCCCATTTCGCCCAGCCATTGCTGAACCCTGTCTATCTTGCCTTCCTGAAACGCAGGCGTCCCTGAAGCCTGACCGGTGAAGCGATTGCCCTGTCGCTCAAGGTCCGACGCAATGAGGTGCTCGACGCCCAGCTCTCTGGCAATTGGCGCAGTGATGAAATCGTTTGTCGCTGTGACGATGGCGATCAAGTCAGACGCATGCGAAGCAAGGAGTGCTCGCGCCTTGGGCAGAACCATGGGCCGCACTGCGACTTCCATGTACTTGTCATGCCAAGCTGTCAGCTCCTCGGGGGAGCGCCCGACAAGCGGCGTCGCCTGGAATGCCAGGTACTCAAGAATATCCAGGGTGCCTTCCTTGTACTGCTGGTAGTAGGCGTCATTTCGCGACTCGAACGAAGCACGGTCAAGGATGCCCTCATCAATCAGGAACTGCGACCAAGCATAGTCACTATCTCCGGCGAGCAGGGTATTGTCGAGATCAAACAGGGCAAGATTCATGAGTGATGTGTCAGGGTAGTTTCAGGCACTGATCATGGCCTCCCGCACCATCGGCAAGGTCACGGCACGGCCCGTTTCAAGCGAGAAGTTGTCTATGGCGTCAAGGATGGCAACGAGGGAACGCATGTCGCGCCGTCCATGGCGAAGGAGGTAACCTGCAACCCCGGTTCCGAGAATCATTCCTCGGGCTTGGGCATGGGCCTGTAACGCTGCCTGCTTTTCGTCATCTGAGAGCGGCTTCATCTGAAATGTCAGTCCGCTGCCAATACGGGTCGTGAGATCGCGTCGCAGTGCCAGATCGCGGGTTGGCTGCTGACCAGCAATAAGGATCGAGCTCTCAACCAACTGGTTGAGAAAGTTGAAGAGGCTCGCCTGTCCAGTCACATCGAGTCGATCCACATCGTCCAGCACAACAAGCAGATCTCCCTGCGGTGCCGACGTCTGGTCGATCTGATCCCAACTTATGGCCTGTCGGGCAGCCCGTAACACGGCTTCACAAAGATGAGACTTTCCGGCACCCCGCTCGCCCCAAACGTAAAGGACGCGATCAGCATAGCTTCCCTCCGCCATTCTGCGAACGGCTGAGATAAGTTCGGCATTCGCGCCACAAACCAGATTGGCAAACTCAGGCGAGGCCGGCGGAAGAAGATCAAGTAGTAGCTGCTTCATGGATTGGGATTACAGGGCGCGAATGTTAGCATGCGCACTCACCGAAATTGTCTCTGAACTGATTGAGACTTCTGCCGCCTACCGCCCTCCCTTTATGCTGACCACTGCCCCCATCAAGGTTGAATTCGACCTTCCGCTCAGGAATGGCACTCGTACTACTGCAGGCGCTTGGGCTCGTGTGCCCGTTGAGCCATCTGGTGCCGAAAAGGTCACATTGAAGGCGAATATTCGCAGGATGCTGAAAGCAGAGGACGCAGTCCTCGTGGCCCACTACTATGTGCATCCCGATTTGCAGGACCTTGCGGAGGAAACAGGTGGATGCGTGGCCGACTCGCTCGAAATGGCCCGCTTTGGTAGCGCGCATGCCGCGAAGACCCTGGTTGTCGCCGGTGTGAGATTCATGGGCGAAACCGCGAAAATCCTGAATCCCGAGAAGCGTGTGCTGATGCCCGAACTTGACGCCACATGCTCACTTGACCTCGGATGTCCACCGGACCAATTTGCCGAGTTCTGCGCTGCGCATCCTGAGCGTACTGTGGTGGTGTACGCCAATACGAGCGCAGCCGTGAAAGCTCGCGCTGACTGGATGGTGACGTCGAGTGTCGGCCTGCCGATTGTCAGGCACCTCCATGAAAAGGGAGAAAAAATACTCTGGGCACCGGATCGGCACCTTGGCGCATACATACAGAACCAGACCGGTGCAGACATGCTGCTCTGGCAAGGCTCTTGCCTCGTTCATGACGAGTTCAAGTCAATTGAACTGGAAGCGTTGATGGCAGAGCATCCGGGCGCAAAGGTGCTGGTACATCCTGAGTCTCCCGCCGCGGTCGTGAGGCTGGCTGACATGGTGGGCTCAACCACCCAAATCATCAGGGCCGCGATGACGCTTCCTGCCACGACCTTCATCGTGGCAACAGACAAGGGCATTCTGCACAAGATGCGACGGGCTGCCCCGGGCAAAACATTCATCGAGGCGCCAACTGCCGGTGCATCCGCAACGTGCAAGAGCTGTGCACATTGCCCGTGGATGGCAATGAATGGATTGCGTGCATTGGCGAATGTTCTGGAGACGGGCGCCAACGAAGTCAATGTGGATGCAGGCATTGCAGGGGATGCGAGGCGATGCATCCAGCGGATGCTTGATTTTGCCAAAGGTATGAATCTTGCTGCCCCTCCCTCGACGATTCCGGGCATTGGTCCAGCCTGATCCGGGACTGTCGCCAGCCAAGGCTGGCAGCCGGGTAGTGAAAAGCCACATGAGACGTCAGAAATATCTAACACTATTTCTGTACAAAAAAGCATAATATCAATGACATGTCGAACGCCTTGAACGATGAAGCCCATTTCAGCACCGCGTCTGGCAAGACGACAAAAACAAGTGGCCAATGAGAATGACTGAAAGCGATACGTCTTCAGGGGACATTGCTGCCGCGCATCTGGCGGAAGTAACGCGCGCTGTCCTGCCCTATTTGGGCACATACTCCATCACGGCGGTCAAACGAGCGAGCAAGGGCTGCGACAACTTGGATACGCTTTGCCAGCTGGTGGCGAGCCAGATTACCGAAACAGACAAACGCGAGCGGTTCATGGACAGCGCCCGAGCGCTGATGCATCGCTTGCAGAATCCGGGTGCAGTAGTTGATCCGCCGCAAGCTAGAGCAATCCAGAAGATAACCAGTGGAAGACCGTCAACACCGATCACGCCAGAGTTGATGCAGCGTGGCGAGCGTGCGTTGGCACATATCATCGGCCCGCTTGCGGCAGTGCTCGTGTCTCGTTACGCCAAGACTGCCGAAAACTCACGCCAGTTTTTTGAATTGCTTGCGAGCCATATCCGCAATCCCGAGGAAAGACAGGCATTCTTCGAAGTCATCCGCTCTCAGTAGCACGCCGACCACATGCCGACGTAGATTGGCAGCAAAATCGACCATCCAGGGGAAGTAAACATGTCCGACTTGGGACTCAGGCCCAAATTCAATATTCTGCTTTTTGTGGTGTTTGCTGCCGGCTTCGGTGCCGTGCACGTCACGTCAGAACGCTTCCTGCTTCAGCGGGCAAAGGACGATGTCCGAAACAGCGCCATGCTCGCCATGGAGACGCTTTCGGTCGTACCGGCGGACACATCTGATATTGCAAATCTGGCAAGGTTGAGCCGCCTCAAGGCTGCATTCCAGACATTGGACTATCGGGTCCTTCCTGCGACACCGACTTCCATTGGCACAGTGATCCAGGATCTGCCGGATCTGGCGGCGCGGTTCAAGTTTCAGGGTGCACCCGCTGAACTTTCAGGCGAAATCGGCAAGGGTGGTGCACGGCGCCACTATCTGGCGCGACCGGTGCGGGATGAGGCCGACCAGATCATTGGGGTGAAGCTGGTAACCATCGGCATGCAGTTCTATGTTCATGACGCGGAACGTGCGCTGTATACCTTGATGGGATCCATGCTGGTGATATTTGTGATCGTGTTCACCATGCTAAATTTGCTGCTGGACCGGATGATCATCAGGCCCATCACCCAGATTGCAAAGACCGCTGACGAAATCAGCGTGGGAAACCTCGAACTACCGGAGATCAAGCCGGAGTCACAAGACGAAATTGGCATGCTGGTCGTGGCGTTCAACCGCCTTCGTCGCAGCACCGAGGAAGCCATTCGGATGCTGAAATCGATGTAGCACCCAGCAGCGGTCGAATGTACTCAGGGCGGCGCCTGCCGCCCTGATTCACCCAAGCTGTTTGCTTACGCGCCGCTCTTCATCAGTTCCTTCAGGAAAATCTCGAACTGCTTGGTATCCATTTTGCCGGCCATTTTCTTGTCGGCCATCTTGGTCCACATCTTGTCCACATGCTTCATGAACTCCTCCTTGGACACCATGCCGTCCTTGTTCTCGTCGCACATTTTCACGAACTTGTCGTAATTCACGGCGTCATTTGCTGCTGCGGGCAGGGCGAATGCACCCATCAACAGGGCAACAGAGGCAACAACTGCAGCTTTGCGTTTCAACATGTTTTTCTCCAATGAGTATTTACAGGGGACGGCGCGAAGGCCCGGAACTGCAACCAGTTTCGACTTCCGTTGCGATTAAGTCGGCGGAAAAGACGGCGGCTTACATGGCCAAGCAGAAATTTGCCGCATACCGACAAGCCTGCAAGCCGCTACCAGCATGCGGATGATGCCCGCAGCGATCACAGCCTGTCAATGTCGGTACAACCCGCTAGACTGGTACTGGTGGCGCAAATGTCGCAATCCGACCAGCAACGCTGCGCTGGCCGGGAGGGCCAGCAATAAGCCGAAGAATCCGAATACCTGCCCAAAGGCCAGCAACGCGAAGATCACTGCAACAGGATGCAGGCCCACCCTGTCTCCAACCAGCCAGGGCGTCACCACCATGCCTTCCAGAGTCTGACCAATGGCAAATACGGCCCATACCCAGACCACGCCTTGAAAGCCCTGAAACTGCATCACGGCCGCCAGCGTGGCAAGCAAGAACCCGGTGACACTGCCCAGGTAAGGAACGAATACGAGCAATCCAGTGATGAGACCAATGGGCAACGCGAACTGCAGACCAGCCAGCCACAAGCCTGTCACATAAAACACACTCATGAGCACCATCACAGACAACTGCCCGCGCAGGAACTCTGCCAGGACAGCGTCCACCTCACCCGCAATCTGGGTCGTCTTGGCCTCCCAGCGACGGGGCAGCATGTCATGGACTGCCGACTTGAGAACATCCCAGTCACGAAGGAGATAGAACAGGACGACAGGTACCAGCAACAGATTGATCAGAATCCCCAGTGCTGCGACGCCGCCTACCCTGAGTGAACTGAATACTTTCTGTGCGATGCCCTTCGCGTCCTGGACGTTGTCGGTGAAAAAGGAGCGCAGACTTTGCGCATCCAGCGCGACTTCAACCCCTGTCTTCTGGGCAATCCAGGGCAACCATTCTACTTTCAGTTTTTCGACAAAGACAGGAAGCTGCTCGGCAAGCATCACTGATTCTTTTACAAACAACGGGATGACAATGACCATGAACAGCGCGCCAAGCAGGAGCAGCAGCAAGAGCGTCAGCGCAGTCGCAAGTGTTCGCGGGATGCGGCGGGCCTCCATGCGGTCCACAATCGGATCGAGAATGTAAGCGAGGATCGCCGCCGCCAGAAAAGGCGCCAGAATGGGCGACAAGGCGTATACCAGACCGCCCAGCACGACTGTTGCGGCGGTGATCCAAATCCAACGTCTATCATTGCGGCGCTTGATGCGAAGCATCGGTTACCTCTCCATATCCAGTAAAATTCGCTTGGGCCCACTCCAAAACAGTGGGTGAACAACCATTCAATCCGAATATTCGCAGAATCCACCAACATGTCCACTTCGACCCCAGACACCACTCCACTTTCCTACCGTGACGCCGGCGTCGACATAGAGGCTGGCGACCAGTTGGTGGAAAACATCAAGCCGTTTGCCAAGAAAACCATGCGCCCGGAAGTTATGGGCGGCATCGGTGGCTTTGGCGCGCTGGTGGAGGTCTCCAAGAAATTCAAAGAGCCCGTCATGGTATCCGGTACCGACGGGGTTGGAACCAAGCTCCGACTCGCCCAACAGACAGGACGCCACGACACCATCGGTATTGACTTGGTTGGCATGAGCGTCAACGATATCCTGGTATCCGGCGCGGAACCCATATTTTTTCTTGACTATTACGTGTGCGAGAAGCTGAACGTCGCGGTAGCCACGGATGTGGTCAAGGGCATAGCCAAGGGCTGCGAGCTCGCCGGCTGCGCACTGATTGGCGGGGAGACTGCGGAGCATCCCGGCACTTTCCCTGTCGACGAGTACGACCTTGCCGGATTTGCGGTCGGGCTCGTTGAAAAAGCCCAGATCATCACCGGCCAGGATATCGCTGCAGGCGATGTGGTGCTGGGCCTGGCCTCCAGTGGGCCTCACTCAAATGGTTTTTCGCTGATTCGCCGGATTCTGGATCGGGCAGGCGTAGACCCGGTCAGCCCTGCGCACAGCTCGCTGATAGATCAATTGCTGACGCCGACACGAATCTATGTGAAGCCCATCCTGGCACTGCTCCAGGCTGTCAAGGTGAAAGGGCTGGCCCATATTACTGGTGGCGGCCTCACGGAAAACGTTCCTCGCGTGCTGAAGGACAACCTGACTGCCGTAATGCGCCGCGCCGCGTGGCCCATGCCCGAAGTATTCCAGTGGTTGCAACAGCACGGCCATATCAGCGATGACGAGATGGCGCGCACGTTCAATTGCGGCATCGGCATGGTCCTGATTGTGTCCCCATCAGACGCGGACAAGACCGTCGCGTTCCTCACCGAACAGGGTGAGACGGTCTACCGGATCGGGGAGATCCGGCCACGCGCCGTTGGCGAACCCGGCGCCAGCGTGAATTGAACACACGAGTCGCGGTACTCATTTCCGGGCGAGGTTCCAATCTCGGCGCGCTGCTGAAGGCGAATCTGCCTGTCGAATTTGTCGGGGTCATCAGCAACCGGCCAGATGCTGGAGGTCTGGCCGTAGCGGCGTCCCATGGCGTCGCCACCCAGGTCATCGACCATAAAAACTACGCATCTCGTGAATCATTCGACGATGCGCTTGCCGATGCCTTGGACGCGCTACATCCCGATTTGATCGTACAGGCTGGTTTCATGCGCATTCTGGGTGCTCGATTCGTCCAGCGTTTCTCCGGTCGGATGATCAACGTTCATCCCTCCCTGCTACCCGCATTTCCCGGGCTAGATACGCATGGCCAGGCGCTGCGGGCTGGGGTCAGGATTCATGGTTGCACGATCCATCTGGTAACCGAGGCACTTGATGCCGGCCCGATCATTGCGCAGGCTGCCGTGCCGGTGTTTCAGCACGATACCGTGTCCAGCCTCGCCGGAAGAGTGCTGGCCCAGGAACATCGTCTGCTGCCTGCCGTGGTGCGAGCGTTTGCCGACAGTCAGATTACTTTCCCGGCCGACAGTGTCGTCGTAATGCCCGACGTTGGCGTTGAGACTGCATGCCTTGTGTCTCCGCCATTGCCTTGATGCGAATATTCGCAGTTGCTCTGCTGACCGCTTCGTTCGGCTCTGCTGCAGCCGTTCGGGATTCACTTCCCCAGACCGTTCGCGCAGAGTACAGCGTGAGCCGAGGTGCATTTCGCGTCGGCACCATTACCGAGACGTTTCAGCGGGATGGCGAGCGATACCGTGTCACCAGTGAAACTGTCGCCGTACCGGCACTGAGCTGGCTCGTCCGGGACAAATTGATCGTGACCAGCGAGGGGTTGATCACTACCGCCGGGCTGCGCCCGAACTCCTACGCCTTTTCCCGCGACAAATCGCCACACAAGAACATCCGCGCAAGCTTCTCCTGGAAGGAGGGCATCATGACGTCAGAGCATGATGGCAAGACCGCAAGGGTTCCGCTTGAACCAGGTACTCAGGACAGGCTGTCCATACTTTATCAATTCATGGTGGCACCGCCGGGTCCGGATCGCGTGGAAGCCTGGATGACCAATGGACGGCAGGTCACCCGATATACCTACGAACGCCGGGGCACGACGAGAATCACCACACCCACTGGCACATACGAAGCGCTGCATGTACATCGCAAGGATGCAGAGGACGGCAGCGAAGTCGATCTATGGCTGGCGCAGGATCGGCACTTTGTACCGCTCAGAATTCGCCTCGTCCACAAAGATGGCACACAGGATGAGCAATCCTTGCTGAGTCTGGCCGTGCACTGACTCGGCATGCGCAAGATATCGCCATGGCCTGGCAAGCAGCTTTGGATGGCAGCCGCTTTTTCGGTAGCCGTACACCTGATCGTTCTTGCCCTGGTCAGCGGCCAGATTTCAGCACCCGTAATGCAACCCTCTTCGACTCTGACCGCCGTTCTCATTGCTTTTTCCGATGGGCCGGATTCATCCGCTTCGGCGAAAGCTGCTCCTTCTGAAGCCGCATTGAAGCCCCCGCGACAGGTCCGCAGCACGCCGGCACCCGTGATAGTGGCCACATCCGAGTCTGAGATCGCAGTTCAAGTCATCCGGCGCCAGAGTCAACCCAGGGAGCCTGTTGCACCTGTCGCCGTGCTTGAAGACGATGTGGCGCTTCCTTCGACGCCCATCTCTCCTCCAGAAACAGCAAAGGCTGCGCCTGGGGCACCTGCTATGGCCTGGGTGCCGCCAAAGCGGATTCGATTGGACTATGACGTGCGCAGCAGCCTGGTCGACGGTCAGGCTACGTATGTCTGGCAGTCCAATTTGAACGATGGCACGTATGCCATCGAAGGCAGCTTGGAGGCTAGCGGCTTCTTCGCAACCATGTTCGCGGGCAGGTTCGAGCAGGTAAGCCGGGGCACATTGGTGTCGACGGGACTGAGGCCAACCACTTTCTCGTTGCGCCGCGGCGACGCGCAGCCTGAGATCGCACGCTTCAATTGGGCCAAGGGCCAGATCGAGCACCAGCGCAGTCGCGGTGAGCACATTCAACCGCTCAGCTCAAACGCGCAAGACTTGCTGAGCTTCATTTTCCAGTTCGGACCTGAATTCTGGCGTAAACCCGAATCGGAAAATGTTTCTTTTGCGATCACGAATGCCCGCAAAATGGAGGTTTACGAGTTCCGCGTTGCTGGACGGGAGAAGCTGCAGTTGCCAATAGGCGATATCGACACGATTCATCTCGTGCGAACGGCATCCGATCCTGCTGATGCCTACGAAGCCTGGTTATCTCCTGTACACAATCATCTGCCTGTCAAGATCCGGTTCATGCTGAGCGGGCGCTTCCAGATCGAACAGCTCGCCACCAAAATTGAAATAGACCCATGAATATCGACACAATCAAATCAAGCCAGATCAGCGCCGTTGCAGCGGCTGTCGCAAGAGTCTGGCCCGCGACATCACCGTCTGATGCCGCCATGAAACACTTCTTTCGCGAATGGCCGTCATTGGGCGCGAGGGATCGATCCCTGGTTGCGGAAACAATCTATGCAATGCTTCGGCGGCGACTTCTACTTGAACATCTGGCACCTGCTGCGAGTCATCGTCAGTACGCACTGCTGGGCCTGTCCCGGTTAATGGGTTGGTCGGCTTCGCAGCTCGAATCCGTGATCGCACCGGAAGAGCGAATCTGGCTCGCAGGCATTCGCACAGAACTCGTGGATCCGCCGCTCTCGGTCTTGGCAGATCTGCCGGTCTGGGTTGTTGATCGCCTCGAGCCTGAACTCGGGGAAGCCGAACTGATCAGACTTGGTCAAGCCCTGCAGTCTTCAGCCCCACTGGATCTCCGGGTCAACACATTCAAGATGCGTCGCGAAGATGCTCTGCGCGCTTTTCAACAAAGCGGAATCAACGCCAGCATCACGCCTTACTCCCCGCTGGGTCTTCGACTGCCCGAGAAGATCGCGCTCACGAAGCACCCACTCTTCATGTCGGGCGCGGTGGAAGTGCAGGATGAGGGCAGTCAGATTCTTGGCCTGCTACTGGAAGCAAAGCGTGGTGAGATGGTGGCTGACTTTTGCGCGGGCGCTGGCGGCAAGGCACTACTTATCGGTGCACAGATGCAATCACAGGGGCGCGTCTACGCGTTCGACACGTCAGAAAAGCGCCTCTCGAATCTGGCACCGAGACTCAAGCGGTCCGGTCTCTCGAACCTCTTTCCTGTGCGTATTGATTCGGAGAATGACAGCAAGATCAAGCGACTTGCTGGCAAGATTGACCGAGTATTGGTGGATGCACCCTGTTCCGGCCTCGGAACACTGCGAAGAAATCCAGACTTGAAGACACGCCAATCGCCAGAAGGCGTGACAGAGTTGATTGCCAAACAGCTGCAGATACTCTCGAGCGCAGCTCGACTGGCAAAACCAGGCGGCAAGCTCATGTACGCCACGTGCAGCCTCCTTCAGGAGGAGAACCAGGGCGTCGTGGAACGCTTTCTGGCGACCCATCCGATGTTTGCGATACGGGATGTTCGCGAGACCCTCAAACGCCTGAAGATCGAGCTGCCGCAGGACGGCCCGATGCTTCGTCTCTGGCCACATCGACATCACACTGATGGTTTCTTTGCTGCCCTCATGGAGAGATCTTCATGAGAGCCTCAGCGGATTCTGCTTTCCGGATCCCAAGCATCGGTTTCGCTGCAATGCTTTCCGTATTTTCCAGTGGCGCGCAGTCAAAAGCCCCGGTGATCGAGCAGGGCCGCATGACTTCACCAAGTGGCGACCTCGCCAGGGTTCAGGTAGCGTTCACGCCGGGCGAAAACATTGAATCGCTGATCATTCGCGAGATCAAGGCTGCCCAATCGAGCGTTCGCGTGCAGGCATATCTGTTCACCAGCAAGCCGTTGGCAGATGCACTGCTTGCCGCGAGCAAGCGTGGGGTTCAGGTAGAGGTGCTTGCTGACGCGAACGAGCACTCGGATGGCTCGGTGTCTGCACTCCCGCGCTTGGCCGCCCAGGGAGTCTCAGCTTTCCTGAACGACAGGCACCGCATCTCGCACAACAAGATCATCCTGATCGACGCTGAGAAGCCGCGCGCGACGATCATCACAGGCAGCTACAATTTCACCCGGGCGGCAGACAGCCGGAATGCAGAGAACATCGTCATCCTCTCAGGCAGCTCTGCATTGGCCCGCAAGTTCCTTGGCAACTACAACCACCACCGCGATCAATCAGCCCGTTTCCAGTGAATCCACTTGTTGCCGACCTTGGTCATCTAGTCAGCCACCTAGCCTCTCGTTCCGGGCTGGTTCAACTGGTAGTGATAGCGACCGGCCTGCTAATTGCGTGGGGTCTCTCAAGCCGGGCGCGCCGCGAAGTCCCCGGTGAATTGTCGCCGGGCGCCATGAAGGTGATGGCAGGCAGCTTCAATCGCGTCGTATTTCCTCTGATGGCGCTGGCATTCATCTGGCTCGCACGAGTGCTCCTCGGCAGAACGATGGATGTTGACCTGCTTCAGCTCGCCATACCACTGCTCGTTTCATTCGTGTCAATCCGCCTTCTGGTGTATCTGGTCAGGCATCTGTTGTTGCCCAGCGCTCTGCTGAAGGCATCTGAACGAATCATTGTCTACTCCATGTGGACTATTGCAGTGATTTACATCACGGGCCTGATGCCGGAATTGGAAAATGCGCTGTCGGAGGTGGCATTCACCATTGGAAAGCAAAGGATCACGTTGCTCATGGTGTCAACGGGGATCATCACTGTTTTTCTGACAATGCTCGTCGCAATGACGCTCTCCCGGCTCGTCGAGCAGCGAATCATGGCGCAGGCCACTGTAAGTCTGAGTCTGCGTCTGGCGATGGGAAAAGCGTTTCAGGCCCTGGCAGTACTGCTGGCGATATTGATTGCCCTGCCGCTCGTAGGCATCGACCTCACTGTCCTGTCTGTGTTCAGCGGCGCAATTGGTGTCGGCCTCGGACTTGGACTTCAGAAAGTCGCAAGCAACTACGTTTCCGGTTTCATTATCCTGCTGGAAAGTGCAATTCGAGTGGGAGACCTCGTGACCGTTGACAACAAGCAGGGGGTGATCACGGGCATCCATGGGCGATACACAGTGGTTCGGGCATTGGACGGTACAGAGGCTTTGGTACCCAACGAACTCTTCATCACTCAAGCGGTAGTGAATCACACTTTTTCGGACCCGATGTCGGCCCTCAAACTGCCGATCACTGTGGCATATGGAACTGACATCAATCTGCTGGAACAGCTCTTGAAGGACATAGCGGCGGGTAATGCACGCGTATTAAAGGACCCGTCACCAACGATGTTGATCCGGGCACTCGGTGACAACGGCATTGAAGTTGATGTGGTGGTCTGGATAAGGGATGCCGAGCAAGGCGTAGGCACACTTCGCTCAGAACTGTTGCGCCACATATTGAAATCATTTTCCGATCTTGGGGTCGAGATACCATTCCCTCAGCGTGAAGTGCGTCAGTACGAGTCGAAAGGCACTCGCCAGGGAAGAGATCTCTCGCCTTGACGCAGCGCAACGGATTTCTTGGAGTACCCAATTCTCTCCGACAGAATGGGTATCGTGCAGTAAAATATGCAACTTGATTTCAACTAGGTGAGCTCATGCTGCCGAACTTTTTGAATGGCTTGGTTTCTCTTCCCTGGTGGGGCTATGTGGTCGTGGCGCTCGTCATGACGCATATCACCATTGCGGGAGTGACGATCTTTCTGCATCGTGCCCAAGCCCACCGCGGGCTCGAACTGCACGCGATCCCCAGCCACTTCTTTCGCTTCTGGCTGTGGCTGACGACAGGAATGGTCACCAAGGAGTGGGTAGCCATTCATCGGAAGCACCATGCGCACTGCGAGACAGAGAACGATCCGCACAGCCCCATGATTTACGGCATCCGCAAGGTGCTTGCCGAAGGTGCCGAGCTCTATCGTGCCGAGGCCAAGAATCAAGAGACGCTCGATAAGTATGGTCGAGGCACACCTGACGACTGGATGGAGCGCAACATCTATTCCCGCTTTTCCTGGCAGGGCGCAGGCCTGATGCTCGTGACGAATGTGGTTCTCTTCGGGCCTATTGGCGCAACCATCTGGGCGGCCCAGATGGCCTGGATTCCATTCCATGCTGCAGGCATCATCAATGGCATCGGTCACTTTTGGGGCTATCGGCACTTCACGGTGAACGATACCAGTACCAACATTGTGCCCATCGCCATGTGGATAGGCGGTGAGGAACTGCACAACAATCACCACGCATTTCCGACATCTGCCCGCTTTTCAATGCGCTGGTACGAGTTTGATCTGGGATGGCTGTACATTCAGATCCTGCAGTTTCTTGGGCTTGCCACCGTAAAGAAGGTTGCGCCGCGTCCCCGTCTTGACCTTTCAAAGGTGACCTGTGACACGCAAACTGTTCAAGCGGTCATTGCGCATCGATATGAAATCACCACGCGCTATGCGAAGAGCCTGAAGGCTACCTGCGCTGAGGAAATTCGCCAGTTGCGCGCCAAGGGCAAGGCACCCTCGCTCACCAGCCTGCGCGACGGCAAAGCCCTTCGTACCTTCCGTCAGTGGCTGCACCAGGACGCATCAAGCATTTCGCTTGAGCAGCGCGCTTCGTTGGACGAGACCTTGAGCAGCAGCAGGGTGTTGGAGACGATTTACTCATTTCGAAAGGAATTGGCGGCGTTATGGGAACGTTCGACAGTGTCTTCGGAACAACTAGTCAAGCAGTTGGAAGACTGGTGTCAACGCGCGGAGGCATCGGGTATCGCGCAGCTTGCGCAGTTCTCGCGTCGACTTCGCGCTTATGCCTGATGCCGATTCACTGACAGGTTAGAGCACAGCACCGCGGCGTAACAGCGTTAACGTCCAAAGAAATGCCCAACAAAAAACCCGGCCATGGCCGGGTTTTTGCTGAGGAAAACCTATTACTCAAGTTTGGCACGGCTACTTGAGCTTGGTTTCCTTGTATGCGACATGCTTCCTTGCTACGGGATCAAATTTCTTGATCTCCATTTTTTCAGGCATCGTCTTCTTGTTCTTGCTGGTCGTATAGAAGTGACCCGTCCCTGCGGTCGACTCCAACTTGATTTTGTCTCGCTTGCTTGCCATGTCTTAAGGCTCCTGTCAGATCGCGTCGCCGCGAGCGCGCAGCTCAGCAACAACGACATCAATGCCCTTCTTGTCGATCGTGCGCAAGCCTGCGTTGGTCACTCGTAGGCTGACCCAGCGGTTTTCGGACTCAACCCAAAAGCGACGCGACTGCAGATTAGGCAGAAAACGACGCTTGGTCTTGTTGTTGGCGTGTGAAACATGGTTGCCCACCATCGGGCCTTTACCGGTCACTTGGCAAACTCGGGCCATGGCGACACCTCCAAAAATTTGCAAAGACGACGATTATAACGACTTAGCCCTGCCCTGCGCAAGTTGAGTTCAATGTCGGCGTGGTCTCATCCCGAATAGGGCATGAATCCCTGCTCGGCAAATGACAATATCTGGCCCGGCGCCACAACAAAGTGGTCCAGTACCCGAATGTCAATGGTTCTCAATGCTTCAGACAATGCACGGGTGAGATGTCGATCTGCCTGGCTGGGCTCGGTGGTTCCGGAAGGATGGTTATGGGCAAAAATCACTGCGGCCGCATTATGAGTCAGCGCACGCTTCACAATTTCTCTCGGATAAACAGAGGTTTGCGTGAGCGTTCCTTCAGATAATGTATCGGCAGCGATGACTTGATTGCGTGCATTGAGAAATATGCCCACAAATACTTCATGCCCAAGTGACTGCAGCTGAATGCGGAGGTAGTCGCGGACTGCTTGAGGCGATGACAGCACATCCGTTTCGGCCATGGTTTCTGCCAATGCCCGCCTTGCCATCTCCATCACTGCCTGGAGCTGGGCGTATTTTGCGGGCCCCATCCCGGAAACTCGAGACAGCGCAGTCTGGTCCGCTGCAAACAGGGACTGGAGACTTCCAAACTCCTGTATGAGCTGCCGAGCCAGATCCACTGCGGATCGACCCTTGACGCCAACTCGCAAGAAGATCGCCAGCAGTTCGGCATCTGACAAAGCCCCCGCTCCCTTGCGCTGCAACTTCTCCCGGGGACGATCGTCCTCCGGCCAGGACTTGATGCTCATGTGTAAAATGACTTCATGTCGACGCCTGTAGTGAGAAAGACAATCGAGACTCTACCCCAGGTCCCCGCAAAAATTGTCCTTGGCATCACAGGGGGCATTGCTGCCTACAAGAGTGCAGAATTGCTCCGGCTGTTGGTAAAGGCCGGCCATGATGTACAAGTCGCTATGACTGGTGCAGCGGAACAGTTCATCACGCGCTCAACCATGCAGGCCCTTTCGGGACAGCCCGTGTGGACGAGCCTGTGGGAAGAAAAGGCGGTCGCCGGCGCCCGCGCCAACGGCATGACGCATATTGAACTCACCCGTCAGGCAAGCCTCGTGTTGATCGCCCCGGCCAGCGCCGACTTCTTGGCGAAGCTCGCAAACGGCCTTGCGGATGACTTGTTGTCGACGGCTTGCCTTGCGAGAGATCCAGCCAGAACCATGCTTGCCGTAGCACCTGCCATGAACCGTGAAATGTGGGACAACCCTGCTACGCAGCGCAATGTAAGTCAGCTTCGCAGGGATGGCATCCAGATTTGGGGGCCGGAAGGCGGGGATCAGGCCTGCGGTGAAATTGGCATGGGCCGGATGCGTGAGCCTGAAGCACTTTTCGACAATATTCAGCAGACCTTTGCGCCGAAAATCATGAAGGGCCTGAATGTACTGGTTACTGCGGGCCCTACCTTCGAGAGCATAGATCCTGTCCGAGGCCTGACCAACAGGAGTTCGGGAAAGATGGGGTATGCCATTGCCGAGGCTGCCAAGGCGGCGGGGGCAATTGTGACTTTGGTGACTGGGCCCACGTCTATCCAGATACCGGCGGTGGATCAAGTCATAAGTATCTCGACAGCTTCGGAGCTTTTCGACGAAGTTGTGCGCAATATCTCAGATAATGATGTATTTTTCTCGGTAGCAGCGGTTGCCGACTACACGCCGGAAAAGGTGTCGGGCCAGAAGATGAAAAAGGCAGACCAGACGCTTTTGCTGCGTTTGAAGCCGACAAAGGACGTCTTGGCTTACGTTGCAAGCCTGAAGAACCCGCCCTATTGCGTTGGATTCGCCGCAGAGAGTCAAAACATCGTTGAACTTGCGTCAAAAAAGCGGGAAAGGAAGCGTATTCCACTTATTGTCGCCAATCATGCCAATTCGGCTATCGGTGCCGACGACAATGAAGTGACGCTGATCTGGGAAGGTGGTTCACGCACGCTCTCCAAGGCGCCCAAAACTGAAATTGCTGCAAAACTCATTGCCGAGACCGTAATGAGGCTGAACGACAGACCATCTGTAAACGCCACTAGCATTGGACGGAAATCCAAGCCGCAGAAGGGGAAATCTTGACCACCATTGAAATTCGGATCCTGGACGACCGTGTGCGTGACGCCCTGCCTGCGTATGCCACGCCAGGCGCTGCAGGGCTTGATCTGAAAGCTTGCATCAACGAGTCCATTGCGTTGGCCCCTGGCGAAAGCCAACTCATCCCTACAGGAATCGCCGTACATCTGGCTCATCCGGGACTCGCTGCCGTGCTGTTGCCTCGTTCCGGTCTTGGCCACAAACACGGGATCGTATTGGGCAATCTCGTCGGGCTGATCGACTCAGACTATCAGGGACAGGTCTTCGTATCGCTCTGGAACCGAAGCCATGCCAGCTACACGGTTCAACCGATGGATAGAATCGCGCAGATGGTTGTCATTCCGGTAGCTCAGGTGGCATTCAAGGTCGTGAATGAGTTCGAAGACTCTTCTCGCGGTGCGGGTGGGTTTGGCCATACCGGAAAGCAATGACTGACTCGGAAATTGGAGCCCCCTTTATGACAATCCGACAATACTTGTTTGCAGCAATCCTCGTCTCCTGCGCAGCCCTCCCCCATCAAGTGGTCCATGCGCAGGGCTCGCTACCTTCTCTCAACCTCTCCATCAACGGCCACACGATCAAGGCGGAAGTTGCCTCCACCGTTGAATCACGCATGCGCGGGCTCATGCACCGCGAGAAGCTGGGCAAACAAGACGGCATGCTTTTCGTATTTGATGAGGTCGGTTATCACTCGATGTGGATGAAAAACACGCTTATTCCCCTCTCCATAGCATTCATTGACGAACAAGGCAGGATCATCAACATCATGGACATGGAGCCTCATGCCGAAATTCTGCACTCCGCAACCGGGCCGGCGCGCTATGCGCTGGAAACCAATGTCGGCTGGTTCAAGACGCGGAACATAGGCCCTGGCACTGCAGTCAAGGGACTCGATAAAGCCCCCAAAGGCCGGTAACAGTCTGCATGAAGTGCCTCCCGTTGCTTTGCACGATTCACGGCCAACTCCAGTAGAATTTGTTCCTTGGCGCAGCGCCTCCGCTGCCCGCAACCCGACAAGAGGTCCAATGTGAGTGATTCCATCGTTCATGTGACAGACAGCAGTTTTGATCAGGAAGTATTGCATTCCGCGACGCCAGTTCTTGTGGACTATTGGGCTGAGTGGTGTGGCCCTTGCAAGATGATCGCGCCGATACTGGACGAGGTTGCCCGGGAGTACAGCGGCCGTCTCAAGGTGGCGAAGATCAATATTGACGAAAATGCGGCGACGCCACCCAAATATGGCATTCGAGGGATTCCCACTTTGATGTTGTTCAAAGGCGGAAGCGTGGAGGCCACCAAGGTCGGCGCCCTGTCAAAGTCGCAGCTCGCAGCATTTATCGACAGCAATCTTTGATCTTTCAACGAGGCGCGCCTTGCGCGCCTCGACTGTGCGGCTTGTGCAATTGCGTTGACAGTCCATCGCGAAGGGCCTATCCTTCGACTCCATCCGGTAGGTCCTCCCGCAGCTCTCCCCCAGTTTCCGAAGTACTTTCCCGCACCACCGGATCGGCGTGCAGCCACTTTCCGCCGCCTCCCAAAACACACCTGAAACTCCGCAACTTCCCGGCATAGCCGAGAGGCACCATCCAGTCATGCACCTTTCCGATCTGAAACTTCTCCACGTGTCCGACCTCGTCGAAATGGCCGCCCAGCATGATCTGGAGGGTGCCAACCGACTGCGCAAGCAGGAGCTGATTTTTGCTCTCCTGAAACATCAGGCAAAGAAGGGCGAGAGCATCTTCGGAGATGGCACGCTTGAGGTGTTGCAGGACGGCTTTGGCTTTCTGCGCTCCCCCGACACGTCCTACTTGGCCGGACCTGACGACATCTATGTCAGCCCCTCCCAGATTCGCCGCTTCAATTTGCATACCGGCGACACGATCGAAGGCGAGATCCGCACGCCGAAAGAAGGTGAGCGATATTTCGCGCTCGTCAAGGTAGACAAGGTCAATGGCGAAGCGCCAGAAAATACCAAGAACAAGATTCTTTTCGAGAATCTGACGCCGCTTCATCCCACCAAGATGCTGCGCCTCGAGCGCGACATCAAGGCAGAAGAAAACCTGACCGGCCGGGTCATCGACATCATTGCGCCAATTGGACGCGGTCAGCGTGGTCTCATCGTCTCACCGCCGAAGGCGGGCAAGACGGTATTGATGCAGCACATCGCGCACGCCATCACCTCGAATCATCCCGAAGTCGTGATGATCGTTTTGCTGATTGATGAGCGTCCCGAGGAAGTCACAGAAATGACGCGGACGGTAAAGGGCGAGGTGGTGGCATCGACCTTTGACGAGCCGGCAACCCGGCACGTACAAGTGGCCGAGTTGGTCATTGAAAAGGCCAAACGACTCGTCGAGCACAAGAAAGATGTTGTGATCCTGCTGGATTCGGTTACGCGTTTGGCGCGTGCCTACAACACGGTTGTACCCGCTTCCGGCAAAGTGCTCACGGGTGGTGTCGACTCCAACGCCCTGCAACGACCCAAGCGCTTTTTTGGGGCAGCGCGGAATGTGGAGGAAGGTGGCTCACTCACCATCATTGCCACGGCACTGATCGATACGGGATCCCGTATGGACGACGTGATCTACGAGGAATTCAAGGGCACGGGCAACATGGAGATTCACCTGGATCGGCGCATGGCCGAAAAGCGTGTGTACCCATCGATCAACGTCAATCGTTCCGGTACCCGTCGGGAAGAGCTGCTGCTCGGCGCCGAAGTGTTGCAGAAGGTCTGGATCCTTCGCAAGCTCCTGTACGGCATGGATGAAATGGAAGCAACAGAATTCCTGCTGGACCGTCTGCGTGGCGCCAAGACCAACGGCGAGTTCTTTGAATCCATGAAGCGGAACTGATCGCCCTGCGAATCGAAGGTCGGCTTCAGCTGATCCGACTGGTTTGTATTGACCCCACGCAAAACCCACGAAATTCAAATACTTGCACCAGCCCGCCGGATTTGGCATAATTTCCGGTTTTCAACTTTCGCCATTCCAAGGCGGGCAACAGATAACGCGGACGACCACAGGGGTCGCCATCGCGGACCGCACTGCCAGACTGGTACGAAAAGGACCCGAACATGAAAGCCAACACCCACCCCGTCTACAACGAAGTCATCTTTGTCGACACCAGCTGCGACTTCAAAATGCTGACCCGCTCCACCCTTGAGGTAAAAAGCGGCGACAAGATGAAGTGGACTGATGGCAAGGAATACCCGGTCGTGAAGATCGAAGTCTCCTCGGAGTCCCATCCGTTCTACACGGGCAAGCACAAGATCATGGATACAGCAGGCCGGATCGACAAGTTCCGCCAGCGATATGCCAAGAATTCCTCCATTACAAAGCCAGAAGCGAAGCCTGACGCAGAGTAAGCGCCCAGCCTGCGAATATTCGCCCGAGCAAAGGCAGCCCACTCGGGCTGCCTTTTGCATTTCCGGGACCTGGCCTGTCCCTTCCCACGCTGCAGACTTACAATCCGGCACATGCGTCTCCTCCGGCACGACCTGACTCACCCCCATGGCCGACACTGACTCCGCCGCGTCCAGCGAATCGTCTCGCGCTGTCTTGCCACCAAGCAAGTTGGGAAGTTTGCTAGGCCAGCCGATTGTTTTTGACGGTGCTACAACTCCGCTCAAGGCAACACTCTTCATCCTTGTGTGTCTGGCGTGGCTCCTGCCCGGTCTGATCGGCCGCGACCCCTGGAAGCCGGATGAAGCCCTCAGCTTTGGCGTCATACATGCCATGCTGCAGGGCGAAGACTGGATTGTGCCCAGCATCGTAGGTGTTCCATACCTTGAGTATCCGCCGTTCTCCGCATGGTTGGCCTCGTGGTCCGCAATGATGTTTTCACCCTGGTTGCCGTTGCATGACGGGGCACGGCTGGTGAGTGGCGTATGGGTAGCGCTGACGATGTGGTGCTGCGCACGGGCGGCCATCGAACTTTCTGATAGCCGTGCTGGCAGGATCACCGCATTGACCTTGCTGGGATGCTGGGGGTTGCTGTTGCGAGGCCATGAGATCAGTTTTGCGCTGCCCCCTATGGCCGGTGCTGCAATGGCATTTCAGGGATTGGCGGTCATGGACAGACAGCCCAGACAGGCGACACTCTGGCTTTCAGGCGGGGCGAGTCTTGTGGCGCTGTCTGCCGGTCTTGTCCCTGCACTGCTCTCGGTTCTGCCTGCCACGGTCATCATGATCTGGCGTCCCGCCTGGCGGCGAACCGCCGTGCTGCGCGCTGTGGCGATCAGCACGTTGGCTGCATTGTTTTCTGCTGCCCTATGGCCCGCCTTGATGCTGACCTATGGTGAACTGGCGCCAAGCATCTGGTTGCCGACCGCACTTGGCGTACAGACCATGTCCATTCAAGGGCGCCCCTTTGACCCGCTTTATTTCACCCGGCTGCTGCCCTGGTATGCGCTGCCCGCATTGCCTGTGGCGATGTGGATCTGGTTCAAAGAGCGCAAGAACTTGAATGAGCGCCTGGGACTTCAGTTGCCCCTGATCACATTTGTCGTGCTGCTCATCGGACTCTCCCTGGTACGCGAACCGCGAGACGACATGGCACTTCCGCTGCTGGTTCCGCTTGTTGTGGTGGCGGTTCAGGCGCTCGATCGCCTGCCCAGAGGGCTCGCGAGTTTTGTTGACTGGCTTGGGTTGGCCGCGTTCTTCTTGATCGCATCGCTGCTGTGGAGCGGCTGGGCAGGCGTGGTGACAGGTGTGCCTCGCGGTGCGGCGAAGTGGGCGGCTCGTCAGGCGCCCGGTTACGTGCATGACCTCAGCTGGATTGCGTTCTCCATCGCAGCAACGCTCACTGTCGTCTGGCTCATTGCTGTATTGCGCACGCGCCGCACGAATCGCCGCGCCATCGTGAATTGGTGCGCTGGCATGACCTTGATTTGGATGCTGGCGAATCTGCTCTGGCTGCCGGCTGTCGACCACGTGAGGAGCTACCGCGGCACAGCCGCGGCAATCAAGGCCGCACTCCCCAATGGAGCGGACTGCGTGGGCCAGATGCAGCTGGGTGATCCGCAACGGGCAGCGTTCAACTTTCACGCCGGACTGCGGTTTCAACCCGTGACCTCGTTGTCAGACTCCGACTGCGGCCTGGTCCTCATTCAGGGGGTTCTTGACAAGCCGCCGACCGTGCCTGAAGGGTGGCAGTTGCTGTGGGACGGTGCCCGTCCCGGCGACCGCGCCGAACGATTCAGGCTGTTCGCGCGATTCTAGGTGGCCAAGTTAGTGGGACAGGCGCTGGTCAATCAGCTCAATCCAGTGCCGAACTGGTGTGCCGCTGCCGCCCTCGAGATGGCTCAAGCAGCCGATATTTGCCGTTGCGATCACTTCCGGTGCACCGGACTCCAAGGCTGTGACTTTGCGTGAACGCAGTTCTTGTGAGAGCGATTCCTGCAGCAAGGAGTAGGTGCCCGCCGATCCGCAGCAAAGGTGGCTATCGGGCACGTCCGTCAGACTGAAACCTGCACTCCGCAAGATGTTCTCCACAACGCCACGAATCTGGAGGCCATGCTGGAGGCTGCATGGCGAGTGAAAAGCTACTCGTTGCTGCCGCCCTTGCGGCCTGCTGGCAAGCAACTGCAGCAGGCCGTCGGACTCCTTTGCCAGGAGTTCGGCCGGGTCACGGGTCATGGCGGAAATTTTTTCTGCTTTTTCTGCATACCGCGAATCCTGCTGCAGCAAGTGTCCATAGTCCCGAACGTGTGTGCCGCACCCACTCGCTGTCACGACCACAGCTTCCACACCCTGCTCCACGAGTGGCCACCATGAATCGATGTTCTGGCGCGCCCGCTGTCTGGATTCATCCACTGCATTGAGGTGGTGGGACAACGCGCCACAACATCCGGAATCGAGTGCAGTCAGGACCGATATGCCGAGCGCATCCATCACCCTGGCGAACGCACCATTGATATCCGGTGCAAGAACGGGTTGTACGCAACCTTGCAGCACGACCAGTTTGCGAGCATGCCTAGCTTCCGGCCAATGGCCAGCGGACTTTGCGACGGGCAGTTTGCGCGCGAGTGCAACAGGCAGGACCGACCGGACGAGGCGACCAGCGCCAACACCCAAAGAAAAAAGCGATGGGCTGGACAGCACCTTGCGTAGTCCCCACCGCAGAACACGCTGATGTACCGGACGCGGGGACTTCTGCTCGGCGATCTCGCGCCCGATGTCCACCAGCCGACCATACTGGACGCCGGAAGGACACGTTGTCTCGCAGGCACGACAAGTCAGACAGCGATCGAGATGGTGCAACGTCTTCTGTGATGAAGCGGCCCCCTCCATCATCTGTTTCATGAGGTAGATGCGCCCACGGGGGCTGTCCAGCTCATCGCCGACAATGCCGTAGGTCGGGCAGGTCGCCAGGCAAAATCCGCAATGGACGCACTTGCGCAGGATCTCCTCGGCTTCGCGGCCGGCGGCGGAATCCATCAAGGCGGGATCAAGTCGGGTTTGCATGCGGCCTCAGAAGCTGTCGAGTCGTCCAGGATTGAGAATGCCCGCAGGATCAAAAGTCTTCCGCAGGCGACAGTGCACCGGATGCAGCGCTGGCGCGACAGGGTGAAACACCGGCTCGGTCACGACTGCCTGCCGGAAGCACGTGGCGTGGCCGCCCAACTCAGCTACCTCTCGTCGCAGCGCGGCTACATCCTGAACATTGCGCAACCAACGTTGGGCACCCCCCCATTCAATCCACTCGTCTGTATCCTTGCTGCCTGCATTGCGAATATTCGCAGTGGTCGTCGGGGGCAGTGACAATCGAACCAGCATCGAATCCATGGTGAAGAACGCATGTTGCTGCTCGCGAAGTGATAACCAGAATCCTTCTGCTGCAGACACTTCTTCCCCGCCGACCTTGCGCACTGCGGCTGCAACACCGGCCACTGCACCGGAGAGTCGAACATGCAGCAAGCCGTCATGCCAAGACGTGGCCGAGATGGGAAGTGGACTGCCGGCCCAGAGATTCATTCGTTCGATGGCGGCCAGCCTGTCGATCTGCAAACACCGTGTTGTTTCCGCAGCGGGGCGAGGCAACACCTTGAATGAGACCTCGACCAGCACACCCAGCGTTCCCATCGCGCCTGCCATCAGGCGTGTCAGGTCATAGCCCGCAACATTCTTGATGACCTGCCCGCCAAAGGACAAGACCTGTCCACCACCATCGATGATTCGTGCACCGAGCATGAAGTCGCGGACCGCACCGGCATAGGGTCGGCGTGGACCTGAAAGACCTGCTGCAACAGTGCCCCCGATGGTGGCGCCTGCACCGAAATGCGGTGGCTCGAAGGCCAGCATCTGCCCCGCTGCGGCAAGCGCCTGCTCCACGTCTGCCAGTGGCGTGCCCGCACGCACGGTAAGCACCAGCTCGCGTGGTTCATAGTCAACGATGCCTGCAAGGCCAGTCGTGGACACCAGACTGCCGCCTGCCTGCCGTCCGAGGAAGTCCTTGCTGCCGCCGCCACGAATGCATACTGGCGTCCCTGCAGCGCTGGCGACTCGCAGCGTCTCCTGAATCGCCTGGATGGCAGCGTCGACGTTGCTCATCAGAATCGGGGGATGTCTGCGAACGGCAACTTCCCGCTGCTCACTCGCATCGCACCGTACTCGGCACAGCGATGCAGCAATGGCACGGCCTTGCCGGGATTGAGCAAGGTCTTCGAATCGAATGCCGCCTTCACCGCATGAAAGCGCGCAAGCTCCTCAGGACGAAACTGGCTGCACATCTGATTGATCTTTTCGATACCCACACCATGTTCGCCGGTGATGGTGCCACCCACCTCGATGCACAACTCCAGCAGGTCGGCGCCGAATTGCTCCGCGCGCTCGAGCTCGCCGGGCTTGTTGCCATCGAACAGAATGAGCGGATGCAGATTGCCATCTCCTGCGTGAAACACGTTGGCGCAGGCCAAACCATACTTCACAGACAGTTCGGCAGTGCGCTTCAGCACATGCGCAAGCTCACGCCGCGGTATCGACCCATCCATGCAATAGTAGTCGGCAGAAATGCGCCCCACGGCGGGAAAGGCTGCCTTGCGGCCAGACCAGAACTTGAGTCGCTCTGACTCATCGCGTGAGACCCGAAGATCGGTGGCCCCCGCCGCCTTCATCACCGCGCTGATCTTGGCAATTTCCTCATCCACTTCTTCAGCCGTGCCATCCGACTCACACAGCAGAATCGCCTCTGCATCCAGGTCATAGCCTGCCTGCACGAAGTCTTCCACTGCCCGTGTGGCCAGCTTGTCCATCATCTCCAGACCGGCGGGAATGATGCCCGCGCCAATCACTGCAGCTACCGCATTGCCTGCCTGTTCAACATCAGCAAAGCTTGCCATCACCACCCGCGCGACCTGCGGCTTGGGCGTGAGCTTCACGGTCACCTCGGTTACCACACCGAGCAGACCTTCGGAACCGGTCATGAGTGCAAGCAAATCAAGGCCGGGTGAATCCAGCGCGCTGGATCCAATATCAAGCATCTCGCCTTCGATCGTGATCACGCGAAGCCTGAGAATGTTGTGCACCGTAAGCCCATACTTGAGGCAGTGCACGCCGCCCGAATTTTCAGCCACGTTGCCGCCGATCGAACAAGCGATCTGGCTGGATGGGTCAGGCGCGTAGTAAAGGCCAAACTGTGCAACGTGCTCCGAGATACGAAGATTGCGTACACCAGGTTGCACAACTGCAGTCCTTGCCAGCGGATCGACATTGAGTATGCGATTGAAGCGTGCCATGGACATCAGGATGCCCTCGCCGTGCGGCGTGGCACCACCGGAAAGGCCAGTCCCGGACCCGCGGGCAACCACGGGTACATCGTTAGCGCTGGCAAACCGCATCACGGCCTGCACTTCAGCCTCGGTCGCGGGCAGCACCGCCACAAGCGGGAGTTGCCTGTATGCTGAAAGCCCATCGCACTCGTAGGCACGCAACGGTTCATCCTCGGCAATGACTGATGCAGGTGGCAGCAGCGCCTGCAATCCGCGTGCGACGAATGCGCGTCGCGCGAGCCGATCAGCGAGATTGAATTCGGGTACTGCAACGGTCGTTTGCAAGGGTCCGGTGTCCAGTGAGGCGCCCCTGCACGAAGGCAATGCGGGAACGCAATCCACAAATTATAGTCTTGCGAATATTCGCACCGATCCCACCTTCTGACAACGCTTCATATCGGACATCACCCAATGGATATCAATTGGCTCTGGATTGCGGCATTGCTGCTCATCATCATCGGATTCGCTGGCACGGTATTGCCTGCGCTCCCTGGCCTGCCGCTCATTTTTGCCGGGCTGTGGCTGGGCGCGCACATCGACCAATATACGCACGTCAATGGCTGGGTCATCGTGCTGCTGGGTTGCATGACAGCCGGTGCCATGGCACTCGACTTTCTCGCAGGACTGATGGGTGCAAAGCGAGCGGGCGCCAGCAAGCAAGCGCTCATCGGCGCAACCGTTGGCGCCATTCTGGGACTGTTTTTCGGGCTCATCGGCATATTCGTTGGCCCCTTCATTGGTGCATTCCTGGGCGAGTACCTTGCTCGCGGCAGGCTCGGTGATGCCGGCAAGGTGGGGCTGGGCACCTGGCTAGGTATCGTCGCCGGCGCCGTGGTCAAGATTGCAACGGCGATCTTGATGATGGCGACGTTTGCATTTGCCTACTTCGTGACTTGAGATGTGCGAAACGTGCAACCTGAGCCAGAGTCATCGCCACCCTGCTGCATCGCCAGGCAGCAGTCAGGACAGTACTGAAATCTGCTGATTCGCCTGGTCAAGTCGCGACACCAGCACCCGCAAGAACTGGCGATCAAAGTGGTGCTTGCAAAGTGGCGTCGCGTGGGTGAGGTCCTCTGCCCTGATTTTCATGACCATGCATTCGCTGGTCGACGTGACCGTAGCCGATCGCTCTTCCTTCTGACCCAGATATGCCATTTCACCCAGGCAGTCGCCTGCAGCGAGCGCGGACAGGGTCTTGTTGCCCCGCGTAACCTTGCAATAGCCACCGGCAAGCACGAAGAATGAATCCCCGCGATCGCCCTCTTTGATGATGACCGTGCCGGCCGAGAGCTTGCGCCACTTGCTGATCCGCAGGACCTCCCACAGCTCGTTCTCGGGAAATCCCTTGAAAAAGGGCAGCGTCTTCAGCACTGCGAAGCGGGCAGAATCGGACTCGTCGCGCTCCTCTTGCGACGACAGCTCCTTGGCCCAGATATCCGTCAGCGCAAGGCCAAAATCTTCCCAGGCCTGATAACGCTCTGCAGGGTTCCGGGCCATCGCCTTCATGACGATGTCATCCAGATCCTTGGCAACCCCCATGCGTACGCTGCTGGGGGGCTCGGGATCGGTATTGACCATCATGTAGGTCAGGCTGGCGGGATTGGTCGCCTGGAAGGGCAGTCGGCCCGCAAGGAGATAGAACATCACCACGCCAAGCGAATAGATGTCAGTCCGGTGCGATGCCTGCGCCGCGCCAGAAATCAGTTCCGGCGCCATATAAGCGGGTGAGCCCACCTGCGTGACCACGGTCTTGTCCGAGATCCGGTTGATCGCGGCACCGAAGTCGGCAATCTTGATGTTGGTACCGGACGACAACAGGATGTTGCCGGGCTTGATGTCTCGATGGGTGAGTCCGAGCGAGTGCGCGTAGGCCAGTGCACGCACCGACTTGAAGATGATCTCCACCACCTGGCCCGCCTGCAGGAGATTGTTGGGCTGGGTATATTGCTCCAGCGTGCCGCCTTCCACGTACTCCATGACGATGTAGCTGAAGCTGTCCTCCACCACGGCGTCCAGAATCTGCGTGATATGGGGATGCACCAGCTTGCCGGCCAGCGATGCCTCATTGATGAACATGCTCTTGTAGAGCGCGGCATCTTCCGCCGATGCCTGGCTGCCTTCGGTGAACAGGACCTTGATCGCTACCTGGCGTTTGGCAAAAGGATCCTCTGCAAGATAGACCTTGCCTGAAGCGCCTCGGCCCAGCTCGCGCAGGATCTTGTAGCGGGTCAACCGCTTGGAAATCGACTGGGTATCGGTCAGAAGTGACATGACAGGCTAACTCTCGGGAGTGGCAACGACAGACTGGAAGGATACCGCAGCCGGAGCGGGATGCAGCGGAGCAATTGCGCAATTGCGCATATTCGCAGTCTCTATCGGGACGGTGTCGCCAGATAGCGGGACGCGAAGTCATCGGCTGGCAGCGGCCGCGAGATCAGGTATCCCTGGGCCTCGGTACAACCATGATTCACCAGAAACGCCATCTGACCACTGGTTTCAACACCCTCCGCAATCACCTGCAAGTCCAGGTTCCGAGCCAGTCCGATAATGGCCTGTACGATTGCTGCATCGTCACGGTCAATCACCACATCGCGCACAAAGGATGAATCTATCTTGAGTGCGTCGATGGGGAGCCGCTTCAACTGGGTCAGACTGGAAAATCCTTTGCCGAAGTCGTCAATGGCGGCATGTACGCCGTGGTCTCGCAACAGCTCAAGGGTGATGGTGGCGAGGAGCGGGTCGCTGACCACGCCGGTCTCGGTCACCTCGACCATGAGGGCGCTGCCCGGCAGATCCGCATCGGAGAGGGCCGAAAGAATCTCCTTGCCGAGGTCGCGCTGCTTCAACTGCACCGCCGACAAATTGATGGCGATCTGGGGCACGGTCCCATATGCAGCGCGCCAGGCTGCGATCTGATGGGCTACCTGGCGAATCACCCAGCTGCCGACGTGCAGGATCAGATCGGACTCTTCAGCAAGCGAAATGAACTCGTCTGGTGGAACAAGCCCGCGCACCGGATGTCGCCAACGCAAGAGCGCTTCGGCACCGGTAATCCGCTGGGTGACCAGATTCTGCTTCGGCTGGTAGTGCAACTCGAGTTGATTCAGCTCGATCGCCTGCCTGAGCTCCGACTCGAGCGAGAGCCGTACCGGCACGTCGCTCGCCAGCGCATGTGAATAGACCTGCACGCTGTTGCGACCTCCGTCCTTGGCTCGGTACATGGCCCAGTCAGCATTCTTGATCAGATCGGTGTCCGAGTCAGCGTCATAGGGGAACACGGATACGCCAATACTTGCCGTCACGTACAAGGGCTGGCCTGCCACCTGGAAGGGGCGTGAAAGCAGCTTGCGCATCTCCTCGGCGCGCACCAGACCCTGCCCGCCCTCTGGCCCAGGCACTTCCTGGCTCACCAACAGCATGAATTCGTCACCGCCAGTTCGCGCCAACAGCTCGCCCTGAGCCAGGTTTTCACTGAATCGTAGCGCCACCTCCTGAAGCAGTGCATCGCCAACGCCATGACCCAGGCTTTCATTGACGAACTTGAACCGGTCCAAATCAAACAGCACAACAGCCACGCTGTGATGGAGCCGCCGCGCTCGTGCAATCTCTGCCTTCAGACGTTCTTGCAATTGCGAGCGATTGGCCAGCCCGGTGAGAACATCATGATTGGCCACATATTGCAGATGGCGCTCAGCCTGAACCCGTGCCGAAACATCCTGCACCAGCAGGAGGTATGACGTGACCCCCGTACCCCCTTCACGGAGCACCGACACATACCATTCGCTGTGCAACTGGGCACCGTCCTTGCGCAAGTTGCGCATCGAAGCAGTGAAACGATCCTCGACACCGCGCTCCAGCCCACTCAACTCATGTTCGAACCGTGTCCGACCATCCTCATCGAAGATGCGAATCTCATCGAAGCTGCGTCCAATGGCCTCCTTGTCTGTCCAGCCAAACACGTCAGCCGCGCGCCCGGTCCACTGCGCAACACGCCGATTTGCGTTGAGCTGAATGACGGCCAGCGGCGTGTTTGCCAGATGGGAGGTGAGGGTGTTGCGCACGCTATCAAGTGCATCGCGGGATTGCACACGGCGAGTCACATCGACGAGCACAATGATGAGGCCGTCTTGATTGGACTGGCCATCATTGAAAGCAGCGATGCTCGTGTCGATCCAGCGCATCTCGCCATGCAGCTCGGCGCGACGCCGGACGCTGATCTGCTCCCCGGTCCGGGCGCGGTCGCACAGTGGTCTCACTTCATCGTAGGTCTCGTTACCGAGAATCTCGGCGATGTGCCGCCCCAGCATGCTGTCGTGACGAAGGCCAAACCAGTTGCAGAGAGGCGCATTGGCGAAGTGGACACGATGATTCCTGTCGATCGTGCAGACTGCAACCGGCAGATTGTCGGTGATGAGCTGCAACTGCAGCTCGGATGTGCGCAAGCCTGCCAGTGCAAGCTTCTCCGAATGGACGTCATAGCCGAAGACATAGACACCACCGAAGCGATCGTCACCCGTCAGGTGTGGAACCAGATCCACGCGGATCCAGCGCTCGCCTCGACCCGCATAGTCGGCATGGCGTTCATAGTGGGCTCGCTCTCCCTGTCTCAACTTCTCCCAGTTTTGTTCCAGCCTATCCTCGACTTCGTGGCCGACAACATCGCCCACGAGCTGACCCAGAATGCGCTCTTTCGGAAGGCCCAGCCAGTTGCAATAGGTCTTGTTGACAAAGCGATACTGCCTATCTTGATCCAGATATACCACCGGGTGCGGGAACTCATCAGCGATCCGCTGCAGCAGACGCTCCGCCTCGACTGCACGGAACTCCGCCTCCACTTGTTCGTGGATGTCAAACGACTCGACCAAGATGGCACGCTGGCCATCCACCGGATCAAGGATGGACACCGCCAGCAGCAGATGCCAGCGCGTGCCACGAGGGCTGGTCAGGCGTGCGCGGCCGCGATACTCGCCTGCGGTAATGACCTCATTGCGGATGCGATCGGCCTCTTGCTGATCGACAAACAGACGAAGAAAGCAATCAGCGGCCGGATCCCCCGGTTCGCCAAACTCCCGAAGAAAGGAAGCATTACGTTCGAGGATGGCACCATCCAGCCGGTACATTGAGAACAGCGAGATGGAGTGACGCGATGCCTCAAGCATACGCAGGCCTTCCGCGCAAACCGCATCATCGATGATGCGTGCATCGAAAAACAGCGCGATGCGGTCCTCACGGGTGCGAAAGGCGCTCACCCTTGCCATGAATGTGACCGGGTAGCCCTTGGGATAGGTGGTCCATTGCGTGACCACCTCCTGCCCCGCTGATACGCGGCCAAGATATGTCCACAGACGCGTATGCGCGGCTCGCGACTGCGGCTTCACTTCGCGCTCCTTCAGCTCGTCCTCACTGTCGGCTCGAAGCGCCTTTACCGCGGATGCGTTTGCCCAGATGACTCGAGACAAGTGAATGTCCTGCACCCAGCAGGGATTCGATGCATCGGCAAATCGGGACAGGTCCGCTTCCAGAAGCATGGCTGTGGGGGTTCCGTTGAGATGTGCGGCGAATATCTTTCACCCATCTTCATCCACCTTTGAAAGCGACACAAGCCCCGAAGGGCTTGCAAGTCTTGCATCTGTGACACCCATCCCGCGTTCGCGGGATGGGTGTGACCAGAATCAGCGCTCAGAACAGGCCGATGATCTTGCCGCTGTCATCCACGTCAATGGCATTTGCCGAGGGAACTTTGGGCAAACCAGGCATGGTCATGATGTCACCGCACACCATCACTATGAACTCGGCACCTGCCGCCAGCCGTACCTCGCGAATATTCACCACATGGCCCGACGGCGCGCCACGCAGCTGCGGATCGGTTGAGAACGAATACTGCGTCTTGGCCACACAGATCGGGTAATGGCCATAGCCGGCCTCCTGCAGCTTCTTGATCTGACCGCGCACCTTGCTGTCGGCCGTGATATCGGAAGCACCATAAATCTTGGTGGCAATTGCCTTCATCTTGTCCCAGAGCGGTGCTTGCTCTTCATAAACAAACTTGAAGTTGTTGGGCTTCTCGCACATGTCGACCACAATCCTCGCCACATCCGCCGCGCCCTTGCCGCCATCGGCCCAGTGCTTGGCGACCACAATTTTGGCACCGCGCTTGGTGACGCGATCCACCAGCAGGTCGAGCTCAGCCTGCGTGTCATGCGTGCGATGGTTGATGGACACCACACAGGGCAGGCCAAAGTTGTTCTGCACGTTGTCGATATGCCGTTCCAGGTTCACGATGCCTTTTTCGAGCGCGGCCACATCCTCCTTGCTCACTTCCTTCACATCCATCCCGCCGTGGTATTTCAACGCGCGGATGGTAGCCACGATCACGACAGCTGAAGGACGCAGACCCGACTTGCGGCACTTGATGTCGATGAACTTCTCGGCACCCAGATCCGCGCCGAAGCCGGCCTCCGTCACGACGTAATCACCCAGCTTCAGTGCGGTCTGTGTGGCCAGTACGGAGTTGCAACCATGCGCGATATTTGCGAACGGGCCGCCATGAATGAAGGCCGGGCTGTTCTCCAGCGTCTGTACCAGGTTCGGTGCCAGCGCATCCTTGAGCAGAGCGGTCATTGCACCCTGCGCATTGAGGTCCTTTGCGAGAATGGGCTTCTGGTCTCTGGTGTAGCCGACCACAATCTTGCCCATACGCTCCTTCAGATCCTTGATGCTCGTCGCCAGACAGAAGATGGCCATGATCTCTGACGCGACGACGATATCAAAGCCATCCTGGCGCGGATAACCGTTTGCCGGACCGCCGAGGGAAATGGTGATGTCACGCAGTGCCCGATCGTTCATGTCCACCACACGCTTCCAGGCGATGCGGCGTACATCAAAACCCAATTCGTTGCCTTGGTGAATATGGTTGTCGATCAACGCAGCGAGCAAGTTGTTGGCCAGTGCAATGGCACTGAAATCACCCGTGAAATGGAGATTGATGTCCTCCATCGGAACCACTTGCGCGTAACCGCCCCCAGCAGCGCCACCCTTCATGCCGAACACCGGGCCCAATGATGGCTCGCGCAGGCAGATGATGGCCTTCTTGCCGATGTGGTTCAGCGCATCGCCCAAGCCCACGGTGGTGGTGGTCTTGCCTTCGCCAGCAGGCGTCGGCGAAATGGCCGTCACGAGGATGAGCTTGCCGTCGGGCTTGCCCTTCAGCGTGTTGATATAGTCCAGCGAAATCTTTGCCTTGTAGTGCCCGAACGGCTCGACCGCGCTGTCAGGAATGCCAAGTTTGGCGGCAATCTCGCCGATGCGCTTCATGGTGGCCTTCTGGGCGATCTCAATATCCGACAACATGCGGTTCTCCCCTGGTTTCTGTGATGAGCTGATTGCGAAAAAAGTATGCGGCGCGGGGCAAGCACCCCACCTTGATTGAAGTCAAGTAAGATTCCCAGTCTCGCTGCCCTAGAGCGAGCGACAGCCAAGAAAAAGACTGCCACGTTGACTCAAATCAATCCATGAACGCTGCCTCACATCCCGATTTTCATCATCCTGCCATCGAACGAATCCGTTCGGTGCTCGCGGCACAGGGTCTTCACGACCGCATCAACCTGCTTCAGGATGCCACGCACACCTCTCAGGCGGCCGCCGATCATCTCGGTTGCGACGTGGCCCAGATCGCGAAGTCAGTGATCTTCCGCGCCCGCGACACGGATCGCACGGTGCTGGTCATCGCCAGCGGTCGCCACAGGGTGGATGAAAAGCGCGTGGCGGAATCGCTGGGTGAGGCACTCGCCAAGGCGGATGCAGACTTCGTGAAATCCAGGACAGGGTTCGTCATTGGCGGCGTGGCCCCGGTGGGACACTTGCAACCTCCCGTCTGCTTCATTGACAGCCAGCTCTGCGAATATTCGCGCATATGGGCTGCCGCCGGCCTCCCCAATTCACTTTTCTGGCTCACGCCGGACGAACTGCAGCGCATCGCGCCCGGACCCGTCCTGGATGTTGCCAAGACAGGCTAACGATGTCCAATCTTTACATTGCCCATGAACGTGAGCGGCTGTTCCGCAGGTTGGAGACGTTGACCGCAGAGGCGCGCTCGAGCAATGGTGTCGTGTCAGGTCACCACACCGTGATCCACCTCTCTCACGACCTCGATGTCATGCTCGGCGAAGAGCCCGCATCAACTCGCAGCAACCTCTGGTCGCGCTCTGTCGGCAGCTGGCTCGTGCTCAATTTCATTCCTTGGCCGGAAAGGCTGCCCAGAGCTGAAAGCGGGTTGCATGACTTCGCGCCACAGGCGGACGCCGGGACATTTGCGAGCGACTTCGATGCGCTCATCGAGCGTATTCGCCGCTTTGATGCTCGCTGCAAGGCGGGCAGCATAGGTCCTCATCCGCGATACGGCCGTCTCTCACGGAACAGCTGGGGCAAGTATCTGTATCTGCACATCGACTGGCACCTGTCCATGTTGGGCCTCTAGTCTCAGGAGAATTGCAATGCATCCGCATGAAAAACTGATCCATGACTTCTATGCAGCCTTTGCCCGGATGGATCCGGAGGGCATGGCGCGCTGCTATCACCCCGACGCAAGCTTCAGCGACACCGTGTTCCCCATGCTGAAGGGTCCTGAGGTCATGGCCATGTGGCGCATGCTCATCAGCCGCGCCCGCGAATTCTCGCTGGAACACTCGCAGGTGGCCGCCGATGACAGTGGCGGCCGCGCCCACTGGGACGCGAAGTACCTGTTCTCGAAGACCGGTCGCAAGGTGCATAACAAGATCGACGCGGTATTCGCATTCCGGGATGGCCTCATCGTCCGGCATGTCGACCGGTTCAGCTTCTGGCGCTGGGCGGGACAGGCGCTGGGCCCTGCCGGCAAGTTGCTGGGTTGGCTTCCGCCTTTGAAGTGGAAAGTGCGCAAGGAGGCACGCGCGGGGCTCGACCAGTACATCGCGCAGCAAGGTTGACCCCGGAATGATCGCCGGGTGAGCACACCGGATACCGCAAGCCACGCTTCTCGACAGCGGGCTCGGGAAGGACTGTGGTTGGGCCTCCTTGCTGTCGCGCTCTTCAGCCTGACCTTGCCAGCCACCCGGGCCGCCGTGGCGTTCTTTCCCGCCATGTTTGTCGCGTCGGGACGCGCCGTCATCGCAGGTGCTTTTGCATTGGCCGTGCTCGTCGCGTTGCGCTCACCGCTCCCTGACAAGAGGCAGTGGCGACAGCTTTGCCTGATCTCGCTTGGCGTTGTGTTCGGCTTCCCGTACTTCACCACCTGGGCCATGCAATACGTATCGGCGACGCATGGTGCAGTCGTGCTGGCCTTGTTGCCACTGATGACGGCAGTGGCGGGCGCCATGGTGGCGCATGAGCGACCCAGCCCCGCATTTTGGTGGCCGGCCGTGATGGGCAGCGGCATTGCTGTCGTTTATGCCTTGGGCCAAGGCGACGGTGGACTTCATGTGACGACTCATCTGGCCGACCTGGCCCTGGCTGCAGCCATGGTTTCAGCTGCGTTCGGTTATGCGCTGGGTGCCGCAACATCTCGTTCGCTGGGTGGCTTGCAGACCATCTCGTGGGCGCTGGTGTTGTCGCTGCCCGTCAACTTGCTGGTGGCGCTGTTCACATTTCCTGCGAATATTCGCGATGCATCCACAAGCGCCCTGGTCGGCTTCGGCTATGTAAGCGTGATCAGCATGTATCTGGGATTCTTCCCCTGGTATCGCGCGCTGGCAATCGGCGGCATCGCCCGAATCGGACAACTGCAACTGCTGCAGCCTTTCATGACATTCGCCGCTTCTGCGCTGTGGCTGGGCGAGATCATTGACCTCCAAACAGCACTGTTCGCGATAGCCATTGCGATCACTGTCGGACTGGGTCGGCGCGCACCGATACACAATGACGCCCTTGCAAGGGCCAGCGACTCGTCGCGTTAGCCCGCCAAAGCCTAGCCTTGCACGACCCGGTTACGACCTTGCTGCTTCGCGCTGTATAGCGCCTCATCGGCGCGACGCACCAGCGATTCCGCGGAATCTCCAACCTGAAGAACCGCAGTACCAGTTGACAGCGTCACGCGCAATTCAGGATGGAAAGCTGTCCAGTCATGGCCGGCGATATTCTCCATGAGCCGGTCCGCTGCTTTCGACCGCCTGTCACCATTCCCGAGGGGAGCCCCTGAGCAGCGTCAGACCCCATCCCCTACGCCGGCTTGTTGGCACCTTGCCGCAGCACGACGACATTGCCCACAAACGACAGGCAGATTCCAAGCCAGGTTGCGAGCTGCCAGCGGAACCCTTCAAACAATGCGGAGATGACCAGCGCGACGACAGGCACCATCACACCGATGTAGCCCGCACGTCCGGCACCAAGTCGGCCCAGCAGCGTGTAGTACGCGGCAAACGCAATGACCGACCCGAAAACGGTGAGATAGAGCAAAGAGCCCAGATACTGTGCGTTGAGCGGCAACTGAAAGGTCTTCCCTGTCACCAACACAATGGCCAACAGCGAGACCGTACCGTAGAACATGCCCCATGCCATCGTTTGCCAGACTGGCAGCCCGTTATGGCTGTTGCGCGTGACGAGGCTGCTTGCCACGGCGGAAATGATCACTGCCAACGCGGTGAAGGTCGCGCCGAGCGCAACGCTGCCGTCGCCCCGCATGGACTTGAACTCCGGCAAGAAGATGACCACGATGCCGGCAATACCCAGCAACGCGCCAAGCGTCACGCGCAAGCTCATTGGCGTGCCGTAGAAAACTCGCACGGCCAGCATGTTGAGCAAGGGGCTTGCGGAGTAGCCGACCGCCACCAGGCCAGACACCACATGCAATTCGGCGTGATAGACGAGGATGTAGCTGACGCCAAACATCAGGATGCCCTGCATGGCCATCAGGACATGCTGGCGCAGCGTGAACCTGAGAGGCAACTTGCGCCACCAGCAGAACGCGAACAATAGCAGCGCCGCGAGGAGAAAACGGTAAAACACCGACACCTCGGGCGCCACTGTGCCCAGCTGATACTTGATGGCGATCCAGGTGGAACCCCAGATCAGGACACAGAGTATGTAGAGGTTCAGCGTGGGCATGATTCGAAGGGATTCGGGCATGGAGATTCGGGGCTCGGGAAGTTCACGCGAATATTCGCAACGAACCCCGAACCCCCAATCCCGAATCCCGCGCGACAGCTGTCGCGCTACTTCGCCAGACCGTGCTGCGACAGAATGAAGCTGTAGGTGAAGGCGACTTCCTTCAGAAAGTCATAGCGACCCGATGCGCCGCCGTGACCCGCATCCATGTTGGTCTTGAGCAACAGCGGATTCTGGTCGGTCTTCAGCGTACGCAGCTTGGCCACGTATTTCGCCGGCTCCCAATACATCACCTGACTGTCGTTGAGCGAGGTCTCGATCAACATGGCGGGATAGCCCTTCTTGGCGAGATTGTCATAGGGCGAGTAAGAACGCATGTATTGGTAGGCCTTCTTATCGTTGGGGTTACCCCACTCCAGATACTCGCCAACCGTCAGCGGCAGGCTGGCATCCAGCATCGTGTTCATCACATCGACAAACGGCACCTGAGACACCACTGCCTTGAAGAGATCCGGCCGCATGTTGACCACCGCACCCATCAGCAGGCCGCCCGCGCTACCCCCTTGAATCGTGAGGCGGTCCGGTGCCGTGTACTTCTCGGCAACGAGAAATTCGGCGGCGCTGATGAAATCGGTGAAGGTGTTCATCTTCTTCATCATCTTGCCGTCGTCATGCCACTGCTTGCCCATTTCGCTGCCGCCGCGGATATGCGCCACGGCAAACACAACGCCGCGATCAAGGAGCGACAGACGCGAAGAACTGAACGTGACCGGATAGGAGTAACCGTAGGAGCCGTAGCCCTGCAGGTGTGTAGCTTGTGGGCCCGTTGCACGCTTGTCCTTGCGATACACCACCGAAATGGGAATCTTCTTGCCGTCCTTGGCCTTGGCCCAAAGGCGCTTCGACTCATAGCGGGCAGGATCAAAGTCACCCAATACCGGCTGCTGCTTCAGCAACTTGCGCTCCTTGGTCTTCACGTCATAGTCGAACACGGAACTCGGCGTGGTGAATGACTGATAGTTGAAGCGATAGGCGCCGGTCTTGTACTCCGCGTTGGTGCCGGGGCTCGCCGTATAGACCGCCTCCGGGAACTTCATCGTGTAGCCGCGGCCATTGATGTCGAGCACGCGCAGTTGTGGCAGCGCGTCCTTCTGCTCGGCGGCAACGAAGAACTCTTCAAACATGTCGATGCCGGAGAGCAGCACATCGTTGCGATGCGGGATCATCTGCTTCCAGAACTTCTTGGCGGGATTCACCGCAGGCGCTGTCACGAGTCGGAAATTACGGCCCTTGTCGTTGGTGACGATGTAAAAGCGGTCGCCGTGATGATCCACCGAATACATATGGCCGAACTTGCGCGGCAGGACGACGCTGAAGGTGCCGGCCGACTTGTTCGCATCGAGTACGCGTACTTCACTGGTCTCGGAGCTGGCGGAACTTGCGATGACGTAGCCGCGGCTGCGCGTGGTCTCGACGCCCAAACGATAGAGCTCATCCTTTTCCTCGAAGATCAGGTCGTCGCTCTTGCCGCCCAGCGCATGGCGAAGCAGCTTGTAGGGACGCTTGGCCTTGTCCTCGATCACATAGAAGACGGTCTTGTTGTCGTTGGCCCACGCAGCAGACTGGACCTTGTCGATCTTGTCAGCCAGCACTTCGCCCGATTCCATGTTCTTGAAATACAGCGAATATTCGCGGAAGCCGGTGTAGTCCAGAGAGTAGGCAAGCCACTTGCCGTCTGGAGAAATCTCGTAGAGGCCCAGAGACAAAAAGGGCTTGCCCTCAGCCAGCTTGTTCAGATCGAGCACGATCTCTTCAGCCGCCTCCATGTTGCCCTTCTTGCGGCAATAGATGTTGTACTGCTTGCCCTGCTCGGTACGCGAGTAGTACCAGTAGCCATCTTTCTTCCACGGCACGTTCTGGTCCGTCTCCTTGATGCGCGCCAGCATTTCCTTGTAAAGCGACTCGCGGAAATCCTTCAAAGGCGCCATGACGGCATCGGTATAGGCGTTTTCGCCCTTCAGATAGGCCGTGGTGTCAGGGTTGTCCTTCTCCCGCAGCCAGAAATAGTCGTCCACACGCTTGTCGCCGTGGTGGGCCATTTCCTTGGGAACGCGCTTGGCTACGGGCGGCACGGTCGTCACCGCAGCCTGGCCTGCAGCAGCGGGCGCTGGCGTGGGCGCCTGTGAGAATGTTGCGGTGGACATGGTGAGCGTGAGGATGAGCGAAGAGATGAGGCAGAACCGTGATGAAAAGGACATGGCGGCTTCCGAATAGTGTCAACCTGCGAAGTATAACGAAATAGCTGGATACAATTTGCCCGGCCACCCCTGTCAACAGTCGGCTCGCGGATGGCGTTGTTCGGGTTGTCTGCGACATGAACCGCATCCAGACTCGCCCCATCCACTTTAAGGAGACACCCATGCTGAACCGCCGCATCTGCCTTACCCTCGCCGCAGTCATCACCATGGCGAGCTTCGCCGCCGCCGCCCAGACTCCGCCCACCCCTACCCAGCCCCGCGTCGACAAGCGCCAGGACCGCCAGACCCAGCGCATCGAGCAGGGTAAGGCATCGGGCGAGCTGACCGACAAGGAAGCCGCCCGGCTGGATAAGGGCCAGGCCAATGTGCAGGCTAAAGAAGACGCGGCCAAGGCCGATGGCGTCGTGACCAAAAAGGAAAAGGCTGGCCTCGAAAAGGCGCAAGACCGCCAGAACCGCCGTATTGCCAAGCAGAAGAACGACAAGCAAGACAAGAACTGATTCACAGCGCTCGCCGTCCCGGGCCGCCTGACCCCTTCAAGGGGCAGGCGGCCCGTGTTGTTTGATGGCACGAATTCCGGGCGGCGCACTGATAGACTGGTCTGTCATCACGACTATTCCCAACCGCCATGTTCCAAGCCTCCACCACGCTGACTGCTGCCGCCGACAAGCCAACCTTTTACCGCGACCTGAATAGCCAGCTTGCAGGACTGCTCACCGGCGAGCGAGATTGGGTAGCCAATGTTGCCAATCTGTCCTCACTTGTCTACCTCATGCTGCCGGATCTCAACTGGGCCGGCTTTTACTTCTTGCGGCCCACCACGGATGGCAGCGAGCTGGTGCTGGGGCCATTCCAGGGGAAGCCCGCCTGCGTCCGCATTCCCGTTTCACCTGCTGCGCGTGGCGTCTGCGGCGCGGCAGCCAGCCAGCGCACCACCCAGCTCGTGGAGGACGTGCACGCTTTCCCCGGCCACATCGCCTGCGACAGCGCGTCCAACTCGGAACTGGTCGTGCCCTTGGTCAAGGATGGAAAGCTGCTGGGTGTGCTCGACCTCGACAGCCCCAAGGTGGGTCGCTTTGACACCGAGGATCAGGCAGGTGTCGAAAAGCTGGTCGCCACACTTCTTGCAATGACCGACACGCCCTAGCCCAGCCCGAGCCCCGAGCCCCGAGCCCCAAAGAATGCTCCGCTCCCTCCTCGTCGATTTCAATTCCTACTTCGCGTCGGTGGAGCAGCAGATTCACCCGCAGCTGCGCGGCAAGCCCATCGGTGTCGTGCCATCAATGGCGCCTACCACCTGCTGCATCGCCGCGAGCTACGAAGCCAAGCGATTCGGTGTGAAGACCGGCACGCTGCTGAGGGATGCGCGGCAACTGTGTCCCGAGATTCTCTTCATCGAGGCCAGTCACGAGCACTACGTCGAGTTTCACGAGAAGGCGAAGGTCGCCGTCGACTCGGTCATCCCCATCCGCAAGGTCCTCTCCATCGACGAAATGGATTGCGACCTGCCGATGAAATCGCGCACGCCGGAGGCCGCCCGCGAGCTCGCGATGAAGGTAAAGCGCGCCATCCAGGCACAGGTGGGCGACCAGATGAAGACCTCGGTCGGGATCGGCCCCAACACCTTCATCGCCAAGATGGCGTCGGACATGATGAAACCCGATGGCCTCGTCGTGATCGAGAAGCACGAGCTGCCACAGCGGCTGTTCGGCCTCAAGCTGCGGGACCTCAATGGCATCGGCGAATCCATGGAGGCGCGGCTCGCGCGCCATCGCATCACCACGGTCGAAGCGCTGGCTCAGGCCAACCAATCCCAGCTGCACACCATCTGGGGTGGCGTCGGCGGGGATCGCTTCTATCAGCGGCTGCGCGGTGAATGGGTTCCGGATCTGGAAACGCAAACGCAGTCCATCAGCCATTCGCATGTGCTGCCGCCGGATGAACGCAATGTCGCCGACGCGCATGCCATCCTGAATCGCCTCACCCAGAAAGCCGCAATGCGGCTGCGCAAGATGGGCTACTACGCGTCGCGCATGTCGATCTTTGTCAAACACCTCAACGGCCCGACCTGGGGCCGCGACGGCCAGTTTGCCGAGACGCAGGACACCGTCATTTTCATCCGTGCACTGGAAAGCCTGTGGCTGGATCGCCCGCCCCGGCGCGGCCTGAAACCGCTCGCCGTGGGCATGGTGCTGCATGGCCTGGTGCATGAGAGCGAACACACTGGCACGCTCTTCGATGACGAGGACGCGCGTCACCGCCTGCACACCGCCATCGATCAGCTCAACCTGAAATTCGGCAAGAACACTGTCTACTTCGCCGGCGCACATCAGGCCCGCGACAGCGCCCCCATGCGCATCGCGTTCAACCACATTCCTGATCTGGAGACGGAGCAATGAGCGCGGGATATTCCGGCACGCCGTTGTGGAAGAAGATGGGGCTGAAGGAAGGCGGCACGCTGGCGACAGTGAATGCGCCAACTGAGTTCGCCGATGCACTCGGTGAACTTCCGGCCCTTGCGAATATTCGCAAGGGAATGAAGGCGGAGGATATTCTCGCGATTCTTTTTGTCAGGGACCGCATGGAGCTGGAAAAGCAGATTGTGCCCAGCGCGAAGAAGCTGCATCGCGAAGGCTCGCTCTGGATCAGCTGGCCCAAGAAGAGCTCGAAGCTGTTCAAGGACCTCACCGAAGACGGCATCCGCGAAGTCGTGCTGCCGATGGGGCTGGTGGATGTGAAAGTCTGCGCGGTCAATGACGACTGGTCGGGGTTGAAGCTGATGGTGAGGAAAGAACTCCGGCTAGGCTGGAACAAATAATTGCCGTCGTGCCCGGCCTAGCCCGGGCGAAAAACTAAAACAAACCAAACCGCAAAAAAACCCATGTAAAAAAAAAAAACGTAAAAAAAACACGCGCCGAC
>JANNSU010000045.1:0-52184 GCA_031394355.1 Betaproteobacteria bacterium | reverse complement strand
ATGCATCTTCGCGTGTTGCGCGGCACGTTCCACCGCGGCGCCATGTCGCAGGGGCAATACACCGCCCCAGCGTCATACGCAGTGACCGAGATACCGCTGAATCATTCGATGATGTCGGTTTCGAGGAAGCTGTCAGGGTCTTCGGGCGCGGGTCTGGGGGAATACGACACCTGCGCACTCCTGCAAATGCCCACGGCATTTGATGACGTAACGTCGCCGGCTCGGCTGATGAAAGCTTGGCGACGATTGTGGAGTGGCGCAAGGCCAAAATCACGCAGCTCCTATGGCGTCGACGAAATTAGCTTGAATGATTTCGAGCGCGATGCAACGTCGAACATAAAAAACTTATCGCGAGTCTTACGACAGAGGACCTTCTCCTTCAGCCTCTTGCGGCCACATCTGATAGAAAAATCAAACGGCAAATTGCGCGTCATTTGCATACCAACAACTCAAGACCAAGTGGTCCAAGGCGCCATCCTCGATTTCCTTACAGAAAAATATAACGATCGCTATTCGAACAAAATCAGCTACGGGTTCCTTCGTGGCAGGACCGTCAGGAAGGCGCTTGAAGCAGCAGTTCGATTGCGTGGCACAACCCCCTGGGTATTTAAGACCGACATCACTGCGTTTTTTGATCGGATTCCTCGCGATCTGCTGAAAGAACGGATGCGCCGCGTTGTTCGAGAGTCAAGCTTGCATGATCTACTCGGCAAGGCGATTGACTGCGAGATTGCAGTTACGACGCGTGTGATCGAGAGGAAAATCAAGAAGCTGGGAATAAAGGAACGTAAAGGTGTTAGGCAAGGAATGCCCTTATCACCATTTTTCTCAAATCTCATACTAGAAAGATTTGACAAGGACGTAGAAAAAAGAGGATTCGCTGCAATTCGATATGCGGATGACCTAATTTTTTTCGCAAACGGAAGAGGTCAATGTGCCCAGATCGACTCATTTTGTCGAGCATCACTTGCGAAAGAAGAACTAGAGATCCCAGCAATTGAAATTGCAAATTCAAAGTCTGTAATTTATGACGAAGAAGCGCCCGCCGAATTCCTTGGCGCTGCAATTTTCAAATCCGAGGAGGGTTACTTGATCAAGTTATTACCGGAGCAGATGGCTAAAGTCGAAAAGGCATTACTTGACCTTGGCAATATCAGCGAACTCCTCGCTCGTCGCATCACGCTAGCGAAGCTTGGCAGGAGTTTGAGTTCCCGCAAGGCCGGTTACATTCACGCTTACGAGATGTGCTCAAACATTGATCAGTTGGAACAAAAGCTCGACAGCATTGAGCAGAAGATTCTGAAAAAACTCTATGTAGGCGGACTAGGCATTGATCTTTCTAAACTATCGCCTGAGGCCTATCGTTTTCTTGGCTTGGCTCGATAGCGCCAATGGGGTCAGGTCTAGCAATGTAGCAAGCTACGCAAGATCCACATGGTTCACTGCAAATTCTTGCGAATATTCGCCCCAAACCCCATCAAACTTGATGGGGTTTTTGTTTGCATAATCTGAGAAAATCGCTTCACGGAATTACTCGGAGAGAAGCGATGCTTCGAATTCTCGCCGAGACCCAGTAGCGCCAATTTCATCAACCGCCCCTGCTCTCATGCAAACAAATCCCGCGTCCTGGATGCCCAAACGGTGGATCGCATTGCCGCTTGCGCTGTTACTGGCGCCGATCGGCTTCCTGTACCTGGGTCGTCCGATGGCGGCATTGATTTACTTCCTCGTGGGCTCCTCCATTCAGACAGCACACTATTTTCTGTGGGCCGAGGGTGCGCTGAGACACTTACTTCTGTTTGCGATGCTGGCACTGATGGTCATCGCCGTGATTCATGCACACTTGATCATTCGTGTGTGGGCGCCAGTCAACAAGCGGCCATGGTTCAGTACGTGGATCGGGCTGGTGTCTTTGGTGGGTGCATACGTGACATTGACAGTCACCCTCCGGGCATTCTTCGTCGAGCCATTCAGCGTGCCATCAAGTTCGATGCACCCCTCCATCCCGATCAAGTCCTACATGCTGGTTGAGAAGTGGGGCTACGGGCATTACGGCACTCATGGGATGCAGTTCCTTTCCCGGCCAGTGTCGAGCTCACTGCGGCGCGGGGATGTGATCGTGTTTGACTACCCGCTGGCACCAGAGCGGCAATTCGTGAAGCGTCTGGTCGGCCTGCCCGGCGACAAGGTCAGCTACCTCGACAAGCGCCTCAGTATCAATGGGAAGGAAGTTCTGACGGTGGCGGCGGGCCTCATCACTGAACTGATTCCGGAGAATGGAAGTACGACACAATTTGCCGCCTGGGAGGAATCCATGGAGGCGGGTACCCACAAGGTGCAGACACGAGCGGATCGGCCTCCACTTATGGGACCAATTCGGTCTTTCACGGGTCGGGAACGTTGCGAGTATGAAGATCGAGGATTCACGTGCTCGATTCCCGACGGGCACTACTTTGTGCTCGGGGACAATCGCGATAACGCCGATGACGGCCGCTACTGGGGCTTTGTGCCGGAGCGGATGATTGTCGGGAAGGTCTTAAAGGTTTTTCAGCCCTCTGCCTGGCTTCGCTGAGTCAGTCTTTTTGAGAATGGGAAATTCGATGTTCCGAATATCTGTGTCTGCCCTTGGCAAGGATGCGTGAAATGGATATCCGTCCATTTCTTGAACATGCAGTTGCGTTGCTTGTCCGGTCCCGCCCTGCATGGATCGCACTGGGCCTTTGCCTGTGCCTTACCCCGGCTGCATATGCCAACGAATCAAAATCCCCAGAGCGTACTTTCTATTTCGCGGCAAATCCCACCGAATGGACGCATCCCAGGAAGGTGGTGCAGCCCACCTATCCGGCTGCGGAGCTTGCGCAAGGCGTGACCGGGTACGTGGATGTGCGCGTGTCGATTTCCGACTCGGGTGCATACAAGGGAGTGATCAGCATGACGTCTACGCCTGCCGTGCCGGCCTTCGAAGCAGCGGTCGCGGAGGCAGTCCAACACTGGTTTTACAAGCCAACGTTCAACCTGAACTGCAAACATATCGAGGCCGAAGGGACTAACCGCGTCTGGTTCGAGATCAAGGACGGCAAGCCGTCCACCAGAGTCTCGCAGTTGCAAAAGCCGTTGCCAGGAAACCTGCGCTATGCCAGAACGACCAACATCAAGGAGGTCGCGGAAACGATCAGACGATCATCAAGAGGCCAGATTTCGCAGGACTCGGTCGAGGTGTCGGTGCAAGCGATGCTGACGGTGGACGCCGCAACCGGCAAGGCGCTCGATGCAAAATTGACCTCGATACACACCTCGAAAGAGGGTACTGAAGCCTATGGCGAATCGATCCGCTTGGGCTTGCTCGCCTCACGCTTCGACAAAGTATGGCCCGAGAAAGAAGGCACTGTTTCGGTTTGCAATTACTTTGCTGTCACGTTTCGGCAAGGGATGTAGTGGCAGCGACAGGGGCTCTGCAATCGCCGTCGATTCGGGACGGACAACCCCGCCGTGGCGCCAAGCTTTCTGTGGAATTCAGAAGCCAGGGTCAGGCCTAGCAATGTAGCAATATGCAACGCCCCATCTGGATTTCTCGGGGCGCTACCCCGCGAATATTCGGATTCGTCCTGGGCGACAACACATTGAGAGATTGGTCTGCAAGAACAAAAGGGGCCGTGTTCGATATTCCTGCAGCCCCCTGCGAATATTCGCCCCGCTGAAACGAGTCACGCTTTGCGATGAGGCGGCAGGTCAGCCGCTCCGTCATCAGTCGCAACAGGCGCCGCGTCAGCCGCACCTGTTGCGACTCCCGATTAAACGCCGTGCTTACTTCTTGGGACGACCGGTCTTGATGGCCGGGACGGCAGCGAGTGCCACCTTGAGCGCTTCGTCGCTGAGCGCTGACAGCATTTTCAGGCCGGCGCGCAGCAGCTCGCTCTTCTTGATTTCCACGGCGGCTGCCAATGCACGCTTCTTCAGTACGCCGATGAGCGCGTAATCGGCCGCGGGCATGTTGAAGCTGTCGCGCACCGTTTTTTCCTTCTTGGCGGGCCGTTTGGCTTTGGCTGCTTTGACGACTTTGGCCTTGATCGTCACCTTCGGCTGCTTGGCTACCGTTGTGGTCTTGGGCTTTGAGCCCTTCGGGGTGGTCGATGCCTTTGGCAGTTTCGCGGCTTTCGCGGTCTTGGCAGCGGGCTTCTTTGCTGCGGGCTTCTTCGCGGTGGACTTGTTCGCTGCGGGCTTCGTTACGGCAGCTTTCTTCGCGGCAGGCATTTTCGCGGCAACCTTCTTCGCAACTGCTTTCTTTGAAGCGGGCGTCTTCGTGGTCGTTTTCTTCGTAGCGGGTTTCTTCGCGGTCGTTTTCTTAGCAGCAGGTTTCTTCACCGCAGCCTTCTTCGCGGCCGGCTTCCTGGTGGCCGGTTTCCTTGCGGTGGCCTTTGTTGCAGCGGGTTTCGATGCGGCGGAGTTGTCTGCGGCGGGTTTTGCTTCGGCGGTGCTGGCCGCAGTCTTGGGAACGGTTTCGATCACTGAAGGTCTCCTCATTGAGCCCCGGAATTCGGGGCATTCATAACAGTGTACACCGTATACACTGTTAGTAGTCAAGCCCTTTCAGTATCGGCTGGAAGGGTGCGGCAAGTGGGGAAGGCGTATGGGCGCGCGCTCGATTCGGCTTGCGAGTATTCGCAATGACGGGGTCTAAACATGAGGAGCCTGGTGTGATGCATCTGTCCATCACGTCCCTGCGAATATTCGCAACGGCCACGCCGTTGGCGAGGGCACCGGTACTCATGCTCGCGGTCCCGCGCCGCTACCGCTCATACTCCCGGTGCACGTCGTAGACGACGATCCCCCCGCCCGGTGGCGGGATGACGAGCCAGTCCTTGCGCAGTAGCGTGCGGTGCGTGTCCTCGAATCCGGTGATCCAGTGTTCGCGCATCGAGGTGCCGGAGAACTCGTGGTCCTTGGCGTGGCCTTCGTAGGATTGCTGCTGGTAGATGAGCTGCAGGATGGTCATTTCCGGCTGGTGCTCCAGCTCCTCCTTGATGCGCCTGTCCTCGTCTGAAAGTTCCGCTTCCGGCACCCGATCGAGCGCTGCCTTGAGACGGGATTTCCACAGGTGCAGGCGCTTGAAGATGTCGGTGTTGTAGCGAGTGCGCGAGGAATACATGATGTCCTTGTGGCGAGCCATCACGTCGTGCATGTCGCGCGGCAGGTTGCCGCGTGCATTGAAGAGATCCACCTGGAACACCAGCGAGTTGAGGCTGTCTTCCTGGTCCAGCAGATGCTGCAGCGGCGTGTTCGAGACGATGCCGCCATCCCAGAAATAGTCCGTGCCGATCTTCACCATCGGCAGCGCCGGCGGCAGCGCGCCGCTGGCCATGATGTGCTCCGGCTCGATGATTTCCTTCTTGTTGTCGAAGTAGACGAAGTTGCCGCTGCGCACGTTCACGGCACCCACCGAGAAATGCACGGCCTCGGAATTCAGCAGATCGAAGTCCACCAGCTCCAGCAGCGTTTCGCGGAGCGGTGCCGTGTCGTAGTAGCTGGTCGCATTCTTGGCGCCGGTGGCGCTGGACCACGGGCCGGGCACGCGCGGGGAGAAGAAGCCCGGCTGCCCCATGGTGACGGTGAAAAGCGAGCTGGTGGCATTGCGCGCCTGGCGGTAGCTGTCGCCGTCCGGCGTGTGATACCAGATCTTGCGCGAGGTGATGCGCTCCCAGAACGTGCGCAGCCGCTCCAGCCGGCGCTCGGGCGGGTTGCCCGCGATGAGGGCGGCATTGATGGCACCGATGGATACGCCGGATACCCAGTCCGGCTCCAGTCCTGATACGTGCAGCGCCTCATACACGCCGGCCTGATACGCCCCCAGCGCACCGCCCCCCTGCAACACCAGTGCAATGCGCTGGCAACGTGGCGGGCGCGCGATGGTCTGTCCGCCGCGGACCCGGCTGCCGCGTGTCTGTGAATCCATGTGCAGCTCCCCTCAATGATGTGGGTGGAGAGTTTGTGTAGCGGCCGTGACGAGTTGATGACACCCGGGCGATGCGTCCCCACCCGATGGCGCCGCAACGGTTGCGAATATTCGCAACCACCAATGAGGGTCCGGTGTTCGTTCTGAATCAGATTGCGTGATTCAGCCGGGCTCGTTCTCTTTTGTGCGTTCCGCTGCCGTGGTCTTGTTCGCAGCCTCGTCGGCCTCCGCTGCCCGCCGCAGCACTTCATCCGCCTCCTCTGGCGAATCAGCATCCACCAGCGGGATACCATCAGCCACATAGGCAGGACCCTTCATGATCATCACCACCACGCAGCCTATGGCGATGGTGCCGACAGCAGTGAGATGCACGACCGCTAGCCCGATTGCGAAGAAATCAATGCTGAGCAACTGCTTGGCCGATTCCGAGGTGCTGTCCCCTGGTGGCCAGACGTGGAATGCGGAAGTGATGCCGCCGATGAGCACCAGGCCGCCCAACAGGATGCCGGGCAGCTTGCGGAAGATGACCCATTCCATGCCGCTGGCGGCGCGAGCGTGACCAGGAAGCTTGTGAAGGGTCATGGTATTAAAGGAAGGATTCCACCACAGATTGATCGGCCGAAGGACGGGCGAATTGATTTGAATCACTGAAGACTGCGTCACGAGAAACTCGGCTCCCCTGGCGCTTGCGAATATTCGCAGCCATGCCGACTACTTTGCCAGGACTGCTCCACCCTCAAACCGCGCCAACAACGGCGTGTAGGCCAGCTTCCATCCATCGATCGTCATGCGCTCCTGCCCGAATACGCGATCCAGAAACGCCAGCGCCAGCTTGCGGGTGGCGACTTTGATCTTGGGGTTGAGCTCGGCGCCACCCGTGCCTGCACGGTCGGTGAAAACGCTGTGTGAGCCGTCCTTGAATACGGCCAATACTTTCTGTGACTGGGTCTGCGAGGCGGTAGCCTTGAAGATGGCGATGCGGTCGTCCACGTTGGAGAAGTAGCCGGGAATGTTGATGTCGTCGCCGGTGGCGGTGATGTGCAGGGTGGGAATGTCGATGCCCGCCAGCATCTTTGCCGGGTCGCCCAGGCCATAGAACGGCGGCGCGGACAGCATGATGGCGGCGGAGACGCGCGGATCGCGCAGGTGCAGCGTTTCACCATTGCGGGGCACCTTGGCACCCGCCATGAGTAGCGTGGTGTTGGCACCGTAGGAGTGGCCCGCCACGGCGATGCGCTTCATGTCGATGCGCTTGCCCATGTCGCCAGCCAGCAGTTGGTCCAGCGCGAACTTCATGTCCGCTACCCGCGATAGCGCCTCGTCTGCCTGCGCGGCACCGGAGAGCCGCGAGACCAGCGAGAAGGGATTGCCAGTCCACACCTGTCGATCACTGCCGGCATGCTGGACGTGCAGGCTGGCATAGCCCATCGAGGCCAGATACCGGCCGAGATAGCGATAGCCCTCACGTGAGCCGCCGATGCCGTGCGAGAACAGCACGAGCGGCAGCGTGGCACCGTCCTCCATTCTGGCTGGCAGATAGAGCTTCACCGGTACCGGGCGGTTGCGCAGAGCGTCCACCCAATCGAGATTGCGGGCGGTGTAGAGCGTCGGCTCCACGTGCGGGCTTTCTGCGGGCGTCGCGATCTGGGTGTCAGCCACCGGGACAGAGGGGTTCTCGCGGGCGTACGCCGGGAGTGTGCAGCCCAGCGAGCAGAATGCGAGCAGGCAGGCAATGTGAGGCAGGGAGTGGCGGGCGGTCATGCGGGGTTTCCGGAGCGTGAACATGCGGGATAGATGCAGTCTGACCGACTCCAGTTCAAGTCGTTCAGTGAGCGAGGTATCCGTCCTGCTGCGTTGGGACACTACCGTTCACGCCTTTCAGCATCATGCCGCGCCTGAACAACGCAGCTTGTCGCATGCACGGCCCTGTTGGCGCACCGGCGGAATAGTCTGGCATCCTTTAGTTGCCGCCGGGAAAGCCCATGTCCTACCTCGAACTCACTTACCTGCATCTCGCCACCATCGTGCCCGCCTTTTTCATCGGGACGTGGATGATGCTCAATCACAAAGGCACCCCGCGCCACAAGGCGCTGGGCAGGGTGTATCTGGCGCTGATGGCCATCACCGGCGTGGTGACCTTGTTCATGCCCGCTGCGGTGGGGTGGCGCTTCCTGGGACACTTCGGCTTCATCCACCTGTTCAGCCTGCTGACGCTTTACTCCGTGCCAACCGCCTGGTTCGCGGCACGGCGGGGTGATGTGAAGGCCCACCGCAGCGCGATGATCGGCCTGTATCTTGGCGGGATCATCATTGCCGGTAGCTTCGCCTTCGGTCCGGGACGATTGCTGAATCGCTGGCTGTTCGGCTGATACCGAAGGTCACGGGCTCACCGCAAGCCTTTGCGAAACTTCGCATCGGCTTGTGGCGCAGTGTGCTCTCTGCCCGCTTCATGCAAATCCTCCAGCCAACCTTCAACGTGTCGGCCTGAACGTGAACCACGCCGCGAAGGTCACCCCGTCGCTCACACGGTGATCCAGCAGGATGCCTTCTCCCGAGCGTGTATCGCCGCCCCACCAGGCACCCACCATCCACGACTTGTCCGCCGCAGCGAAGCCCTGCTGCTGGCAGCGTGTGGTGGCCTCGGTGTTGACGACGCGCGAGATCGGATAGCTGCCGCTGCCGAATCCTGCGGAATTGGTTTCATCCGATTGCCAGCTGAAGTTTGCCGTGTTGCAGCTGGTGAATTCGATGCGCATGCGGCCCCAGCGCTTGCGTTGCACGTCGGTTGCGCGAAAGGCGGTACCGAACAAGGCGCCATTGGCGCTCTGCAAATCCGGAAAGTCCAACACATTGCCAGCGAGGGTGGTGGCACCGGACAGCCAGAACTGCGAGCCGATCTGGGTCGTGTCGACCGGCGGCTTGGCCTGCTCATTGCGGAGCAGCAGGACGAAGGTGGGGCCCTGGAGGCCGCCTCGACCCAACGGGACAATGGTGTTGCCCAGCGCGCCGCTTGCAGGATTCACGGTGACCACAGATTCGGCATTGATGAGCAGGAGTTCATTGTTGAGCCCGTTCTCGATGCCGGTGGGTCGATTCAGCCCGCTCGCGACGATCTGGACATTGCCACTCGCCATGTTGTATTTCAACAGCTGGCCGGAAAGTTCGCCGGTGATCCACAAGTGCTGGTTGTCGCGGTCCGCAAGGATGCCGCGGCTGCCGCGCAGGCCATTGGCCTGGGCACCGATGGCGACGGAGGTGAGACCTGTAGCCGGGTCAAGCCGGATGACGCTGTTGGAGTCGTAGCCGGGCACATACAGCTTGCCGTCCGGCGCAAAGAGCAGCCCGTTGTCCGGGCCGTTGATGCCGGAGGCATTCGCCGTCACGGCGCGCGTGGGCGACTTGCCGTCGGGGTTGTACCGCTTCACATCGTCGCTGCTGTAGCCGCCGACATACACTTCGCCAGAGGGGCCAAATGTGAGGCCTGTGGGTGCGGTGCCATTGGCGACTGCGATGAACTCGCCGAGGAATTCAAAGGTGTCGGCACGGTAGCGCAGGATGCGCGACGAGTTTTCGCTGACCACATGCAAGGCACCATCCGGGCCGATGCGCAACGCCTGCGGGCCGCTGATGCGGCTGTTGGTATCGAGGTTCTGCAGGTGCGCGCCCGTGCAGGCATCGTAAATGTGAACGTTGTTGCTGAAGTAGCCGCTCACGAGCAGCTTGCCGCCGCAGGTGCTTTGGCCGAACGCAGGCGCCGCGGCTCCGGCCAGCAGAAAGGCGAGGATGACGGTGGCTATCGCGAGATGGACGCCGGCAAGGCTTGCGCCGGCGCGGACGGGAGAGAAACAAGTCATGGCAGGACTCCTGGTGTGGGAAGACAGCTGCGACTTTCGCCAAACCGTGCCTTGGCGTCATGAGGAAATCCTCCCTTTTGTTTCCGGATATGCTTCCCCATTGTTTGACATCTCCAAGCCCCTGATTCTCAACGCATGAGCCAGCCCACTGACGCCGCACCTGTACCCGTCACCGCGCCCGCACCGGCGCGGCAGGGTCGGCTTCTGGTCGGCGACTTCAAGCTGGATGTGACCGCAAACGAGCTCATCGCTGCCGATGGTGGCGTCTCCCGGATCGAGCCGCGGCTCATGGCGTTGCTGGTGCGATTGGCGCAGGCACCCGGTGCCGTGGTGTCCCGCGAGACCTTGATTGACGAGGTCTGGTCGCGGCGCATGGTCAATGACGAAGTGCTGTCCCGTGCCATTGCCGACCTGCGCGGCGCGCTGGGAGATGACTCGCGCACGCCGCGCTACATCGAAACCATTCCGAAGTCTGGCTATCGACTGATCGCTGCCGTGGCGGTGGAATCATTGCCCGATGCATTGCCAGCCCTTGAAACCACGCCAGCTACCCGGCGCAGGGCGCATTGGCCCGTCTGGACGGCTGTCGGGTTGGCCGTGTTGATGGTGGCAACGGCCGCACTCATCGTCACGCTGAAGCAGCCTGGCTCCAAGCGCGACGCGCCGAACTTTGAGCAAGCCATCGAGTTGGCACTGCGCGAGGCCAAGCCCCTGACCGCGAGTCCGGGGCTAGAAGTCAGCCCGCGCTTGTCACCCGATGGCAAGCGGGTGCTCTACATCCTTGTCGAGGAGGGCAGTGCCGCGCTGATGTTGCACGACCCTCGGTTGCCCGCGCCGAAGCGGGTGAGTGATGCGGGTGAGGATGTGACCAGCGGTGTCTTCATGCCGGATGGCGTTGGTGTGGTCTATCGCGCACTGGTGGGAAGCGGCTGCACGTTGCGGCAGGTAACGGCCGAGGGCACGCGCGACATCGCAGCTTGCGTTCGGGACGAGCCGTCGCGCATCGACGTTTCTCCGGACGGCAAGTGGTTGGTGCGGTCCAGATCGCATCGCGACAGCTTCCCGGCAGGCCTTGCGTTGACAGAGCTTGCGACAGGCACGGACCGCCAGTTGACCACGCCGGGCTCGGGCGACGGCGAGGATTCGCTGCCCCGCTTCAGCCCCGATGGATCGCAGATCGCGTTCGTGCGCGGCAACAGTTCGGCGCGTTCCATCTGGCTGATTCCGGCGTCAGGCGGGGAGCTCCGCAAACTGAGCCCGCTCTCCGGCCTCACGTATGGCCTCGCCTGGGTGCCCGATGGCCGTGCCTTGCTGGTGGCGGCCGATTGGTTCGGGTTCCGCGCGCTCAACTGGCTCGATGTACGCGACGGCATGGGCCGGCTGCTGGGTGCGCGCGGTGCCCGGGCACCAGATCTGGCGGGTGGTCGGGTGGTCTATGAGAACGCCATTTTCCAGGCGAATCTGTTTCGTATTCCCCTCGGCATCGGTGAAGCCGCGAAGCCGGAGCAGATGCACGCTTCAACCCGCTACACCAGTCAGCCAGTCTATTCGCCGGATGGCGCCATGCTCGCATTTGTCTCGAACCGCGAAGGTGTGGAGGCAATCTATGTGTCCGCTGCGGGGGGCGAGGCGAAGAAGCTCGCGCTGCCGGACACGCATCGCTACATGCGCCCGGCCTGGAGTGCCGATGGCAAGTCGGTCTACGCAATCCGCTTGCAGACTGCGGCCGATAAGTCCGCGCCGCAGCAGGCCGTGCGCATCAGCCTGGCTGATGGTGCGTCAACCGTCTTGCCGCTGGGCGACAACGTGAGCTTCGCCAGCGAAAGTCGCGATGGCCGCTGGCTGTATGTGGGTGAGCGCGAGGCGCGTCTGATGCGGCTCTTTCGCGCACCGCTGGACCAATCGCGCACGCCAGGCAAACAGGAACGCCTGCCCACGCCGCTGGTCGGGGACGTACAACTGAACCGCGATCGTATCGCGTTCACCCAGACAGGATTACAGGGCATCACGGTCTGTTCGCCGGACGGCCAGTCCTGCGAGCTGAAGCGACTGCCCATGGGCGATCGCCACGACGATCACTGGGCGCTGACCGATGGTGGTCTCTACTTTGTTGAAGGCTTGCGCGCGGAGCGGAAGCTGAAACGGCATGACCTGAAAAGCAGCGCCGTCACGACCGTGAGCCATGTTGTGCCCACCACGCTGGGTGGCGGGCTCGCGGTCCATCCGCGCGAAAACGAGATCACCATCGCCCGCGAGCAGCCACCGAGCATTGATTTGATGTCGGGGACGATGGCGGGGCGATAGGAACGATCCGGATACAAGTGAATTGAATGCGAATATTCGCAACGGCCTACCAATTGATTAACTGACGATGTCGACTATTGCCTTCGAGCCGCGAAAGCTGGATCTGTCGAAAGTGATGCTGGGCGCTGTCATCTACTCGTGGCGTCTGCGTGGCGCCATTCTGCGCCAGACAGGTCTTGCGATGGCAGCGCAAGTGCTGATCGTGCTGCTCTGGACCCTTTATGCAGGGCAGCTCCCGGCCGCGACAAGCTGGGTCATTTATCTCTTCAATCTGGGCCTCATCGTCATTGTCGCGGTCCGCTGCCATCGTTTGGTATTGGTCCGGAACGAAGCTACCGACAAGATCGCCATGCCGATCCTCGACATGCGGGAGTTGCGGTTTCTTGTGGCGATGTTCATGACCTGGCTGCCTGCCATGGTGGTGATGGTCTGCACGAGTTTCATTGTTTTCTCCGGGGCATCTTTGTTCAAGGACACCTACGCGGTGGAACAGCCTTTGCTGTTGCAATGGTTGGCGTGGATTCCTGCTGGCTATGTCGCAGGCAGGCTGTGCCTGAAGATGCCTGCGGCAGCCATCGACCAATTCATGGATATCGCATCGGCAATCCGGGCCAGCCGGGGCAACGGCTGGAAGATGGTGATCGTAGTCAGCATCATCCCGTGGTTGATATCGCAGTTGTCTGGTCAGATGTTTTCGATGGATGGAGGGCCGACCTTGATGTTGCTCTCCTGCATTGCGGCGCAGTTGCTTGTGGCAGTCGAGGTCATGGCGCTTTCCATCGCTTATCAGCAATTGGTGGTCGACGAGGATGTCATTGCCTGATCAGCGATCGCTCGGTAAGGCGAGTTTTCGAGACGCCACCTCGCCATTCGCGTGCTGCAACCTGCCGCACGCGAATATTCGCAGACCGGCATCAAGCAGGCGATCCCTAGTCGCCTGACCGGCATCCGCCGCAGCCGGTACACTGAGCTCCAACACAACAACATCACAGAGATCCGAGGGGATATCCATGCTGCTCCCGGCCGAACGCTTTCCCCCAGAACAGGAAGCCCGCTTCCAGGCCCAGCGGCGCGCGGCCATCGCGGTCGTCAATGCCACGACGTTCTGGATGGTGGCGGCGCTGATCCTCGTGTTCAGCGCTTGGGACTGGTTCGTCGATCCGTTCAACTGGCGCGAGGCGCTGCTTTGGCGCGTGACGGGTGCCGCGCTCATCATCGCAAGCGGTCTGCTGCAACGCAGGAGCGCCCGGGTGGACTGGGCGCCAGCCATCGCAAAGGTGCGCTTCGCCGCGTCCATCATTGCCGTGACGGCGGCGCTCGCCGTGGTGAATGAGGGCTTCGTGGTCGGGCTGGCCGGGCTCGTGGCGGTCTTCTTTGCCGGACCTTACATTGCCATCGACCGGCGGGACTACCTCAAGCTGAATGCAATCCCTTTCCTCGCTGTCGCCCTCATCATGTGGGCGAAGGATCTGGACCGATTCACTGTCATCAACGCGTGGAGCTTTCTTGGCCTGGCACTGGTGGTGGGATTCCTGCTGGCGCGCGTATTTGAATCGTCCAACCGGCACGCGTTTGCGCTGGAAGAGGCCCTGTCGCGCGAGGCACGCACCGATGCACTCACTGGCATAGACAATCGCCGTGCGCTGGATGAACGGGGGTTGGCAGAGCTGCGCCGGGGCGCACGCAACGGCAAGCCGGTGTCCGTCATCCTGTTGGATATCGATCACTTCAAACGCATCAACGACAACTACGGCCACACCGTTGGCGACCGGGTCATTCAGGCCGTGGCCCACCTGCTGCAGAACACGCTGCGAGCGACAGACCGCATCGGCCGATGGGGTGGCGAGGAGTTTCTCGTGATCCTGCCCGAGACCGAGTCTGAAGAGGGGGCCCGGCTGGCAGACCGGCTGCGCGCCGGTATCGCTGCTGCCCCCATTCTTGAACAGCCGATCATCAAGGCCACGATCAGTCTGGGCCTGGCCAGCGCTGTATCGGCCGCTGACGCAGATACCGCTTGGGACGAGCTTCTGAAGAGCGCCGACGCCGCGCTGTACCGTGCAAAGTCTGACGGGCGTAACCGGGTGGTGGTGGCAGAGCAGGTGTCGAACGACTGAGACCCGGCAAGCTTCGCGGAACTGCTTCAGGGCACCAGGAAATTGCTGCGCCACTTGCTGCAGGTGCCGGTCAGATTCGTTTCCAAGTTGCCTGGCTCAATACCTTCAGTCCGGTATTGGTTCAAGGTCGAGTGGAAGGTATGATTATTCGCGAAGTACCGAGGTCGAATCGCGCCTGCGGCCATCGGATGCTGCCGAGACGCGTTGAGCGAAGATTGCATCCTGCCCAACGCGGGTGCAGAAAAGATCAATACATTTGCAAGGGGAGATGTTCATGAAAGCAATATTGGCGTCTGCTGTACTCGGTGTACTGCTTTGTTGTGGGCTGGTTTCTGATGCGGTTGCCGCAGCCAAGACCTACCGCGCTGCCCATGTCAACCATAAAGGCTCGAACATGGTCATCATTCACATCGCTCCCAGTTTCTTCTATGGAAGCGCCCAGGATCAGGCGCGCTGGTTCACGGCCATCCAGCAGTGCGTGCGCTCGGTCAATCTTGCCGGTCAGACGTTGCTGGTGACCAATGACAATGGGCGTTATCGCTACTACGGCCCCAACAATTGGCACAACTTCATGCGCACGATTGACATGGCTTGGGTCAATGCCAGGGTCAACAAGTCCATTACCTGCAGTTTCTGATCGATTCCGGCGGCGCGAAAGCAGGCGAATATTCGCCTGCTTGTCTGATTGCTTTTCCAATCCCGGTTTTGACTGGGGCTTTGCACGAAGCCCCTTCTGGCGGGGCAAGGTCTGTTCGGCACGATCCCGTGCCCGTCTCCCTCATTTCATCCCCCTCAGCCTCTGCCTGTCGCAGCCTGGCTGACATTCCCTGCCGGGCTGGTACGCTTGCCCCATCGTGACTTGAAGCGGGGTTTGCCCGGTTCATTCCTTTCCCGAGCACTGCACAGGCAATACCCATGAAAACCGCCTTTCTATTCTTCGGCCGTATCTTCCTCACCTGGCTCGCTGCCTGGCTGCTCTTTGTGGCGCTATGGAACAGCGCCACTCCTTACAATGTACCTGTTGTCTTCTTCCTGTGTGCTCTGTTGGTGTTGGCCTTCTTCATGTCGGCCGCCATCTGGCACTTTCGCCGAGTGAAGCTGCTTTCAGGCGACGTGGATCGAGTCCGCCTGGCCAACCGGCAGCAGCGCCAGATCGAGATCCCGTTCGCGTCCACTGTGGCCAGTGTCGTAGTCGAGTCCGCCATCCGGGAGCTGCCCAATGTGAGTAACGTGGTGGTACATCGAGGTGGCCTGCAGGTGACTGCGCGCGTACCGCGGTTGGGTGAGGACACGTCGCGGTTGCCCTTTTGGCATCGCTTGCCGGTGTGGCTGGGATCGGATCACAATGAAATCATGGCAGTGCTGCTGCCGAAGGAAGACGTCGTGAGCGTTACCCTGGTGTGCGAGCCGGAAGGCGGCGCCTGGACAGACTGGTTTCTGTTCGATGACGGCAGCAATCTCATGAACGCCGAGTCCATCACCCGCGCCATCACCCAGCGCATCGGCGCTCAGCGGCGCGGTGAGCAGGCCGTGTCGCGCGAGACCGCAACCGAAAAGGAACTCGCTGTCGCCAAACTGGGCCTGCTGCACGCACAGGTGGAGCCGCATTTTCTCTACAACACCCTGGGCAGTGCCAAGTACCTCATCCAGAGCGATCCGGTGAAGGCCGAGGCCATGCTGGACAACCTCATTCTGTACTTGCGCAACTCGTTGCCGCGCACCGAGGACGCGCCCTCCACACTGGGCGAGGAGCTGGCCCGCGCACGTGCCTATCTCGACATCCTGCAGATCCGCATGGGCGATCGGCTTGCGCTGCAGATCGACGTGTCGTCGTCGCTGGAGAAGGTGCCGTTCCCTACCATGATGCTGCAGACGCTGGTGGAGAACGCGATCAAGCATGGGCTGGAGCCGAAGCCGGAAGGCGGCACGATCTGGGTGCTGGCACGGACCAATGATGCCGCCAAGCCGACCCAGCTCATCGTCACCGTGGCGGACAACGGGTGTGGCCTGGATGGTGGAAAAATCGACGGCAAGGCCACCACCGGCACGGGTATCGGCTTGAAGAACGTGCGCGAGCGGCTCAAGCTCGTGTACGGCGATACGGCGAGCTTTGCCATCACGTCGAATTTCCCGAGCGGCGTGGCCACAACGATGGTCGTGCCGATCGTGATGCCCGCAACGTCGGTGGCAGCAGCAACGGAGAACACGCCATGAACGATGTCTATCCGACGGCGTCCGCTGCTGGCGACCCATCCAGCCATGCACGAATCACCGCAGTCATCGCCGAGGATGAGCAGATTTTCCGCGATGCGTTGGTGCGGCTGCTGAAGGCCGCCTGGCCCGAGCTGGACATCATCGCCGTCTGTGCCGATGGCAACACTGCATTGGCAGCCTTAACCGAACACCAACCCAACTTCGCGTTTCTGGACATTCGCATGCCCGGCCTCACTGGGTTGGATGTGGCGGCCGCACTGGTGGAGGCGAGCCCTGAAACACAGGTCGTGTTCGTCACCGCCTACAACCAGTACGCCATCGATGCCTTCGAGTCGGGCGCAGTGGACTACCTGCTGAAACCGGTGGAGGAGAAGCGCCTCGCCGCGACCGTGGAACGGCTCAAGAAGCGCGCCATGACGGATGCGCCGGATACCGTCGCTCTCGCAGCGCTGGTGCGCAAACTCGGTGGTGCACTCGACAAGCGAGTCGAGGAGCCGCCGCTGGAGTGGATCACGGCCAGCGTGGGCAAGGAGACGCGCCTCATCGCCGTGGATGACGTGATCTACTTCCAGTCTGACAGCAAATACACGGTGGTCATGACGCCGGAAGGCGAGGCATTGCTGCGCACGCCACTCAAGGATCTTGTCGGCCGATTGAACCCGGTCTATTTCAAGCAGGTGCATCGTGCATCAGTCGTGAACATGCGCGCCGTTGCGGCGGTGACACGGGATGATTCCGGGCGCGGCACGCTGCGACTCAAGCAACGGCCTGAGACGCTGGCGGTCAGTCTCACTTTCATGCCGCTCTTCAAGAACATGTGAGGAAATGATGATGAAGCGCTTTGTGATGATGCTGGGTAGTGGATTGTTCGCGGCGACAACTGTCATGGCCCAGGTGCCGGAAACCGATCCGCTGTTCGCTCGCGCCATGGCATTGGACGACAGGCTTTTCCGGGACAGCTTCAATGACTGCAAGCCCGGCGTGTTGGAGGCACTGATTGATCCGCGGCTGGAGTTTTACCATGACGTGGCAGGCATGCAGGACCGCGCCGCCTTCCTCGCGGCCGTGGCGAAGAATATCTGCGGCCCGGTGGATCGCAAGCCCATCCGCAAGCTGGTGGCCGGCTCCAGCAAGGTGTTTCCATTGAAGCAGGATGGCAAGCTCTACGGCCTTATCCATCACGGCGATCACGAGTTCTGGATCCGCGAGCCGGGCAAACCCGAATACAAGACTGGCCTCGCGCGCTTCACGTCGGTGTGGGTGGATAGCGGCGGCGAGTGGAAGCTGCGCACGGTGCTGTCGTACGATCACGGGCCGCCGCGCTGACCGAGGCAGTCGGGTCGGTAGTGGAGAACAGTATTGCTGCACGCGAATATTCGCAAGGATAAGTCGCTGCATTGCCTGTCCTCCCGCCATGGAACATGCTGCTAACATTCCGCTATCACGCTGAACATCACAAAAAGAAGGAATGCACCATGTCCACCCGTCTCAACCCAGTACAGCTTGCCAGCCAGGCTGTGTTCGCCTGCGCCATCGCCGCCCTGATCAGTCTTGCGGGACATGCCCAGACTAGCACACAGACCACGCCACCCAAACCCACCGAGGCGGACATGCGCGACATGGCGGGCTTCCTCGCGCGGGTGAACAAGGCGGTAGCCGACAAGAATCTCAAGGCCTATTGCGATGCTGCACTCAATACACGCAGTTACAAGGACTACATCAAGGGATACTGCGAGGCCAGCGCACGATCGGAGAAACGCGACCCGGCTACCTGCAACGCTGCAAAGGTTACCGAGATCATGAAGACAGAGCACGCCAAGTGCCTCGCTACCTCACCATCCGAATTTGCCGAGGTCGGCTCGCGCATGGGTGGGGCCACGGAGGAATTCATGAAGGAAGCGAAGTCCATCGGGCTCGACGGCAAGAAGCTGCTCGATGAGGCGGCCGCAAAGCTGAAGTAGCGGGATGCCAGGTGTGGCGAGTCGCGATGCCGGCCTCTGCGAAGGCTGGCAGTGTGCCCCGGCTGCTGCGCTACACTCCGCTGGTTCACTTTGCCGACTCACCTCGTTGCGGGAGACCACAATGTCTTCGTTGCTGATTCGCCCTGTCGCTCTGTTGTTCGCCTTGCTCCTCGCCGGCTGTGCCGCCACGGCACCTTCCGGCACCGGGGATCGGGCTGATCTCCTCATCACCAACGGCCGCATCCTCGATGGCACTGGCAATCACTGGACGCGCGGTGACATCGCCATCCGCGACGGCCGCATCGTCGCCATCGCGCCGGTGGGCCGGCTGGGTGCCCTGTCAGCGACACGCACCATCGATGTGAAGGATCGTATCGTCGCCCCCGGCTTCATCGATGTGCATGCGCATATCGAGCTGGGCGTCTGGAACCGGCCCACGGCAGAGAACTACATCCACGATGGGGTGACCTCGGTGGTGACAGGCAACTGTGGCGGATCCGCTGACAGTCTGAAGACTTTTCTCGGGCGAGTGGACAGCGAAGGCACGTCGATCAATGTCGCGTCGCTGGTGGGCCACAACACGGTGCGAAGACAAGTGATGGACCTGGTGAATCGTCCCGCCACGGCAGACGAGCAGCGACGCATGGAAGCGCTGGTCGAGCAGGCGATGAAGGACGGCGCGGTGGGGTTCTCGACCGGACTCATCTACTTGCCGGGTCTCTTCAGCACGACGCCTGAAGTGGTGGGGCTCGCGAAGGCAGCTGCACTGCATGGCGGGCTGTATGCGTCGCACATCCGCAACGAGGGCAACAAGGTGGCTGATGCCATCAACGAGGCGCTGGACATTGGCCGCCAGGCGGGCATGCCGGTGCAGATTTCGCATTTCAAAGTCGCGGCACCCGCCAACTGGGGCCGCAGCCGCGAGACGCTCGCGATGGTGGAGAAGGCGAGGGCCGACGGGCTGGACGTCACCATTGATCAGTATCCCTACACCGCGAGCAGCACGTCGCTGTCGGTCATGCTGCCCGACTGGGCCGTGGAAGGCGGGCAGGGCGATATCGTGAAGCGGCTGAAGGATGAGACGCTGCGAAAGAAGATTGCTGCCGAGATGCTGACCAACGCACGGAATCAGAAGCGCCCCAGCTTCGCCTATGCCGTGGTGACGCGGCACAGCACTGATCGCTCGCTCGCCGGCAAGAGTATCAGCGACATCAATCGCAAGGCCGGGCGCGCGGACACCATGGACATGGAGATCGAAACCATCCTCGATCTCCTCATTGCCGGGACGGCGCAGATGGTGTTCCACGGCATGAATGAAGACGACGTGAAGCACATCATGGGCTGGCGCTTCAACATGATCGCGGCTGATGGCGGCGTGCAGAGCGGACCAGGCGGGCAGAGCGTGCCGCATCCGCGCAGCTATGGCACCAATGCACGCGTGCTGGGCAAGTATGTGCGCGAGGAGAAGGTGATTCCCCTGGAAGAGGCGGTGCGGCGCATGACCTCGCTGCCCGCACAGAAATTCCAGATCAAGGATCGCGGGCTGCTGCGTGAGGGATTCATGGCGGACATCGTCGTGTTCGACGAGAAGACCGTCGCGGACAAGGCCACCTACGACAATCCTCACCAGTACTCGGTGGGGTTCGACTATGTCATCGTCAACGGCAAGGTGACGATGGAGGCTGGCAAGCACACTGGCATAAAGGCCGGACGCTCGCTGCGGGGCCCCGCTTACGTGAAGGAGGGATGATGCGAATATTCGCAGGGTCGGTAGAGGCGCGTTCGTGGATGCGATTGCTGCTGATGGTGGCAACCGGCGGACCTGCTCTGGGCCTGGCCCAGACACCGGCAGCAGATTTGCAGCGGATTCCGGATCGCGCCGCCGTCCAGCGCGCGGTGGCACCCATTCTCCCGGTCGAGGTGCTCATGCAGGGTCAGGGCGGCCGGGTGGATGCGCGAGTCCGCATCGCTGCCGACGGGACGCTCCGGGACGTGTTGTCGATCACGACGTCACCTTCGTCGCCTGCGCTGGAGCAGGCAGTGAGGGCTGTGCTGCCGCGATGGCGCTTTCGCGTGGAAGTGGATGGCAATTGTCAGCCACTACCCTACGAGGCAGGGGTGGGGCTCACGGTCGAGATCAGCAAGGGCAAGCCACGCACGCGGGTGGAGCGTGCCGGTGAGCTTCGTCGTCTGCCCGTTGCGCCAGAGCTCAAGCTGAATTGGCCTGCGATGCGGGCCGAGCTGCGCTCGCGATTTCCGGCTGCCGCGAGACAGCAGGGCGTCGGGGCCAATGTGTTGCTTGCAGTCGAGGTCAGCGGCGTGACGGGCGCGCCTGACAAGGTCTCGGTCGTCGTGGTTGAGCTGCTCGATGGTGCCGACTCTCCTGCGCTGGAAGCCGCGTTTGCGGACGCGGCTCGCGAGGCGATGAAGACGGCGCAGTTTGTGGTGTCGACTGGAACGGTCAAGACACCTCTGACGTATTGCGGAGAGATTCGGTTTCAGCTGGAGGAGTGAGGCAGCGTGATGTCACGTCGCGAATGTTGCGCTGCCTTTTGCGAAGTTTGACCGGTCGCGGTTTCAGGAACGGCACAGAACCCTTGGCAGCGAGCGTGGCCGATAGGGTATTCTGAAGATGATCAACACGCTGGAGCCGATCATGGCCATTCAAAGAACACTCACTGCCCTGCTTGTCGCTGTCCTCATGCCGGTTGCCGCGTCTGCTGCGCCATCCGAAGCGGCCATGAATGCGATCAACGGGGCCCGGGTGGAATATCAGGCCGCTCGCAAGGCCATCGAGTCCGAGGACTGGAAGTCTGCGCTTGCCTCGCTGAAGCGTGCCGAGGCGCTTGACCCCTACAGCGCCGAGATTCAAAACCAGATCGGCTTCACGCTGCGCCAGAAGGGTGAGTTTGATCTCGCCGTGAAGCACTATTTCCGCGCGCTGGATCTCGACCCCTACCACCGGGGCGCGCACGAGTATCTCGGCCGCGCCTATCTGCACCTGGGCAAGCCGGACAAGGCGCGCGAGCTGTTGTCCAAACTTGATGGCCTCTGCACAGCCAAATGCCCCGAGCGGGATCTGCTTAAACGTGCCATTGAAGAATGGGACCCGTGGCAGCGCCCCATGCGGGTTGGCCGGTTTTACTGAATTACACGCGAATATTCGCATCAGCAACCCTGGGCTGACCGTGATCAGTGACGCTCATTCCAGATCGGCCCCTTGAACGCGGACTTCCAGGGCATTCCATGACCTGATTTACAAAAAATCGCCACGGTGGCAGCACCGTGGCGTTCTTGTATGTACTGCCGTCAGCTAGCGGCGGGGAGCCGTCAGTCGTCGCCAGCTGCCGGTGAGGTGCGGAAGCCGCCCGAGCCACCACCGCGAGCCTTGTTGATGAGCTTCATCACCATGCGGTAAACGAAGCGCAACAGCAGCAGAGTGAATATCGCCTCAAAAAACGTCAGTACGAACGCGAAGATGGGCAGCATGCGTTCGGCGCGACGGTGGAACTTGGCGACAGCGCGATCGCGGGAGATCTCGATCGAGTCATAGAACGTCGGGACGACCAGCAAGGTCAGGAACGTGGACGTGATCACGCCGCCGATGATGGCGATGGCAAGTGGCCGGTAGAATTCCCCGCCTTCGCCGATGCCGATGGCCACGGGCAACATGCCCGCCACCAGCGCGAAGGTGGTCATGATGATGGGCCGAAGACGTAAACGGCCGGCGTGCATCAAGGCCTCTTCGCGACCCACGCCCTGTTCCTCCTCCTTCCGCGCGCAATCGATGAGCAGGATGGCGTTCTTGGCCACCAGTCCGGCCAGCATGATGATGCCGATGAAGCTCATCAGATTGAGCGTGTCGCGGGTGAGCAGTAGCGCCACCACCACGCCGATGAGTGACAACGGCAGCGACAGCATGACTGGCAGCGGCGCTGTGAAGGAGCCGAACTGCACGACAAGGGTGAGGTACATGAGGCCGATGCCCAGGGCCAGTGCGATACCCATCTCCCTGAACAGTTCCTGCTGTTCGCGCGAGGCGCCGCCCAGCTCGATGCCGAAGCCGGGCGGGAATTCGATGGCGCGCGCGATGCGCATGGCGTCCGAAGTGATCTCGCCGGGCGAGCGGCCCTGCGCGTTGGCCGATACGGTCACCGTGCGTTTGCCGTCGGAGAACTGGATCTGGGAGGGACCCTTGGTCATGGTGATGGTGGCAATCTGATCCAGCGGCACCATCATGTTAGTACCCGTGACCATGACCGGCAGACGCTCGATGTTGGCCGGGTCTATCCGATCATCAGGGTGCAGGCGTACTGCCACATCGCGGGTTTCGCCCGTCGGATCGACCCAGTCACCCACCTCGACACCGGCGAAGGAGACGCGCAATGCCTGCGCGGCATCGCTGGCGGAAATGCCCAACTGGTTGGCGAGGCCGCGGTTCAGATCGATACGCAGTTCGTCTTTCGGGTCCTGTTCCGAGAGGCCCACATCCACTGCACCCTTGATCTCCTTGACTTTGGCCATGAAGTCGTTGGTGATGGACATGAGTTTGCGTGAATCCGGTCCGTAGAACTGAATCTGCACGGGCTTGCGCGCACCGGCGTTGAGATCATCCAGCACGACATACTCGGCACCCACCAGCCGCTTTGTCTGCACGCGCATGTCCTTGGCGATCTCGCGGATGTTGCGGCTGCGCTGGTTCTTCTTGCCCACGTCCACGTAGATGCGGCCACCACCGGCGTTGACACTGCTGTTGGTCGCCTTGGTTTCGGGCATGGCTCGGGCCAGCGCTGCAGCGGCCTCCACCTTGAGCTTGGCGTACTCCAGCGTGGTCGATGAAGGCGTGCGAACGTCGATGGCGTAGGTGCCATAGTCCGACACGGGCATGAAGGCCGTGCCGCCAAACGTGCCCTGCAGTACCAGCGCGCCCACGAACGTGAGCCCGGCGATGGTCGTCATCCACTTGCGGTGATGCAGTGCCCAGGCAATGACATTGCCGTAGCGGTCGCAAAGATGATCGAACCAGACATTGAAGCGCTGCAGCACTGCGGAAAGGCCGCGCTTCTCCTGCTTCTGATAGTCCGGCGGATCGCCCCAGTAGGCAGACAGCATCGGGTCCAGCGTGAAGGAGATGTAGAGACTCACCAGCACCGACACGGCCACAGTGAGGGCGAAGGGGCGGAACCATTCACCGGCACCGCCGCCCATGAAGGCCACGGGGATGAACACCGCGATGATGGAGAAGGTGGTCGCGGTCACGGCCAGGCCGATCTCGGCAGTACCGAAACTTGCTGCCTTCATGCGGTCCATGCCGCTTTCCATGTGGCGCACGATGTTCTCGCGCACCACGATGGCGTCGTCGATGAGCACACCGATGGCAAGCGACAGCCCCAGCAAGGTCATGAAGTTGAGGGTGAAACCGCAGGCCCACACGGCAATGAATGCGGCGATCACCGAGGTGGGCAGGGAGAGAGCGGTGATCAGCGTCGAACGCCAGGAATTGAGGAAGGCATACACGACGAAGATGGTGAGGATCGCACCGAAGAGCAGCGCCTCGATCACATTGTTCAGACTGGATTGTGCAGATTCGCCACCGTCTTGCGTGATCTCCAGCTTGGTGCCCTCGGGCAGCGTCTTGCTGATCTCCTTGACCAGGTCGCGCACTTTGTTGGCCACGGTGACGGTCGAGGCGTCGCGCGAACGGGTGACACTGACGCCGACGTTGGGGTTGCCATTGCGCAGCGAGAATCCACCGATCTCGGCGAACCCGTCCCGGATCTCCGCCACCTGGGCCAGACGCACGATCTCGTTGCCACGACGCTTCACCACCACTTCGCGGAATTCTGCCGGCGACTCGATGCGGCCCACCAGGCGAATGCTCTGTTCCGAAAGGCCACCGACAACCCTGCCCACAGGCGCCGTGGTGTTCTGCGCCCGCAGCGACTGCACTACCTCGGTCACGGACACGTTGTACTCGCGCAATTTCTCGGCGCGCAGCAGAACGGAGAGCTCACGCCGGAGGGCGCCGTTGACATTGACCACCGACACGCCATCGATGCTGCGGAACTTGTCGGCCAGTTGATCTTCAGCCATCCGGGAGATCTCGGCATGGTTCAGTTTGGTCGACGACAGCGCCAATTGCATGATGGGTTGGGCGGCCGGATCGATGCGGCGCAGGATCGGCTCGCGCATTTCCACCGGCAGCTTGTGGCGGACCGAGGCGATGGCGTTGCGCACCTCGTCGGACGCCTCGACCATGTTCTTCTTGAAGTTGAAAATGATGACGAACTGGGCGTTGCTTTCGCCGGCCGTGGCGCGCAGCTGATAGACCTGCGAGATGGACTGCAGCGACTTGTTCACCCGGCTGATGATTTCGCGCTCCACCGTGTCCGGCGAGGCACCCGGGTAGGGTATGTTGACCACCAGCACCGGCTGCTCCACATCCGGAATCTGATTCACCCGGAGATTCTTCAGCGCGAGCAGCCCGAGGCACATCAGGGTGATGATGATGACGACCGTGGCGACCGGCCGCTTGATGCTGAAGTCGGAGAGGAACATGGCTATTTCCCTTTTGTGGCGGCGGTGGCAGCGTTGGTGGAGGTCGTGGCAGTTGTGGCGGTCGTGGCGGTTGTGGCAGTTGTCGCAGTAGCGGCCGTGTTGGCAGTGGCGGTCTGGGGTGTTTCACCCGCCTTCGGCATGGCCTTGGCGAATTCAATCTTTTGCCCGTCCTTCAGCGTGGCCGAAGGGTGGCGGATGACCCGGTCGCCCGCTGCCACACCCTGCTTCAGCACCAGGTTGCCGGTGCGGTTGTCGCGCTCGCCGACCACCACGGCAGTTCGTTCCAGTGCGTTGCCCTTCAGCCGCCACACGCTGGACTTGTCACCTTCGCGGATCAGCGCACTGGCGGGCAGGGTGATCCCCTCGGTGTTGACGGTTTCAATCTGTCCCTCGGCATAGAGCCCGGCCAGTTTGGGCTGCTTGCCATCGACGAAGTCGGCCAATACCTCGACCTGGCGCGTGGTCGGGTTGGCGGCCGGATTGACGCGCCGGATCTTGCCCGCAAAGACCTGATCGCCATAGCCGTTGACGCGGAAGCTGACGCCTTGCCCAGCCTTGACGTCGCCGATTGCGTCGGCAGACACGAGGCCCTCGAGACGCAGCGAGGTCGGGTCGATGACTTTCAGGAGTTCCTTGCCGATCTGTGCGGTGTCACCAGCGGATACCCTGCGGTCGCTGACCACGCCATCGAACGGCGCACGCACTTCGGTGCGCTGCAATTGTTGGCGGGCCTGGGCCACGCGGGTTCGCGCGGCTTCAAGATCACTTTGCGCGTTGTTGTGCCGGGTTTCTGCATCGTCGAGTGCCTGCACCGATGCCATGCCCGAGCCGCGCAAGGTTTTGATGCGTTCGAACTGGCGTTTCGCTTGCTCGAATGCCTGAGTGGCCGCGCGCACGCCAGCCTCGGCCGATGCCATCGCGTCGCGGATGGCGGAATCGTCCATGCGTACCAGGAGATCACCACGGCGCACGTTTTCGCCGTTCTCGCGCAACACCTGCAGCACCAAGGCTGACACTTCTGCACGCAGGTCGGCGCGGCGTTCGGGCTGGATGGTGCCGGTCAGGGATGGGCCGGCGGCCAGCGAGGCGCTGGCAAGCGTGATGAGGTCTTCGCCAGCGAGCAGCAATGCGGGCGGGGCCTTGGCAGTGTCGGTCTTGCTGCCGGGCTGGCCGCCAGGCTTGCCGCAGGCAGACAGGACGGCGGAAATGAGGATCACGGAAACGGCGGGAAAGATTCGCTTGTGCATGGTGTGCCCTGACTATTGTTATGCCTGCCGTGGCAGGTGATGACGTGAGGACAGCATTATCCGGCTTAAGCCCTCGAATGGCGAACACCTGTGCGACAGAGCGCCTGAATTGTGGCGCGAACCACGCTTGAAGGCGTGAAACTCGCGCGTAGCGGGTCACATTGGCAACAGTTGGTCACGAACAGACACATCACGGCCTGGCTCCGCAAAGCCAGCCGTCATTGCCGTCCTCGACGTCGGGCTTTCGTCACTGCGAATATTCGTAGTGAGTTCGCAGCGGCTTGATGAGCGCCTGGCGTTGTGAATCCATTTGCGCAGGATCAATGGCTGCGGACGAACTGAAATCCCTGTGCAAGCAGACAACCTGCGACCAGCGTGTTTCCACGGATCCGCAACGTGAATCGGCCGGGCGGCACTTCATCCAGTGCGCGCAGACAGTCGAAGGCGACATGGTCCATGGCGAGCGGGTACACGTAGCAACTTTCCGATTCTCCGTGCGCACCGATGATGACGAGGCGTGTGCCGTCGCTCGCGAAGTCGATGTCCGATCCCAGCTCCGCGCAGTGGTAGCGCATGCCGCCCAAGCGTGCCCGATCGTCACGGAAAGTGAGCCGGTCGAATCGTGCGGACCAACCGAGATTGTGGGACTTGATGACCAAATGGTCTGCCACCTGCTCAACGTGAAGAAACCCATCCGCAGAGGTCAGTGTGTCGGTGTCGGTGCGCGTGAGCGCGACCGGATCTATGCCCAGCGACACCGTGACATGCCCGGCTTCTTCGGCAAACAGGGCGACCAGATCCAGCTGGTCCGATCGCCATGCACCGGTGGGTTCAGGCAGCCCGATGACGTGGTCACCGGCAGGCGACGGTCGGTCCCACGCCGCATCGACCCCGAGTGTGCTGGCCACAGCGAGTGCCAGCGGCATCGGATTGGCCGTTCGATTCAGCATCACCAGCACGGCCGTGTCGTCATCCGGAAAGCGCAGTTGCGCCATGCGCCAACCGCGCAAGGCACCGCCGTGCCAGTGCATGCGCCGCCCGCCATGCTGCCAGGCGTTGATGCCGAACCCGTAGCAGGCAGTGCTGCCGTCTGCATGCGGCATCGCGTCAGCCAATCGAGCGGAAGGTCCCAGAATCGGATCCGCACGCAGCAGCGCGGCCTCCCACTTCAGCAGATCATCCAGCGTGGTGACGAGTGCTGCGTCACCGGACCAGACGATGCGCGTGACTTCGCGCTCCCAATGGCCGTCGACGTGTCGATAGCCGATCGTTCCATCTGGTAGTTCGAGGGCGCTGTCCTCGCCCAAAGAGCTCGCCGTCATGCCGAGCGGTGCGAATATTCGCGTGTGCAGCAGCGTCCCCAACGACTCGCCGGTAATGGCCTCGATGACCCATTGCAGGATGCGCCAGTTGCCGTTGTTGTAGCGCGTACCGCCGCCGGGCGGAAACATCTGGCGGGGCAGGGACGTGATGAGCGATTCCCCGTCCTTCAGCGTGAAGACCCTCTCCGGCTTTGCGCCCGTGAGCATCGCCGCGCACCAGTAGTCCACCAGTCCGGAACGGTTTTGCGCCAGATGCGCTAGCCGCAAAGCAGGATCGAAGCCTGTCAAAGCCGGGACGAATTTTCCGGGCTTGTCCTGAAGCGAAAGACGCCCCGCTTCCTCCAGTTGCAAGAGCAGCAAGGCGACAAACTGTTTGGTGATGGAGCAGGCCCGGAAAAGGCTCTGCGGCGTGAACGCTTGATGGGTCTCCAGATTGGCGAGCCCGCTCCCGAACGTGAAGCGGGCGCCGCGCTGCAGCACGCCCACCACGACACCCGGTTGCTCCGGCGGGAACTGCGCGGTGACAAGCCGGGCGAGCTCGGCCTGCTGTTCTGCGTTCAGGGATATGAATGTCGCTGCCGGCATGGTGGACTTGTATGTCGATACCGACATAGGGAGGGTGACGGGACAGGGATGCAGGGAAATGGATCCGTGCAGCAGATCAACCCAGGATCACCACCTCGCGCGCCAACAGCTTGCCATTGCTTGCTCGGCCCTTCACGCGCACGGTGCGGCCGTTGGCCAGATTGCTGGCGGAGCCGTTGCCAAACGTCGCCTGGGTGGCATCAATGCGTTCACCCCGCACCACGAACGATGAGAGCGTCGTGTAATCCGTGACCACGCCTTCCAGCGAATATTCGGTGTTGGCAGCAGGCAGTACCAGCTCGGCCTGTTCTGCGCGCAGGAGCCCGGCCCGCATCTTGCCGCGCACCTTGAGCCGCGTGCCGACCGTGACGCTGCCGGCAAAGAGGGCGACCCCGGCTGCGTCCACGTCGACATCCGCAATGCGGAAGCGGCTGGTGCCGGGCACCTCGCGCACGAATCCCTCCAGGAACACGGCATCGCCCTCTGCCCGCGTCGGCGCCAGGCTTGCGATGATTGATGTGGCCGTCACGGCACCGGTGGCCGGATTCAGCGTTCCGGTGATACGTGTCAGCGTGCCTGCGGCGAGCGAGGTGATGCCGCCCGGTACGGCGACGCCGGCCGGTGAGGTAACGCTCACCTGTGCGCTCGCGAGATTGACCGGGACACCCAGCACCAGCGCGCTGGTGGCGGCAAGGCCATCGAGGGTGCCGAGCAGTTCGATCCGCCCCGTTGCCGGGCGCCGCACGATGATGCGCGTGGCCTGAAATGTCTGGGTACCGGGCCGGGTGAGGCCAAAGGCCTCCACGTCATCGCCGATAACGATCTGTGCCAGCGACTCGACACCTTCGAAAAGCGTGTTCTGGTCCACACGGAAGTTGAGGCCGAGCAGGGAGATGGTCTGCGCCGCCGCATCCACGCCGGTGGCCGGTGCCTGGATCAGGCTTTGTGCCACTGCGCCTGAGGCGACACCGGTGCCAGTGGCGAGCGATGCCGTGCCATTGGCATTGGCCGTCATGCCAAGCCTGAGATCGGCCGTGCCGCTGCGCAGTGTAGTGTTGATGAGCACCGAGGTGCCGCTCTCCTGCAGGCTGGCGCCGCCCACGTCAAGCGGGCCCAAGCCATTCAGCGGGCCGCTGGCGATGGTGGCATCCGGTGAATCCGGCGCCCGGCCGGTACCGTTGGAGCCCGTCTTGGTCTCGGCGCCGCAAGCGGCGAGGAGGCACAGCAATGCGCCAAGCGCCATGCCGTTCAGCGGGCGCAACGATGGCGATGGCTTGAGGGTTTCAGTTATGGCGTATTGAGTCATGAAGCGTGGAGTCATGCAGCGTGGGGTCAAGAAGCTTGGAGTCATGAAGCATCATCCTTGTTCGTCGTTTCGGAGTAGAAGTACAGTCCCACGCGCAACCGCTGATCGCGGTCGGCGCCCTCCCTGACGTCAGCGTCTTCGCGGCTGATCGCTGCAGCAATAAGTTCGTCATGCAATCGTTTCCATTCCTGCCCCACCAGCGTTTGCAGCCGGGATACCGATTCCTTGCTCAGCTCATCGGAAAAGACGGAGCGTTCGAGGAAGGGCGGCTTGTCGGCCAGCACGTTGGTCACTGCAGCGGCTGCATGGTCCCCGAGATTTTCGGCAAACGGCACCAGCCGGTCGGTGAAGCTCGACCGCGACAGGAAGGGCTGGGTGCGCAGGACCACTTCGTTGGCATCGTTGAGATCGACCAGTTGCAGGCGCAGCAGCTCCTCCATCACCGCGCTCGGGCGGTGATCGGTGGTCACGGCCCGCACCAGCTCGTCAAATGACAGATCGTTGCCGCGCGCGTGGCGGGGCAGCGGCAACGGCTCGCCAGTCTTGCTGCGAAATCTGGTGTTGGAGAGCCAGGTCGCGTGCACGGCCGCGGCAAAGGACGTGACCCCCTGCGGGGCCACGGCCTGGCTGTCCTCGTCGGTCAGCCGCCGGATTTCCTTGCGATTCAGGCCCGTCAGGAGGGAAAGCTGCGTGCCGGTCGGGGAGTCCCCGCCCTGGTTCGAGTAGTGGTCGAGTCCGGCGCGCACATAGACCCGCTTCAACAGCTCGCTCGCCACCTGGTAGGTGACGCCGCGCGCAATGAGCAGCCGCACCAGGGGCGCCAGCACGCTGGCGGCCGCCTCAAGCAACGCCGAAGCGGCGGGGCTGGACAGCGGATTGCCACCGGGGTTGTCGCCGGGTTCTGCCGCAGGGGTACCTGCAGGGGTGCCTGCAGGATTACCTGATAGGGGCTTGCTTTTCGGTTTGGGTGGCGTCATAATGATTGCGGGATTAATTCCCGCAACGCAATACTACCCTCCGCAGGGTAGTTTGTAAAGCGCCGGCGCAGAGTGACTTTCCGGCAGGGGCGGGAAGGATTCAAGCGGATTCAAGCGGACTCAATCGTTGGACGCGTCCCTGAGTGTCCAGCTTGATCGCATTATGCGCCAACCCGGACAGGCCGGGAATGCGTCAGGCGGGACAGATTTTCAGTGGTTGATGCCGAAGCATTGCAGCAAAACAACTTTCAACAAGCCAGAAGGAGATTCTCATGAAACAGATCACACGCTTCACCCAGTTGGCCCTTGCGCTGGGCCTCACCGCCGTGGCGGGCGCAGCCCAGGCGCAACAGACACCGTTCTATGTCGGGGCATCCATCGGCTCATCGCAGCTCGACTTTGACTTCACCTCACAGGTTCGCACGCTCTCGACCGGCTTTCTGCCTGTCACCCGTGCCAGCCTCACCGACAAGAAGGACACCGGCTACAAGCTGACTGCGGGCTATCAGGCCCTGCCGTGGCTCGCCATCGAGTTGGACTATGTCCAGCTCGGTGAATTTGCCAACAGCTATGAGTTCAACGGGCTGGGTCGATTCACTCGCCAGGGTCGGTACGAGCTGGATGGCGTCAATCTTTCCGCCGTGTTCAGCCACGCCATTGATGACAAGTTTTCGGTACACGGCCGCGTGGGGGCATTCCGGTCGAACTACAAGTATTCGGAGACGGGAGAAAATTTCCCTGCATTCCAGCCCAGCACCGAGCCGCCCATCCACCGGTTCGTAGCACCCGACTTGAAGGGAACGGAACTGAGCTTCGGCCTGGGCGGCCGCTACAAACTGAATGCCAACATCAGCGTCAAGCTGGAATGGGATCGCTACACCCGTATTGGCAACCCGGTCGACAACAATGAGACCAGCAACGGCAAGTTCGACAATGTGGATCTGATTACTGTCGGACTGATGTATCGCTTCTGACCTCACGGCATGCAGTGTTCTGCAGCGCCCTGCAACGGCATGCGAGTTGCCGGGTGCAGTGTGGGCAAGGCGGGCAGGGCGGCCTGGGTCGCCCGTGCCTGCCGCCCTGCCGCGGCAGGTCAGGCGCCGAAGTCGATCTGGCCCACGTCCAGCGCCGTGGACTTCGGCTTGAATGCTGCCTCTTTCTCGTTTTCAATCTTCATGAAGGCCTCCGCCAGTTTGTAGCTGGTGCGGGCGATGTTCTCCGGATTGGTCGTGATGTTCACGCCTTTGTCGCTGAACCCCACTGCTTCCGAGATCAGTTGGATATAGATGCTGGCTGCCATGTCGCGAAGAGCAGGCGTGTGTGCGGTTTCAGTACCATCAGACATCAGAGTTCTCCCGGGGGTTTCACGCATCCTACGCGGTCGCGACACTGGCTGTCTTCATGATTGTCGGTCCGGGTCCTTGATACAGCGGTCACTGACGGTTTCAGTACGACACACTCAGCCACACGTTGCCATGTCGCGATGGGCACAATGACCGGATCGACACAGGTCTGAAGAGGTAGCTGGCCATGACGCAGCAAACGATTGGCGGCGTACGCGCCGGTTGGACGGCAATGTGGCCGAGGATGCTCGTCTGTTTCGGGCTTGTCGGATTCATGACGGCTTGCAGCGGTGGCGGTGGTGGTGGAGGCTCCCTATCCGCCCCGCCGGACCTGCCTGCTGCCAAGGCTGACATCTCGCTTCTCTTCATGGGCAACAGTCACACCGACTTTCATGATGTGCCTGGCATGGTGGCAGATTTCGTCCGCGCGGCACGTCCCGGCAAGACAGTCTCGTCGGAGCAAGTCCCCGGCTATCTGTTTCTGGATGAGCGGTTGACTGACACCGTGACCCTTTCTCGCCTGAATGGCCAGCGCTGGTCGGGTGTCATCCTGCAGGCGCAGAAGTATTCTTCCTCCGGTCAGCTCACTTACTCCACGAGCGAAGCCGAAGAGCTGGTGCGAATCTCTCGCAGGCAGGGTGCCGTGCCGGTCATGTTTCCCGAGTGGCCGCGCAAGGGTATTGCCGAGACCCAGCGCATCTTCGACATTCACGTTTCCATCGCGCGGAACGCGCCTGCTTGCGTGGCCCCCATCGGCCAGGCCTGGGATCTGGCTGCCGTACGCGATCCGGGGCTGGCACTGCATGATCCGGATGGCAACCACGCGAGGCCAGCCGGTGCAATGCTGGCTGCGATGATGATTGCCGCAACACTCACAGGCCAGTCACCGCTGACCTTTCCCACGCTCAGTCAGCGTCCGGTGGATGCGGCGACACAAGCGCAGTTGCGGGCCTTTGCCGCCGAGACCATCCAGGTGGTTTCGCCGCGGACCTGGTGCCCTTCGGACCCATTCTTGCCCTGATGCGGGTAGGTGCATGGCTGCATCCGGTTGCCTGTGCGGACGTGGACACTACCCGGCTTCTGCAGCGGCCATGTCCTGCCACCGCTGCGAGGCTTGGAACTATCAGGCTGCGTCGGTGAGAAACTTCAGCGACTGTCCAGTGCAACGCCCTGCTTGCCGACGTCCAGATGACAAAGGCTTCGCCAAGAAGGCGAATGCGGACTGCCAGTTCCACTCTGCCGTCACGTTTTTGAAGCAGACGTTGCGGGACGGGAAATGAATGCCGGCTTCTGCGAATATTCGCTGGGAGGGTCAAGTACCTGACGCCGATGAACGCAGATGAAAAGCAGGATAAATGCGGATAAGAGCCTGAATTGCCTTATTTGCGTTCACACGCGTTCATCTGCGATTCCGGATTGATTGCGAATATTCGCGGGAAGGTCAACTACCTGACGCCGATGAAAACCTGATGAACGCCGAGCGGTGGAAATGCTCGCTTGACCGGCGTCCATCGGCGGGCCTTTGCTCGTATCGGCGTTCATCGGCGGCAGGTAGTTTCCGGCGTCAGGTACTTTCGGTACGAAAATTCAACGTCGCGCCAAGCTTCACTTGGCCGACTTGTAAACCACCCCGTCCTTCATCACGAATTCCACTCGCGTCATCACGCCGATGTCCTTCACTGGGTCGCCCGGGACGGCGATGATGTCTGCGAATTTCCCGGCCTCCAGCGTGCCAATCTGTTTCTCCATGCCCATTACCGTTGCAGCTGAAAGCGTAGCCGCACGTATTGCCTCCAGCGGCGGCATTCCTGCTTCAACCATGTATCCAAACTCTTTCGCGTTGTCGCCGTGTGGCGAGACGCCCGAGTCGGTACCGAAGGCAATCTTCACACCGGCCTTGTAGGCCTTCGCAAACGTGCCCTGGATCTGCGGCCCGATGGCTTCCGCCTTGGCGCGGATGATCTCGGGAAAGTAGCCGCCTTCCTTCGCCTTGTCCGCCACAAAGCGGCCAGCGGAAATGGTGGGCACATACCAGGTTCCCATCTGCTTCATCAATGTCATGGCCTCATCGTCGAGATAGGTGCCGTGCTCGATGGTCTGCACGCCCGCGCGGATGGCGCGCTTCATGCCGTGAACGCCGTGTGCGTGCGTGGCGACCGGCATGCCGTAGTCGCGTGCCGTATCCACAATGGCTTTCAGCTCTTCATCGACCAGCAATGGCGCATCGCCACTCTTTGCCAGCGACAACACGCCGCCGGTCGTGGAAATCTTGATCAAGTCGAACTGTTCCTTGTAGCGCTGGCGCACAACTTTGCGCGCTTCGTCTGGACCGTTGGCGACGCCGCGTTCCACACCCGGCGTGCCCATCAGATCGGCGCGCAGGCCATTGGTGGGGTCGCCATGGCCGCCGGTAGAGATCACGCTGCCCGCCGCATGGATGCGCGGTCCTTTAACGATGCCGGCGTTGATGCCATTCCGCAACGCGATGCTGACTGCCGGGGCTGCACCCAGCTCGCGCACGGCAGTGAAACCGGCCAGCAATGTCTTCTCCGCATACGCCACGCCGCGTACCGCATAGTCGGGCGGGTTGAGTGTGAAAGACTCCATGGCCGATCCGCGAGTAAGCTGGCCACCCAGATGAACGTGCAGGTCGATGAGTCCCGGCAGGCAGGTGTGGCGTTTCAGGTCAATCACGGTGGTGTTGGCCGGTGCGACATGACCTTTCTCCACGCGTTGGATCTGTCTGCCGGTGACGATGAGGGTGTGTGCGCCTTCCACTTTGAGCGCACGAACATCTATCAAGGCGCCGCATTGCAGGGCAGTAGTCTGGGCGATTGCCGGACCCGAAAGGGTGGCCGCCAGCAAAAGCGGCAAGTAACGCAGTGTCATGTGAAGTCTCCGAGAGGTTAATGCGTTATTGCGAATATTCGCTGGGAAGGTCAAGTACCTGACGCCGATGAACGCAGATGAACGCGGATAAAGTAATCGAGGCTCTTATCCGCATTCATCCTGCTTTTCATCTGCGTTCATCCGCGTTCATCTGCGGTTCCAGCACTCTTGTCGTTGGTCTTATCTGTGTTCATCTGTGTTTGCGTTGAAGTGAATGCCCGAATATTCGCACTCAAGGCCGACGCCACTTCATGCTGACGCCAATCACATCCGCGACCGGCCGTTCGGTACCGAGCCAAGGATGTGCAGGAAAAATGTCGGACGGGCGATTCATCACGGCATGTGCGCCGGTGTACGGGTCCTTCAACACCAGCGCCGTGCTGCCGCCGCCGTCAAGGTTGAGTGCATCATCGGCACCCAGCCGTTTCAGCAGCTCGCCCAGTTCCGCGTAGGTGGCGCCACGACTTGCGACCTGGCGGCCATCGACCGCGACAAGGAACAGGGTCTTGCGGTCGCGCGAGAGGGCGACCACGCTGCGCGGATGACGCGCCGTGTCCTTGGCATGCTGAACAATCTCGCCGGCTTTCAACACCATGACGTTGCCGCTCACCGCTTCGCGAATATTCGCAGGCAGCGTCTGCACCTTGTCGAGGATGTCCGGCCGTCCGGTGCTGTCCACGACGAACACGGCGCGCATGCCCGCATCCTTCGGTTGTGTGATCAATTTGCCGCTGCTGGCGTGGAATCCGACCGGTGTGCCGCAGTTGCCCACGACATAGCGCGCTTTGCGCCCTGCTGGCAGATTGACCTGCGGCGCGCTGAAGAAGCTGGCGTTCATCGTCAGCACGAAGTCATGTTTGCGCGCTGCACCCGTCACCGTGTCCAACTGGCCGGTGCAGGGACCCGCGCCATCGGGATCGCGGTCATCCGCCAGCGCAACGCGCAGTGACACCCGCGGATCGGTGAGGTCCACGCGGGCCACGACGGCAGTGAGCGGGCCGGGCTCCTCCAGGCGCGATAGCGTGAAGGGCAACGCGTCGTCGGCCGGGTCTGCGGGCAGGGCAGGCGGCACCGCTGCACAGCCAGCCAGAACAGTCAGGCCGAGAAGGAAAAGGGGGATGCACCTCATGCACCGCATTATGGCATCGCCTGCACGCATCCCGCCGCTTCGCTAGACTGCTGTCTTCGATGGCACAGGGCAGTCAAGGCAAAGACATGACGCCGATGAACGCGGATGTGTCAGGCGGATGAACGCCGATGTGCTGCTCAATGGAGTCTTGCCTGCGTTCATCGGCGTCAGGTAGTTTGAACTGGTCGTCAATTCAAGGAGGTCTCCACCATGTTGCGAATACTTGCCCTACTCCTCATCGCGTTGTTGCCGCTCACGGCAGACGCCAAAACATTCCGTTGGTCCTCACAGGGCGACGTCACCACCATGGATCCGCATGGACAGGACGAGGGTTTCACCAAGTCCAACCAGGCGCTGATGTACGAACGCCTGCTGCTGCGCGGCAAAGACATGTCGCTGCAAAGCGGACTCGCAATCGAGTGGAAGAACACGTCGCCCACCACCTGGGTGCTGAAACTGCGTCCCGGTGTGAAGTGGCATGACGGCAGCGACTTCAGCGCCGACGACGTGGTGTTCTCGTTCGATCGTGCTGCCAAATCCAAGCAATACCGCACCTACGCGCAGCCCGTCGGCACGGCGAAGAAGATCGATGCACTGACGGTGGAATTCACCACGCCGCAGCCGAACCCGGTCACGCTAATCAACATCTCCGAAGTGCCCGTGCTGTCGAAGGCGTGGGCCGAGAAAAACAACGTGGTGGGCGCACAGGATCCCAGCATCAAGGAACCGACATTTGCGGTTCGCAACGCCATGGGCACGGGCCCCTTCACGCTGGTGAGCTTCGAGCCCGGCGTGAAGACCGTCTACAAGAAGAACCCCAACTGGTGGGGCCTGAAGGAGGGCCGCTTCACCAGCAACGTGGAGATGGTCGAGTATCGCCCCATCGGCAACGCCGCCACGCGCATGGCTGCCTTGAAGTCGGGCGAGCTGGACTTCGTGCTCGATCCGTCCGTGCAGGACATCGCGCAACTGAAGCAGGACAAGGCGCTCAAGGTGTGGGAAGGCGACGAGACCCGCATCATCATGATCGCGCTCGATCAGGCGCGTGACGAGCTGCTCTTCTCCGACGTGAAGGGGGCGAACCCGTTCAAGGACAAGCGCGTGCGTCAGGCGCTGTATCACGCGGTCGACATCAACGCGATCCAGAAGCAGGTCATGCGCGGTCTCTCCAATCCGACCGCCATTCCACTGCCGGATCCGAAGGGCGAGGGCATCGAACCGGCGCTGGACAAGCGGTTGCCGCTGGATATCAACCTGGGCAAGAAGCTGCTGAAGGAAGCCGGTTATCCCAACGGCTTCGGCTTCACCCTGCATTGTCCCAACGACCGCTATGTGAATGACGAGAAGATCTGCATCGCGCTGGCGGCCATGTGGGCCAAGATCGGCCTCAAGGTCAATGTCGATGCCATGCCCAAGGCGCAGTACTTCCAGCGCACGCCGAAGAAGGAGTTCTCCGCCTGCATGCAGGGCTGGGGCAGCAACGCGCGCGACGCCATCTTCACGCTGAAGCCGGTCCTGCACAGCCTCAATGACAAGGCGTGGGGCGACACCAACTACGGCAACTTCAAGAACGAGGAGCTGGACAAGCTCATCGCGGCAGCCGAAGTCGAGATGGACGCGAAGAAGCGGAGCCAGTTCATCAACGACGCCGTGCGCGTGATCCAGAAGGAGACGCTCATCCTGCCGCTGCATCGCCAGATCACGCCGTGGGTATCTCGTGCGGGGGTGACGGTGGTGCATCGCATCGACAACTGGATGGTGCCGCACTGGACGAAACTGCCTTGAGCAGCACTCAATCATTAACGGCGAGCAAGGCAACTACATGACGCAGATGAACGCAGATGAAAAGCGGATGAACGCGGATAAGGCGCAGGAACTCCCCTTTGAGAAAGGGGCAGGTGAAGGAAGCCCCCCAGCCTTTCGGCAACCCCCCTTTGAAAAAGGGGGGCAGGGGGGATTTGGCTCTGTTGTCGCATCAAATCAAAATCCCCCTCAATCCTCCTTGGTCAAAGGGCAGCAACGAAATCCCCCTCAATCCCCCTTTGTCAAAGGGCAGCAACGAAATCCCCCTCAATCCCCCTTTGTCAAAGGGGGAAGTGCAATTGCCGGATATCCGAATATTCGCAAGATCAATCGGCGTTCATCCGCTTTTCATCTGCGTTCATCTGCGTTAGGTCTTTTGCTTTTAGCTGCCACTACCGCCACCGCGCAGGACTTCAAACCCGAAGTCTGGGTCAACCCCGGCATCTACTCCCGCCACTTCGACCGCGGCCTCAACTATCGCGAGAAAAACTGGGGTTTCGGCGTCGAGGCACGCGTGGCACCCGAGCATTCAGCGATGGCGGGTTCGTTCATCAACAGTGAGCGGACACGCACGCGCTACGTCGCGTGGCACTGGCGGCCGTGGTCGTGGGATGTCGCCGGTGCCAAGGTGAGCGCGGGTCTCATCGCTGGTGCGTTTGATGGCTACCCGCGCTACAAGAATGGCAAATGGTTCCCGGCAGCCATGCCAGTGATGTCGGTCGAGGCAGGGCGCGTCGGTGTCAATTTCTCCGTACTGCCGGATATTCCGGATCGCATGTCGGGGGCGGTGGCGGTGCAGGTGAAGTTGAAGGTGTGGTGAGTGCTTTGCGCTGTTTGTTGGCTCCAGCTAGCAAATGGCCTTTACTCATCTCCACTAAATGCCCCAACTGGTCCACATAGCTGACGAGCGGGACGCTGCGTCAATTCGACGCTCCGGTATCCGTCCAGGAAAGCACACCGATGCCGTGTACTTCATGCCCGTCGTTCAGAATCATCTGATCTCACATCAATGGATGCGTGAACTCAAGAGCGGCGGGGTTCGGGTGATGGTGGGTGTCTACTTCAACCTGCCGAGCGATGAAATGGTTTGGGCTGGACGATACAACGAGCCCCACGTGAACGTAACGTTGGGCCAAGCCATGGCTGCTCTCAACTCTCGGGCTGACCCACTTGGTTTCGAGATGTTCATTCAGCGAAAGATTGATCCTTCGGAGATTGTGCGCATACGACACATCGAGAAGGTGGTGGGTTGGCGCTACATGCCACATGCCCAGGGTCGCCCGCCTTGCCCGTGCCCAATGTGCTCCAAAGGGAAGATTCGCGCGCAACGGATTCGACAACGGGATGACACAGGTCCACCCGTTCCCTCTTGGCTTGAAATCAAGGCGCGGCTGAGCGGTCCGCTGGATGATGTAGCCTTGGCTGACAGCTTCTGGCCGCTCCGCCTCAAACGGAAGACTGCCGACCCCGGATTCCTGGAGCCCTTTCTCGAATTGAAGGATTCCAATCTGGTTGAAGAGGTAGCCTTGAGCCTCGCATATTTCCGTCATCCCAACTCCCGGCGCTTGCTTGGGCGACTGCTGAATCACAAAAATGAAGCCGTCCGCATCGCCGCCACCAATGCAATTGATGCATTGAACGCTGGAAGAAAACCCGTCGAATGAGGTTCTCATGCAATGACCCCATCCCAACTCTCCGCTGTCCGCGCCGAATTCCCCGCACTCGCTTCAGGCTTCGTCTTCCTCGACAACGCTGGCGGCTCGCAGGTGCTGGGTCGCGTGGCGGATCGCATTCGCGACTACCTCACCACCACCAGTGTGCAACTGGGCGCGAGTTATGCCACGTCGCTTGCCGCCAGCGAGAAGGTGCTGGCTGCGCGGCTGGCCATGGCTGAGCTGGTGAATGCGGCGCATGGCGAGGAAATCGTCATGGGCGGCTCGACCACGGGCCTCATGTTCCAGTTCACTTCTGCGCTGGCGTCCACCATTCAATCTGGCGACGAAATCATCGTCACGGAAACAGATCACGAGGCCAATATTGGCGCCTGGAAGCGGCTGGAGCGATTCGGCGCAGTGGTGAAGATGTGGAAGGTCAATCGTGAAACCCTTGAGCTCGACTTGTCCGATCTCGATGCGTTGCTCACGTCGCGCACGAGATGGGTGGCGATGACCTGGGCGTCCAACGTGCTGGGCACGGTGAATCCTGTTGCCGACGTGGCGAAGCGGGTGCATGCGGTCGGCGCGCGGCTGGCGGTGGATGCCGTCGCCTATGCGCCGCACCGGCTGATCGATGTGCAGGCCAGCGGCGCGGATATGGTGGTGTTCAGTTTCTACAAGGTGTTTGGCCCGCACTATGCGTTGCTGTGGGGGCGGCATGAGTTACTGCGCTCGCTGCCTGGTATCAACCACTTCTTCATCGGCCAGGATGCGCTGCCCTACAAGCTGCAGCCGGGCAACGTGAATTTCGAGTTGTCGTACGGCTGTGTGGGCATCGCCGATTATCTGGCCGACATGGGCACGCTGTTCGGCAGCACGGGCTCGCGCCGCGAGCGCATGCAGGTAGCGTTCGATGTCTTTGCGCGGCATGAGGATATGCTGGCGGGACGGCTCCTGGCGTGGCTCTCCACGAGGGCGAATATTCGCATTGTCGGAAGACCTAAGGTCACCAACGGCGACCGCATGCCCACGATCAGCTTCGTCGTGCACGGCATGCATTCCGAGGACATCGTGCGCGCCGTGGACCCGCATGGTATCGGCATCCGCTTCGGCGACTTCTACGCGCGCCATCTCTGCGAGGCGCTCGGGATCAATGCGGCGCATGGCGGTGTTGTGCGAGTATCCATTGCCCACTACAACACGCCAGTCGAGATTGACCGGCTGATCGCGGCACTGGAATCAACGCTCCACTCTTGAGGATTCCAGAAATCAATACAACGTTCGTCGCCCCGGCGAAGGCCGGGGTCCAGCGGTTTTCGGTGGAACGACACTGGATCCCGGCCTTCGCCGGGACGACAGGCATTTGTCGTGCATTGAGGAGTCATTAATGGTTTGTTTTGAGTTTTTTGTTGCGAGTATTTGCACCATAAATACCAGACGCAGATGAACGCCGATACCCGCAGATGATCGCCGATCAATCGAGTACATCCAGCTTTCGGCGTTCATCCTGTTTCATCTGCGTTCATCGGCGTCATGTCTTTGAGACTCACCAAGGAGACGATTCATGCTGCACAAGTTGATGAAAAGCGGCCTGCTATTCTGTTTCATGGGCGGGATGCTTGCCCTGTCGTTGGGGTCCCAGGCCCTGTCACCGGTCGTGCCCAACACGCCCAGCCTGCAACTGAATACCCTGCTGAACGAGCATTGGGAGTGGCAGACGAAGCAGAATCCCGAATCCGCCACCATGCGTGGCGATCACCGCTACAACGATCAGTTGCGTGACAGGAGTGTTGCCGCGGCCCAGGCGCGCAAGGCGCAGCTGAAGCGGTACTTTGACCGGCTGAAGGCCATCGATCCGAAGGGACTGCAAGGTCAGGAACGCGTCACCCGCGATGTGATGATGTACGGCTGGGGTCAACAGATTGCGCAGAACGCGATCTTTGGTGATTTGCCCTTTGCGGGCGATTTCGGTGACAGGTGGCTACCCATTTCGCCCATGCACGGGCCCAATCGTAACTGGGGCGCGCTGCTGCGCACGACACCGTTTCGCAACGTGGTCGATTACGAGAACTATCTGAAGCGCCTCAACGCGCTGCCCACGCAGTTGCAGCAGACGGAAGAATGGCTGGCGCTGGGCCTGAAGTCCGGTTGGGTCGCGCCGCGTGCTGCCATGCTGCGCGTGCCGGATATGTTGAACCTGTACATCACTGCGGATGTGGATAAGCATCCAATGTTTGCGCCCTTCGCCAAGTACCCCGCGAATATTCGCGAGGAAGACAGGAAGCGTTTGACAGAGCAGGGGCGTGCGGTCGTGGCGCAAAAGGTCACGCCGGCATTCCAAAGTTTGCAGAAGTATGTGCAGGGCACCTACCTGCCTGCGGCGCGCACGGACCTGGCCGCAGGCAAGCTGCCGGGCGGCGCCGCCTATTACGACACGCTGGTTGCCGACTCCACCACCACCAGCATGACCGCGAAAGAAGTGCATGAGCTGGGATTGGCAGAAGTAAAGCGCATCAGCGCCGCCATGGAGCAGACCATCGCCAAGATCGGCTTCAAGGGCGACCGCGCCGCGTTCAACGAGCATCTGCGTACGGCAGATTTCAACTTCTTCAAGACCGCGGCCGAGATGCTGGGCTACTACCGTGATCTTGCCAAGCGCGCCGACGCGATCATGCCGCAGTACTTCGCCGAGCTGCCGCGGCTGCCCTATGGCATCCGGCCGATGGATGCTTCCGAAGGCGCCAACCCGGAGCGCTACAACTCAGGTGCGGCCGATGGCTCACGCGCCGGCTACTTCGAAGCCAATACCAACGATCCGCGCACGCGGCCGAAGCACTGGATGGCCGCCGTGCTGCTGCATGAAGCCGTGCCGGGACATCACCTGCAGAATGCACGCCAGCAGGAGCTGAAGGGCCTGCCCAATCAGCGTCTCTTTGGTGGGTACGGCGCCTACTCCGAAGGTTGGGGTCTGTATTCGGAGTACCTCGGCGAGGAGATGGGTTTCTACGAAGACAACTACGCCTACTACGGCCGCCTGTCCGCGGAGATGCATCGCGCTGCCCGCCTCGTGGTGGACACCGGCCTGCATGCCTATGGCTGGACGCGCGAGCAGACGATTCAGTATCTCGTCGACTACGCGGGCATCACCCGTGCGTTTGCGGAAGCCGAGACCGACCGCTACATTGTCTGGCCCGGTCAGGCACTGTCGTACAAGATTGGTGAGCTCCGCATCAAGGCGCTGCGGGTGAAGGCGCAGGCGGCACTGGGCGAGAAGTTCGATCTGCGCAAGTTCCACAACGCGCTGCTGGACAATGGTTCATTGCCGCTGGATGTGCTGGATCAGTTGATCGATGAATGGATCGCGGGGCAGAAGAAGTTTCACGGATTGAAGTGATGTTGCGAATATTCGCACCAGAAATACCTGACGCCGATGAACGCCGCTGACGTCTTGCAACCCCCCTTTGGAAAAGGGGGGCAGGGGGGATTTGGGTTGCACATTCGGCCAGACGGAAATCCCCCTCGATCCCCCTTTTCCCAAGGGGGAAGCAAGAATTTGACGCATCCGAGTGATCGCATGGTTCATCTGCGTTCATCGGCGTCAGGTCCTTGATCTTGCCCTTGAACTGATTACGAATATTCGCAACGGAGAACCCATGAACATGATTCGCGCGCAATACGAGCAACGCGGCCCCGTGCCGCAGGATGTGATCGCACCCGTCGAGATGCCCATTCCCGATCTCAAGCCGGGACAGGTGCTGGTGGAGGTGCTGGCCGCACCCATCAACCCGTCCGACGTGCTGACGCTCACGGGCGAATACGGCATGCTGCCGCCGCTGCCCGCCATCGGCGGCGCGGAAGGTGTGGGTCGTGTGGCCAAGGTGGCTGATGATGTGACCACCTTGCCGGTCGGGCAGACCGTGCTGCTGCCCGTGAGCTGCGGCACCTGGAGCACGCATCTCGTGCTGCCTGCCGCCAAGCTGATCCCGCTGCCGAATGAAGCTGACCCGCAACAACTCTCCATGCTCACGGTGAATCCGCCGACTGCCTCGCTCATGCTGTCAGAGTTCGTCAAGCTGGAGCCCGGCGAATGGGTCATCCAGAACGTCGCCAACTCCGGTGTCGGCTCCTACCTCATCCAGCTTGCGAATATTCGCGGATGGAAAACGGTGAACATCGTGCGTCGGCAAACCGTGGTCGACAGCGTGAAAGCGCTGGGTGGCGACGTGGTGCTGGTCGACGGCCCGGGGCTCGCGAAACGGGTCAAGGAAGCGACCGGCGGTGCCGACATTCGCCTCGGCATCGATGCCGTGGGCGGCAGCGCCACCGACCGCCTGGCCAGCTGCCTGGTCAACGGCGGCACGCTGGTCAACTACGGGATGATGGGCGGCGAGGCCTGCCAGGTGTCACCGAAGAATTTCGTGTTCAACGACATCACACTGCGCGGCTTCTGGCTGGCCAAGTGGTTCAAGCTGGCAAGCCGCGAGCAGCAGATGGCGCTTTATGGCGAGCTCACCAAACTCATCGCGCAAGGCAAGTTGCATGCGCGGGTGGCACAGACGTTTGATGTGAAGGACATTAAGGCAGCGGTGGCTGCCGCGGTGGCAGGTGAGCGGGACGGGAAGATTCTCGTCGTGCCTGTGATCAAGGGATAGCCACGGCAAATACCTGACGCCGATGAACGCCGATAGGGGAAAACCCGCCAATGACCGCCGATAACCGTCGATGAACCAGAAGCAATAATCGCCTCGGCGTTCATCGGCATTTCATCTGCGTTTATCGGCGTCAGGTAGTTGGGGTTGCGAATATTCGCACGCCATGCGCTTCGCGATCCCGGATTCCACTGCGTTGCATCCGGGCTACCGGCCTGATCTGTGTTCATCCGTGTTCATCTGTGTTTGCGTTGTCTTGACGTTGCAACCAGACACAGAACAATCCCGCAACCAATCAATACGGAAACGTCTTCAAAAACCGTATCAGCGCTGCGGCATCCTGCGTGGTCACCGCAAACACATAGGATTCGCGCATCCAGGCAAACGTGAGGCCCTTCTCGGACTTGCCGACCATCCAGGTGCCATCCGGCGAGGGCTTGCTGGACGCGCACTTTTTCTGCAGTGCCTCTACCCGCTCGAGCGCCTCGTCGCCATCCCAGTAGTGCCCCACTTCCACTTCCAGTTTCGCGCCACCACCCACATAGAATGCGCGCGCGGGGTCGGTGGCAAGGGTGCCGGCTGGCTCGTTCTCGGGCCGGGTGAATTCGCCGACGCGGATAGGCAACAGTTGTGCGATGTCCTGGCCATAGGGCTTCTCGAAGCCTTGACGTACGGCAATGTCCTCGGTCAGACGCGTCTGGGGCGGTGCCGCAGCTTGTGAGTTGGGGCCTTCGCCAGGTGTGGTCGGCGGGCCATCGTCGTCGGATGCTGCGGGCGCAGCAGACTCGGCCGGCTTGGTCGGCATCGTGCCCGAGACTTTCTGTGGCGCATCCGGGGATTTCTTGTCCTCGCCACTGAACATGACGCCCAGATCGGTATTGAGGAGCTTCTTCGTGCCCGACATGATGTCGCCCATATCGGCGTTGAGTACCTTGCCGGCGTCTTTCACCAGCAAGCCCATGTCGGCTTTCATCACTTTTTGCAGCTTTTCCAGCACGATCCTGTACTCCCTTTGAACCGCTCAATGGGTAGCAATTTAGCATGACCACCGTGCAGTGCGTCACCCTCTTGAATTGTGTGCACCCCCTGTTCTGGGGATTGCCGAATCATGCGCTTGGCTGCGGCATACTGTCGGGCCCATCACGCCGAAGGATGCAGCAGGATGAAGGCACACGACAGCATTGCACTCGATTTCCGCGAATATTCGCTTTCAGACATGCAGGATCGGGCCGTTGCCCTGCATGCAGATCTCAGCCGTCGCCGTACCGTAAGGGACTTCTCCGATCGGCCTGTGCCACGCGAGCTGGTCCTGCAGTGCATCGCCACGGCAGGCACAGCACCCTCCGGCGCCAATCAACAGCCGTGGCATTTCGTCATGGTGGGCGATGCGGCGCTGAAGTCACGCATCCGGGTTGCGGCCGAGGCGGAGGAACACGAGTTCTATGACCGGCGGGCCACGGAAGAATGGAAATCAGCTCTGGCGCCGTTGGGCACCGACGCAGACAAGCCGTTTCTGGAGACGGCACCCTGGCTCATCGGCATCTTTTATGAAGCTTGGGGCCGCAACGCAGCGGGCGAGCGCGAAAAGCGCTACTACCCCATGGATTCTGCGGGCATCGCCACCGGTGTGCTCATCGCCGCCCTGCATCACGCCGGGCTTGCGACGCTCACCCACACACCTAGCCCCATGGCGTTCCTGAATGAGCTGATGGGCCGTCCCGACAACGAACGACCCTTTCTGTTGCTGGTGGTGGGTTATCCGGCGGAGGGCTGTCGCGTGCCGGCTATCCAGCGCAAATCGCTCGAAGAGATTGTCACGGTGTTGTAAGGCGCGGCCCGGCTGTTCCACCAATGACGCATCTCTGCCATTGCTGCGACCATGAAAACACGTCTATCTGCCTTCACCCATGTTGTGACCCTTGCCATAGGCTTTGGCCTGGGTACCTACTTCCTGCCTCGCATCGTTGCCGCGGCACCGCCAACCGCGGCTGAAGTGTCCGCTGAAACACCCGGATCAGGCCAGCGCTTTGAAGGTCGGCTGCGACGTGACCTGAAAGGGAGCGACGCTTTCCATTGGGGCGAGGGCCGCATTACGGTCACTGCAACGGCAGTGCTGCACGAAGGCAAGCTGGCCCCCGGGCCTGACTACAAGCTGTATCTGGCACCCGAATTCGTCGAGGATAAAGCCGCATTTCTGCGTATCAAGAATGCATCGCTGCGTGTCAGCAACATCAAGAAATACGACGGCTTCACCGTGAATCTGCCGCCGGGCACAGACGTGACTCGCTACAACGCCGTCGTCATCTGGTGCGAACGATTCAGCGAGTTCATCTCGGCGACAACGTATCGGTGAACAAGCGCTGACAGGCCCTGATCGTCAGCCTGTCGGCAACGATCTTTACGAGGTTGTGGGCATACTCCCGTTTTTCCCGGAGTCGCACCGTTCATGTTCGCCGAGCTGTTCCTTGTCCCGTTTGCCGTCAGCGCGAGCGCCCCTGTCCCGCTGGTGGATGAAATTGTCGTCACCGTAACGCGCCGTTCAGCCCGCGCCGTCGACACGCCCGCCTCCATCGGCCAGGTGGATGTTGCGAATATTCGCAATGCGCAGCCCCTGGTGAATCTCTCCGAATCCCTCTCCCGCGTTCCCGGTCTGACACTCAATAATCGCCGGAACTATGCGCAGGATCTGCAGATCAGCTCGCGTGGCTTTGGCTCGCGGGCGAGCTTTGGCATTCGTGGATTGCGGTTGCTGGTTGATGAGCTGCCCGCGACGTTTCCCGATGGGCAAGCGCAGGGTGCTGTCGTACCGCTGGCTTCGCTGGAGCGCATCGAAGTCTTGCGTGGTCCGTGGGCCGTTGCGTATGGCAATGCGTCGGGCGGCGTCATTCACGCCTTCAGCGCGCGTGCCGGACGTGATCCCGGATTGCGTGTCGACGCATTCGCAGGGCCGAATGGCCAGCATCGGGAAGGCGTGATTGCCGAGGGCAATCTGCCGCTCGCTGGCAAAGAATGGGGACTGCGTGCTGACCTCAGTCGCTTCTCGGCGGACGGATATCGCCATCACAGCAGCGTGCAGCGCAGCCAGCTCGCGATGCGCGCCGACGCCGATCTCGATGCCCGCCAATCACTCACGCTGATTTTCAATGTGCTGGAACAGCCCGATACGAAAGACCCGCTCGGGCTGACACAAGCGCAGTTCGATGCCGATCCGCGCCAGGCGGGCACGGGGGCAGAGCAATTCAATACGCGCAAAACCGTGCGCCAGCAGCAGGCAGGTGCTGTGCTGCGTGGTGAACAGGACACCTGGGAGTGGACGGCCGTTGCCCACGGAGGCGTGCGGCAGGTAGTGCAGTTTCTCGCCACACCCGTTGGGGCACAGTCAGCCGTGACCAGCAGCGGCGGCGTGATTGATCTGGACAGGGAATTTGCAGGGATGTCATTCCGGGTCGGCCAATCCCATGCTGCCTGGCAGTGGCAGGCAGGCATCGAGCTGGAGCAGTCGGAAGAGACCCGACGCGGCTTCAATAACTTCGACGACGCGGGCCGACTCGGCGTGTTGGGCAGGTTGCGTCGAGATGAAGACACGCGCGTACGCGGCGCGGATGTGTGGGCGCAAGCGACGTGGATCGCTTCACCGGCCTGGCGCGTCACGGGCGGGCTGCGTACATCGCGCGTCACGTTCCAGGTGCAGGATCGCTTCATCGCCACGGGCAATGCCGATGACTCGGGATCACTCAATCAGCGCGCCACCACACCCACGCTGGGCGTTCTGCATACGTTGAACGCAGGGCTGAATCTCTACGCCAGCGCAGGCCGCGGCTTCGAGACGCCCACAGCGGTGGAGCTCGCCTATCGTGCCGATGGGGGGAGCGGGCTGAACACCGATCTGCGCGCAGGCGCCAGCCGCCATGTGGAAGTCGGCATGAAGTGGCGACAGGGTGCTGTCTGGCGCGCCGACATCGCTGGCTTCACCGTGCGGACAGATGACGAAATCGTTCCCGCCACCAATGCAGGTGGCCGCACGACGTTTCGCAATGGCGGCCAGACAACTCGACGCGGGATGGAAGCATCGCTGCGCTGGCGGCCGGTTGCGGATTGGCAGATGTCGCTGGCGGCGACGTGGCTTAATGCGAAATTCGACGAAGGCTTCAGTACCACCACCCTCACCAACGGCATCGCCACGACACGGACTGTCGCGGCGGGCAACGCCTTGCCCGGAGTTCCATCCCGCACGGTGAATGCGTTCCTGACGTGGCGCGAAGGCCAGACCGGCTGGTCAGCGGAGATCGAAACCAATCATCGCGGCCGCATGTGGGCCGATGATCGCAATACAGCGCTCACGCCCGCTGTGACCACATTGGGCGCACGGCTGATGCATCGTTCTCGCGTGAGTTGGCTGGGTGCCGAAGCGACGTGGTACGTGCGTGCGGACAATCTCACTGATCGTCGCTATGCAGGCAGCGTCATCGTCAATGAAGCCAATGAGCGCTACTTTGAAAGTGCGCCGGGGCGGGGCGTTAGTGTGGGTGCGAATATTCGCTGGTGATTCGTTAGTGAGGAGTGATGGGAGAGAAATGTTGAGGTCGCACATTGCGACATCAAATTGGTGCGGCTGAAACCATTGCGAATATTCGCAATCGTGCTTCCCCCTTTGGAAAAGGGGGATTGAGGGGGATTTGCCTTGATATGTGGCGCTGAGAAATCCCCCCCGGCCCCCCTTTTGCAAAGGGGGGAGTGCCACCATCATCGTCTAGCACCGAGGCCGAACCTCACTCCACCTTCACTCGCGCCATGATCCCCAGCGGCCGTCCCTCCAGATCCTTGAAGAAATTCATCCACTCCTCGGTGCCATCGGCATGCGTGTGGATCATGTGCGGCGCGTCGGTGAATTCGACGCCTCGCGCTTTCAACGCCGCATGGGTAGCGTGAATGTCATCGACGCGAAAGTAGAGAATCGATTCGCCACCTGACAGTGTTTCGTTTTGCGACAGAAACAGTCGCACACCGTCGCAGTCGAAGAAGGCAAGGTTGCCGAACGTGAAAAGGTGCGGCAGGCCGAGGATATCCCGGTACCAGGCTTCGGATGCCTTGATATCCGTGACGGTCCGGGCGATTTGTCCGATGGGTCCGAGTCCGAGGGTTGCGTTCATGTCATGGGTCCTGTCTTGTGCGTGCAGCGGGCTGGGTTTGGCCACGCCTTGCCAGTGGCGGATGTCGTTACGGGTCTTGAATCCCAGCTTCACCAGCACGTTGGCAACATGGAATTTGACTGCGTCCACGCCCACGCCCATCAGCGTCGCGATCTTCGGATTGGTGAGGCCGTGCCGGACAAGCTCCGCCACCCGCCATTCGGCCGGGGTGAGCTGGTCATCGTGGGGCGGGCGTCCGCGTGGGTTCGTGGTCAAGGCCATGGAAAGTTACCACCGGGCGGCGGCATTTACACTACCCGGTACGCCTGCCATTGGCCGAGGAACCCTGCCAGCCACATCCGGTCACAGGGTGATTCGAGTATGTCCATCTATAATTTCCCGTCTTTCGCCCAAAGGTTTCCCATGAAGAAGCTGTCTCTGCTTGTCGCCACCAGTGTTGCCATCGCGATGCTGCCTCTCGTCGCCCAGGCCCAGAAGGTCCTGAAAACCGATCTCCACAGCGTCAAAGTCACGCCGGTCGTCACCGGCCTGCACCATCCCTGGGGCATGGCGTTCCTGCCCGATGGGCGCATTCTGGTCACGGAGAAGCGCGGCACGCTGCGCGTCATCGATGGCGGCAAGCTGGTGGCGAAGCCTGTCGAGGGCATTCCGAAATCCACCGATCATGGCCAGGGTGGCTTGATGGATGTGGCGCTGCACCCGAAGTACGCCGAGAACAGCTGGGTCTACTGGACCTTCAACGGTGAAGAGGGCGGCCAGCACGGCACCGAGCTCGCGCGCGGCAAATTGGGCGGCACGAAGGATGCGCCGCGCATGACCGACGTGCAGGTGCTGTTCAAGCTGGCGCCGAAAGGCCCGACGCGTCACCACTTCGGCTCGCGCATCGTGTTTGATCGCGACGGCTATCTCTTTGTCACGTTCGGCGACCGCGGCGACAGCCCGGCCAAGGGCAAAGACCAGCGCGCGCAGAATCTGGGCGATCACGCCGGCAAATCCATCCGCCTCTTTGACGATGGCCGCGTGCCGCCGGACAATCCCTTCGTGAAGACCGCCGGTGCCAAGCCGGAAATCTTCACCTACGGCAATCGAAACATGCAGGGCGCCGCACTCAATCCCGTCACCGGCAAGCTGTGGACGCACGAGCACGGCCCGCAGGGTGGCGACGAGATCAACATCATGAACGCGGGCGTCAACTACGGCTGGCCGGTCATCACCTACGGCGTCAACTACGGCATCGGCACCAAGATCGGCGAAGGCCCCGCGAAAGACGGCCTGCAGCAGCCCATCCACAAGTGGGTGCCGTCGATCGCGCCATCGGGCATGGCGTTCTACACGGGGGAGAAGTTTCCGAAGTGGAAAGGCAGCCTCTTGGTCGGCGCACTAGCGGGCCAGACGGTTGCACGGCTCACGCTGAATGGCGACAAGGTGGCGGGCGAGGAGCGCATGTTCACCGGCGAGCTCGGCCGCATCCGCGATGTGCGTCAGGGTCCCGATGGCTTCGTCTATCTGCTCAACGATTCGCCGGACGCTGCGTTGCTTCGCATCGAGCCCGCGAACTGACCGTCCGCACTCGTCACCCTGCCCCATGCAACGGCCGCTGCAATGCGATGCCGCAGGAACTGCGAGCCGAACGTGCTGCCCGAGCCTGCGTCGGCAGGCAGGGCTGAGCGGGCGTTGACTCATGGCTACTGCCGCCACGGTCAGCGCCGCGCACACCATCGTGGCACCTTATCGCGACACGAAGTACCTTATCGATCTGGCCGGGCCGGCGCCGTATCCGGTCTGGCGCTTCGTATTGCTCTCGATGCTGCTGCATGTCTGGCTGGTGCTGTCGTTTGCCGATGCGAGCCGTCCGGCTGATCGTCAGGCCGGGGTGATGTGGGGCAAGCTCAATGTCGCGTTGAAAAAACTCTCGCAGACGGAGTCGACTCCGCCACCATCCCCGGCGTCGAGCCTCAAACTATCCACCGAGCTGGGTGCCGCAAACAAGGCACCTGCTCCACGTCCAGCACCCAGCACGCAACAGCTGAGCCCGCCTGCGGATGCCGCCACACCTGTACCACCGCGAGAGGCGCTGCCACAGACTGCTGCCCGGCCGCAGGAGCCGGTTGCAGAGCCGCTCATGCAACGGCCGGTTACCTTCGAGGCGGTACCGCTGCAGCCCCTCCCCACCGCAACGGCAACGCCTGTCGCGCCGCTGCCAGAGGCCACCACACGCGTCGATACCCCGTCTGACGTGCCGCTGGCACCCATCGCCATGCCGCGTACCCAGGCGCCACTTGCCATGCCAGCCGACACACCGACCCGGTTTGAAGCGCCCACGCAGACGGCACCACTTACCCCCATCGCACCAGCGACCGCGCGCAGCGTCGACGTGCTGCCCGAGGCGACCTCGCGAATCGAGCCACCTGCCACGCAGCAAATGCGACCGATGCAGTCCGCACAACCGGCCGCACCGATCACACCGCTGCCCGAGCCCGCAAGCCGGACCGAGGTGGCACCCATGCAGCCGCTTCAACCTCTGGCGCCCCCGACTGCACAGCGCCCCATCAGCCGTCTCGCCGACGAGCTGCCCTCGCGGGTCGAGCCGCCGCGTGCCGAGACGATGACCCCATTGGCACCGCCGCGAACGGACCGTCCCATCAATCGGCTTCCCGATGTGGGCAGCGAGGGGGTGCCGTCGCCACAGGTTCTGCCCGCCGCGCCATCCGCCCCACCTGCGCGGATCAACCCGGAATTGCCTTTCGGTCTGCCCGATGCCACCGGCACCAAGCCAGCGACACCCAATGATCTTCGCCCTTCACAGCGTCTCGACGTGGATGCACTACGCCAACGCGCCCGCGAAATCGACAGCGATGCCAATCGCAAGAATTCACTCTTCGCCGGCCCCAAGTTGCCGCCCAAGAGCAAGGAACAGGAGATTTTCGACAAGGCGCTGAAGGAGAAAGACTGCAAGAACGCGTATGCCGATATGGGGCTGCTGGCTGTGGTGCCGCTGGTGACGAGTGCGCTATCGGAGGACAGGAAGTGCAAGTGGTGATTTGCTGGTGATGGGCGATGAGTGATGGGTGATGGGTGATGGGTGATGGGTGATGGGTGATGGGTGATGGGTGATGGGTGATGGGTGATGGGTGATGGGTGATGGGTGGATTTAACCTGCGCTACGTCAAGCCT
>JANNSU010000048.1:0-41975 GCA_031394355.1 Betaproteobacteria bacterium | reverse complement strand
CGCAAAGACTTTTGCCCGCGCACTCAATTGTCATCCTGCTGTACTCGTTTTCCCTGGCTGGGAAGTTCCCCTTGAGCATGCCGCATAACACGGCGGTCGAGCGGCCCGGCCAACAGTCGCCGGCCGTTCACCTGGAGCGTTAGGAGTCTTTCGGTGAGATCGGTAAATTTGCTGCTCCTTGTCTTGCTTGCATCACCGATTCCAAGTCACGCACAGGTGTCGAAATCAGAACCATACTTCTTGGCAGATTGCCGCATCAATCGAGAATCTGGATACGCGGCGGGACTCGCGCTTGTTCAGGAACCATCTCTCTTGAAGCAAAGCCGTGAAGGCAAAGCGCCTGATTCGTACCGGCTAACCATTCTGGGACCATTTAGCGATTTACCTGACTTAGTCGTTCGCGCCGAAATCGATGTGAAGCTCGGAATGAAACTCTTCGTGCACGATATGCCAAATGGAATGAAAATTCGCTCTGAGTCCAAGTCGTTGTCGCCCGAGCAATCGCGACAACTTGAAACTGCATTTGCTGCAACCACGCTTGGACCGGAGCCCGCGCAAATGAAGCTTCAAGGTGACAAGTTCGTTTCTGCTGACGCCGGAATTAGAGATGGTATGAGTTGGCTAATTGAAGCTCTTGAAAATGGCAAGTATCGCTGCGCAGAGCGGAGACCTTATCGGCCTAGTCAATTTCGGGATCTTGGACTCATGCTCTTAAACCTTGCAGGAAGGAATGACCATGCGAATCGCTGAGGGCACTCCTGCAAATCAAAGGGGCCGTGGTCGATTTTCCCAGCGCCCCTACGCCGCCAATCTCTCAATCTGATCTAACTGCGCGCCAATCAGCTTGCGTGATTCCTCAAGGTCGTAATCCGCCTGGAGGCCCAGCCAGAACCCTTCGCTGGTCCCGAAGGCTTTGGCGAGCCGCAGCGCGGTGTCTGCCGTGATGCCGCGCTTGCCGAGAACGATTTCATTGATGCGGCGGGGCGGAACGCCGGTGGCGCGAGCGAGTGCGTTCTGGCTGATGTCCATCGGCAGCAGGAACTCTTCGAGCAGCACTTCGCCGGGATGAATGTTGGGCAGGGATTTCTTCTTCATTTGCGACCTCAGTGGTAGTCAACGATCCGAACGTCCGACACGCCAGACTCGCTCCATCGAAAGCAGATTCGCCATTGATCGTTCACGCGGATGCAGTGCTGGCCCTTCAGGTCACCCTTCAATGCTTCCAGGCGATTGGCGGGAGGGATGCGCAGATCGTCGAGCCTTCTCGCGTTGTTGATCATCCGCAGCTTTCGCCGTGCGATTGCCTGAATCGCAATCGGCAGTCGGCGTGAGGGTTCGCCATGCCAGATGCGCTCGGTTTCCTTATCGGCAAAGCTCAGGATCATGATCGAGTGTAACGGGCGGCGTTATGTAACGTCAACCGGCATGGGGCTGACAACAAGGGGGGCGCAATGCGGCCATCGATTAATGGGGCCGCGATTAGGGGGCCGTGCCCGATACTTCCGAACAAGACTCTGAACGCCACTTGAGAGGGGTATTGAGGCTGCGAATATTCGCATCGAACGCCTGTGCGAATATTCGCAGGTACGGCGAGAACCAGCCCGCCGCCGATTCCCCCAAGGAGCCCCGCGTGACCGCTGCACTTTCCATTCACGGCTTGATGAAGCACTTCGGCGGCAAGTACGCCGTCGACAATCTCGATCTCGACATTCCGGCGGGCGAGTTCCACGCGCTGCTTGGCCCTAATGGGGCGGGCAAGACGACGACGCTCCGCATCGTGGCGGGCCTGCTGAAGGCGGACTTGGGCTCGGTCTCCATCTATGGCCACGATACGAAGACCGACCCCATTGCCGCTAAGGAGATCACGGCCTTCCTGCCGGATGATCCGTTGCTGTACGGCAAGCTGAATCCGATCGAGTATCTGGAGTTTGTTGCCGGGCTCTGGAAGGTGGACGCAACCCAGGCTGCCAAGCGCGCCGAAGATCTCCTGAAATGGCTGGACCTGTGGGACAACCGTGATGAGCTGATCGAGGGCTTCTCGCGCGGCATGCGGCAGAAGGCGGCGCTGGCGGGTGCGCTGATTCACGAGCCGAAGCTGATGATCCTCGACGAGCCGCTCACCGGGTTGGACGCGCACGCCGCGCGTGGCGTGAAAGACATGCTGGTGGATTATGTGAAGCGCGGCAACACGGTGGTGCTCACCACGCACATTCTGGAGATCGCAGAGCGGCTGGCCGAGCGCATCAGCATCATCCAGAAGGGCAAGATCATTGCGGCGGGCACGCTGGAGGAATTGCGCGAGCTGGCCGGGCGGGGCACGGGCGAAGGGGCGGACAACGGGGGCCGCACGCTGGAGGATGTGTTCCTTGAACTGACCCAGCCCGCATGAGCGGCGTCTCGGGCAATCGCGGCATTCGCGCACCGGGTTCGCTGCTCTGGCTGCTGCGCCACGAGTTGCGGCTGGCTTGGCGCGGCATTGGCGGGAAGCGCCTCTGGGTTCTGCTCATCGGAGGTGGCGTGCTGTGGGCGTTCATTCATCTCGCCGCGTTCCTCCTGCTGAAGTCCGCCGCTGCGCTGGCCAATGATCCCGAGCGTTCGGCGCGCGTCATGGCGGCCGTGATTGCCGGTGGCGGACTCGCGTTCTGGGTCATCACCACGCTGAAGCTGTCGCAGACCATCGCGCATTCCGTGGCGGCGTTGTTTGATCGCGGGGATCTGGATTTGCTGCTGGCGTCGCCGCTGTCGCCGCGACATGTGCTGACCGCACGTGCGTTGGGCATCGCTATCCCGACTCTCCTGCTGCCGGTGCTGGTGCTGATCCCTGTTGCCAATCTCGCGTCGTTCTTCGGGCTGCTTCACCTGCTGGCGATTTATCCGAGCACGGCTGCGTGGGCGTTGCTGGCTGCTGCGGGTGGTCTCATGCTCACGATGTCGCTGGTGAATCTGCTCGGTGCGCGCCGCGCCAAGACGGCAGCGCAACTGCTGGGGGCGTTCATCGGCGCTGCGTTCTTCCTGATGTTCCAGATTCCCAACTTGTTCGGGCGGGAGCGGAAAAAGCAATTCAGTGAATGGCTCAGCACCCACACCGGTGCCGAGGGATGGTTCGGGCCGGAGAGTCTGCTATGGCTGCCGGCGCGCGCATTCCTGGGCGAGCCGTTGCCGCTGCTGTTGTTTCTGGTCGTTTGCGTGGGTGGGTTCTGGCTGGTGGTCCATCTCACCCACAAGCGCTTCACGGATGGCGCACAGGAGACGCTGGTGGGTGGGCGCACTCGCCGCCGGGCAGACGATGGCAAGGCGTTGCGGTTTCACACCGGTCTTGCGCGCATTACCATCGTCAAGGAGTGGCGCCTGCTGTGGCGGGACCCGCGCCTCATTTCGCAGGTGTTGCTGCAGGTGCTGTACATGCTGCCCGTGATGTTCATCGGGTTTCGCAATCCCGAGAACATTCATTTCGTGGTGGCAAGCTGCGTGTTCATCGCCGCCATGCTGGCGGGCAATCTCGCGTGGCTCACCATCGCGGCCGAGGATGCGCCGGAGCTGGTCGGCACTGCGCCGGTAGCCATGACGCGCATCCGCTACTACAAGGCCGTCGCCGCGTGCGTGCCCGTGCTGGCGCTGCTGGTGCCGCTGGCACTCTACTGGCTGATCACGAACCCGTGGAACGGTGCGGTACTGCTGGTGTGTGGCGTGGGCGCCACGTTCTCAGCCGCGCTATGCCAGGTGTGGAACCCGCAGCAGGGCAACCGCCGCGACATGAAGTCGCGCCACAAACAGGGCAACATCATCATCTCCATTCTCGAAGGCATGGGGTCCATTGGCTGGGCAGTACTCGCAACGGGTCTGGCAAGCGCCTGGTGGTGGCTGATCCCGGTTGGGCTGGTGCTCATCCCGATTGGATTGGGCACGGCGTGGATCATTGGCCGGCCGAAGCGATCTCTTGGCATGCTGTCCTGAGCAAAGTTGCGAAGCGCAGCGCAATGAACCGGTAGCCCGGTATCCCCCGGGGTGCAAAGGCTTGCGAATATTCGCAATGGGCATCGCGGCGTCGGGGCCATCTCAGCCGGGATGGCTGAACCTGGACGTCAAGAAGAATGCTGCGGACGGCATTGTTGCGCCGCACCATCAAAACCGGTTGACGCCTTAAGTTCTCCCGCATACGCTAGTTTCAAACAAACGTTTGAACTCCTTGCGAATATTGTTCATAAGTCATTGATATGACTTATGAATCCCTTCGGGACCGCCTTCGGCGTCCAACCGAAGTCCCCCGGACTTCGGTTAGTCGCCTAGATTTTTGGAGCAAGAAATAGCATGTCGCCCACCCCGCAAGTCAAGCGTCTGCAGCCGGTTGATGTTTCGGCCCAGACCACCAAAACCCGCATCCTGGATGCCGCCGAGGAGCTCTTCATGGAGCACGGCTTCGAGGCGACCAGCTTGCGCCTGATCACGACGGCGGCCGGGGTGAATCTCGCCGCAGCCAATTACCACTTCGGGTCGAAGGAAGAATTGTTCCAGGCGGTACTGACCCGGCGGCTGGACCCGATGAACCGACAGCGCATGGATTTGCTGGAGACGTTCGAGGCTGCGGCAGGTAGCAAGCCACTCACCTGCGACAAGATCTTGTCCGCCATGTTCATCCCCGCGCTGAAGCTGGCGCGCGACAAGGAAACCGGCGGCAAGAATTTCCTGCGTTTGCTGGGGCGCGCGTATGCAGACCCGGCCCCGTTCATCCGCGACTTTCTGTCGCAGCAATACCACGACATGATTGCGCGCTTTCGTACCGCGTTCGCCAAGGCGCTGCCGCATCTGCCGAAGGACGAGCTGTCCTGGCGGCTGCATTTCGTGATGGGCGCGCTGTCTTACACGCTCGCCGGGTCGGACGTGCTGAAAATGATTGCCCAATACCAGCCTGCAGAAGCAGACAACGACGAGTTGCTGCTGTCGCGACTGGCCCCATTTCTTGCTGCCGGGCTGATGGCCCCCGTCACAACTAGCGGCAGCGTGCATCGGATGTTTCAGGAATCGGCTTGATCGCCGACTCACTCTGTAACCCTAAGGAGACGTCACCATGACGACATTGCTCACCTCTCTTGCCTTGCTCGGCCTCATCTGGGCGTTGGCCTTCCACTCGGCGTCCGCGCTGGCATGGACCATCGTGCTGGCGGCAGGGCTATTCACCGGCACGCTCATCGGTGCCTTCGGCTGGATTTCGGCACCACTGCTGTGGACGGTATTCGCGATTTTCGCGGTCATCGTCAACATGGGCTCGCTGCGCCGCTCGCTGCTCACCGCGCCGATCTTCAAGCTCTACAAGAAGATCCTGCCGCAGATGTCGGATACCGAGCGCGAGGCGCTGGAAGCCGGCACCGTGTGGTGGGACGGCGATCTGTTCACCGGCCGCCCGAACTGGGACAAGCTGCTCGCCTATCCCGCCGCCAAGCTGACCGCCGAGGAACAAGCCTTCATCGACGGCCCGACAGAAGAGCTCTGCGGCATGCTCGATGAGTGGCAGGCCACGCATGTCGACTATGACCTGCCGCCCAGTACATGGCAGTTCATCAAGGACAAGGGCTTCCTCGGGATGATCATTCCCAAGGAGTACGGTGGCCTCGGCTTCTCCGCCTACGGTCACTCGCAAGTGGTGATGAAGATTTCCACGCGCTCCGGCACGGCAGCCGTGTCGGTCATGGTGCCGAATTCGCTGGGACCGGGCGAGCTGCTCATCCATTACGGCACGCCGGAGCAGAAGAACCACTACCTGCCGCGCCTCGCAAAAGGTCTGGAGATTCCGTGCTTCGCGCTCACCGCGCCGGACGCTGGGTCCGACGCTGCGTCCATGCCGGACGTGGGCATTGTCTGCAAGGAAATGTTTGAAGGCAAAGAGACGCTGGGGCTCCGCCTCACGTGGGACAAGCGCTACATCACGCTCGGCCCGGTTGCGACCCTGCTCGGTCTCGCCTTCAAGTGTCACGACCCGGACAAGCTGCTCGGCGGTGAGGTGGATCTCGGCATTACCTGCGCGCTGATTCCAACATCACACAAAGGCGTGAACATCGGCCGTCGCCACTTTCCGCTGAACGCTGCGTTCATGAATGGCCCCAATTGGGGCAAAGACGTTTTCATCCCGATGGACTGGGTGATCGGCGGGCAACCGATGGTCGGCCAGGGCTGGAAGATGCTGATGGAGTGTCTGGCTGCGGGCCGCTCCATTTCGCTGCCGGCGCAGTCCATCGCGGCAGGCAAATTTGCTTCGATGACGACGGGTGCCTATTCGCGTGTACGCCAGCAGTTCAAGATGCCCATCGGCAAGTTCGAGGGTGTCGAGGAGGCGCTGGCCCGTATTGGTGGCCAAACCTACCTGATGGATGCCACACGCACCGTCACGGCGGGTGCGCTGGATCTCGGCGAGAAGCCTTCTGTGCTGTCAGCCATTTCCAAGTACCACCTCACCGAGCGCATGCGCATGGTGTTGAATGACGCCATGGATGTGCAAGGCGGCAAGGGCATCTGCATGGGGCCGAACAATTATCTGGGTCGCGCGTACCAGATGACGCCGATTGCGATCACGGTGGAAGGGGCCAACATTCTCACGCGAAGCCTCATCATCTTTGGTCAGGGTGCCATCCGCTGCCACCCGTTTGTACTGAAAGAGATGAAAGCCGCACAGGCCGATTCGCTGGTGGATTTCGACGGCGCATTCTGGGGCCACATCGCGTTCACGGTGTCCAATTCGGCGCGCGCGCTGTGGATGGGCATCACTGGCGGCCGCGGGCTGGACGCACCAGCCTGTAGCGATACCAAACGCTACTACCAGCAGATGACGCGCTTTTCGTCTGCATTCGGCTTGCTGGCCGATGTATCGATGTTCATCATCGGTGGCTCGTTGAAGCGGAAGGAAAAACTCTCCGCGCGTCTGGGCGACATTCTCTCGCTACTGTATCTCTCCTCCTGTGCGCTCAAGTTCTACGAGGATCGTGGCCGCCTGAAGGACGAACTGCCGCTGCTCCGCTGGGCGCTATATGACTCGTTCTTTCGCATCCAGGTCGCGATGGACGGCATCATCGACAACTTCCCCAACCGTGCTGTGGCGTTCGCACTGAAGTGGCTGGTGTTCCCGCGCGGCCTCACGCTGGAGCAGCCGACGGATCGCATGGGTCACGAAGTGGCAGACATTCTCATCAATCCATCCGCAGCACGTGCCCGCCTCATCCACGGCATGTATCTGCCAAAAGACGAGAACGACGTCATTGGCCAGTTGGAAGCCGCCATGCATGCAGTTATCCTCGCCGAGCCCATCGAATCCAAGGTACGTGCTGCCGCCAAGGGTGGACGCCTTTCCGCTCGCGGCCAGGCTGAACAGTTTGCACAGGCGCTGGATCTTGGCGTGATCAGCGAAACCGAACATGCGCAGTGGAAGCGCGCGCAGGCTCTGCGCAGCGCGGTCGTCCATGTCGATGATTTCGACAAACAATTCAAGAGCCACATCCGACCCAATCTGGAAGATTCCAATTCTGCGCAGGAGAGCGAACCATCATGGCAGCCCAAAGTCGTGTCTATGTAATTGACGGCGCGCGCACGCCGTTTCTGAAGGCCAAGGCACCGCTGGGTCCGTTCAGCGGCGCTGATCTTGCGGTGGGCTGCGGCCGTCCGCTGCTGGCGCGGCAGACGTTTGCACCGACGGCATTTGACGAAGTCATTGTCGGTGCCGCCATGCCGAGTGCGGACGAGGCCAACATTGGCCGCGTCATCGCGCTGCGCTTGGGGTGCGGCGACAAGGTGCCCGCCTGGACGGTGATGCGCAATTGCGCGTCCGGCCTGCAGGCCATCGATTCCGCCTATGCGAATATTCGCGCGGGAAAATCCAGTCTGGTATTGGCTGGCGGTACAGATGCCATGAGCCACGCGCCGTTGCTTTACGGTGCCGCAATGGTGAAATGGTTTGGCGCGATGGGTGTAGCCAAGACCATGGGCCAGCGCGTCGGGCTGTTCACGCAACTGCGCTTGAAGAACCTGCTGGCACCCATCATTGCCATCGAGCGCGGTCTCACCGACCCGACCGTGAAATTGAGCATGGGCCAGACTGCGGAGATCGTCGCCAAGCGCTTCGGCATCGACCGTCGCATGATGGATGAATTCGCGGCGCAATCGCATCTGCGCGTGCTGGAAGGCCGAAAGCTTGGTCACTTCAGCGAGATCGAAACGCTCATCGACGGCAAGGGCAATGTCTACGCCGAAGATGACGGCGTGCGCAGCGACTCCACACCGGAAAAACTGGCCAAGCTGAAACCCTATTTCGACAAGGTGTATGGCAACGTGACGCCGGCCAACAGCTCGCAGATCACCGACGGTGCCGCCATGCTGATCCTGGCCAGCGAAGAGGCAGTGAGGCAGCACAATCTGAAGCCCATCGCCGCCATCGTCGACACCCACTGGGCCGCGCTCGATCCCAGTGAAATGGGTCTTGGTCCAGTACATGCCATCACACCCATGCTGACCCGTAATGGACTCGGCCTGAAAGACATGGACACCATCGAGATCAACGAAGCCTTCGCTGCACAGGCGCTGGGTTGCGTCGCTGCGTGGAAGTCCGAGGCCTATTGCAAGGAGAAGCTGGGCCTGCCCGGTGCGTTCGGCGAAGTCGACATGGCGAAGTTCAATCCCGATGGCGGCGCCATCGCGGTGGGCCATCCCATCGGCGCGTCCGGTGCCCGCGTCACGCTGCATGCGATGAAGACGCTGCAACGCACGGGCGGCAAGTACGGCGTTGCGTCGCTTTGCATCGGCGGCGGGCAGGGCGGGGCGATCTTGCTGGAACGCGTTTAAGCGCACTGCGAATATTCGCACCATGGCCCAAGGCTTTTTATCCCGAATGAATTTCGGCGCGAGCGGCATGCGCATGCTGTTCAATCTGTGGCCGCCCTTCCGCGGGGCGGGCATCAAGGTTGTGCGCATTGCCGAGGACTATTCGACGCTGCGTGTCGAGCTGCGCATGAAGCTGCTCAACCGCAACTACGTCGGCACGCATTACGGCGGCTCCTTGTTCTCCATGACCGATCCGTTCTACATGATCATGATGCTGCAGCGTCTCGGGAAGGGTTACGTCGTCTGGGACAAGTCTGCGACAATCCGCTTCCGCCGTCCGGGTAAAGGCACCGTGCATGCCGAGTTCCAGTTGTCGGACGAAGAGGTCGCGCGCGTGCGGCGCGTGGTCGAGGCTGAGGGCCGGCTGGAGCCGACCTACACCATCGAGGTGAAGAACGCGGCCGGTGAAGTGGTGGCGGAGATCGAGAAGACGCTCTCCATCAAGCGCAGCGATGCTGCCCCGGCCAAGTTGTCACAGGCGGCCTGAGGCGATGCCTTGACCACATTGCGCGCCATCCTCTTCGATCTCGACGACACGCTGTTCGATCACACGCATGCGTCGCAGGTGGCGATGCGCGCATTGCACGCCGAGCATGCAACGCATGTCGATTACACGGCGTTTGCTGCCGAGCATGCGCAACTGCTTGAGCACTATCACCAAGGCTTCCTCCAAGGCGAATATTCGCTGGACGAAGCGCGCGCTGCCCGCATGACCGCGCTGTTCAGCGCATTTGACCTCCCCGTCGACAAGGACAAGGCATGGCAGGTGTCGATGGCGTATCGCGATCTGCATCAATCCAACCGCCAGCTGGTCCATGGCGCAGGCGATCTCCTCGAAAAGCTCTACTGCAACTATTCGCTGGCCATCGTCACCAACAATTCTTCTGCCGAGCAGCGTGCGAAGTTGAAGCATCTCGGTATCGCCGGCCACTTCAAGGCGCTCGCCATTTCCGAGGAGATTGGCACCACCAAGCCCGATGCGCGCATCTACTATGCCGCGCTGGATCAGCTCGGCTGCGAGCCGCATGAAGCCGTGATGGTGGGTGACAACCTGCATGCGGACGTGCGGGGCGCACACGAGGCCGGCATCGCCGCCGTCTGGTTCAACCGCTTTGACAAGACAACACCCGACCCCGTGGAGCAGGTGACTTCGCTGGCCCCGGCCAGTGACGTGTTCACCGCAATCCAGCGGGCGCATCAACAACGCATTCAACTGTTCCAGGGAGTGAAGCATGTCCTATCAGCATTGGCGTCTTGAGCGCGAAGACAGCGGTCTTGCGTTTCTCACGTTCGACAAGGCAGGTGAGTCGACCAACACCTTTTCGAATGCGGCGCTGAACGAGTTGTCGGCCATTGCCGACGAGCTCGCAAAGAGCCTGCCCAAGGGACTCGCCATCCTGTCCGCCAAGGACAATGGATTCGCCGCTGGCGCGGACATCAACGAGTTCACTGCCTTCAAGAACGTGGACGAGGCCAAGGCTTTCACCAAGCTGGGTCTCGACGTGTTCGACAAAATTGCGGCGCTGCGTTGTCCGACGGTGGCGATGATCCACGGCTTCTGCATGGGCGGGGGAACAGAGCTTTCGCTGGCCTGTACTTATCGCGTGATGGACGATGGGCCCAAGACCAAGATGGCGCTGCCCGAGGTGTTGATCGGCATTGTCCCGGGCTGGGGTGGTGCCATGCGCATGCCCAAGCTCATCGGCGCCGCGCAGGCACTGGATCTCATGCTGACCGGTCGAGGCGTCAATGGTCGTGCTGCGAAGAAAATGGGGCTTGCCGATGTGGTCACACCGCGCAGGCACTTCATGAACGCCGCGCGCATGCTGCTCAAGAATCCGCCTGCGCCGCATCAGCCATCGTTCATGCATGCCATCACCAATTGGCCGGTCATTCGCGGCATCGTCGCGTCCAAGGCGGCCAGCGGCGTGGCGAAGAAGGTGGCGCAGAAGCACTACCCCGCTCCCTACGCCATCATCGATCTCTGGCAGAACTATGGTGGCGATCCGCGCAACGTGCCGGACGCAAGCCCGACGTCGATCGCCAGCATCTTCAGCCACCCGACTACAGCCAATCTCATTCGCATTTTCAAGCTGCAGGAGCGGATGAAAGCGATGGGCAAAGACGGTAGTGCGAATATTCGCCATGTCCACGTCATCGGCGCAGGCGCCATGGGTGGAGACATCGCCGCCTGGTGCGCCTTCCGCGGGCTCACCGTGACGTTGCAGGATCTGAGTGCCGAGCGCATCGCACCCGCAATAAAACGCGCCGCAGAGATGTACAGGAAGCGCCTGAAGCAGCCGCATCTCATTCAGGCCGCGATGGACCGGCTCATTCCCGACCCCAAAGCCGACGGGGTGGTGCAGGCGGATCTCATCATCGAGGCCATCGTCGAGAATCCGGAGATCAAGCGGAAGCTCTATGCCGAGATAGAGCCGCGCATGAAGGCGAGCGCCATCCTCGCCACCAACACGTCGAGTATTCCGCTTCAGCAGCTCTCCGGCGTGCTGAAGCGTCCCGAGCGTCTCGTGGGCTTGCACTTCTTCAACCCGGTCGCGCAGATGATGCTGGTGGAAATTGTTGAAGGGCCGGAGACTTCTCCGGACGTCATGCAGGCAGGCATCGCGTTCACGCGTCAGATCGACAAGCTGCCCATGCCCTGCAAGTCCGCACCCGGCTTTCTGGTGAATCGGGTCCTGTCGCCGTATTTGCATGAGGCGATGCAGATGCTGGATGAAGGCATTCCCGGCGAAATCATTGACGCCGCAGCGCGGGACTTTGGCATGCCCATGGGCCCGATTGAGCTTGCTGACATGGTGGGGCTCGACATCTGCTATGCCGTCGGCCACGAGCTGGGTAAACCCGGCCAGAAAGTACCTGCAAAGCTGCAGGCCTGTATCGATGCCAGGCATCTCGGCATGAAGACTGGGCAAGGTTTCTATCGCTGGGAAGGCGGCAAGCCGGTCAAGAGCGGGCCGCGCAACGATTTCGATCTTGGCGCGCTGGCTGACCGCATGACGTTGCCCGCCATCAACGAGGCGGTCGCCTGTGTGCGCGAAGGCATCGTCGCCGACAGTGATCTCGCTGATGCAGGCGTGATCTTCGGCACCGGCTTTGCACCGCACCGCGGCGGCCCGATCCAGACAGCCAAGGCCCGGGGCCGGGATGAGCTGCTAAAGATCATGGGCCTGTTCGAAAAACAGTATGGCGAGCGCTTCAAGGCTGACGCTGGCTGGCAGTCGGTGGTCTGAGACGTCGCGGGATGGATGCCGTGAACGCTTCGTCATGTCTTCCACCGGGCCAGCGCGAGTCTGCGACGTTTCCACGATTTGGCCTGACGCCGTTTGCAGCCCGCTTTCCACATGAAACGGCCGCGAAGGTGTTCGATGTCGAAGGAGATGTCCATGCGAATATTCGCGTGGCAGATGCCTTCACGCGCTTGCCTCGCGTGACACAGACGGGTGATTTTCATTGTGTCACCACCTGGACGCATCGCGCCGTCGAATGGAGCGGTATTCGCTTCGCCGACCTGCATCGCGACATCATCCTGCCGCAGGCGCAACCTGCGGCCGATAGCACCTTTGTTCTCCTGAAGGCGCAGGACGGCTATCGCACCAGTCTGCCGCTGGCAGACCTGCTGAACGAGGATGTGCTGTTGGCAGACCAGCTCAACGGGAAACCGCTTGGCATTGAGCATGGCGCGCCGCTGCGGCTCATTGCCCCGGCGCACTACGGATACAAGAGCGTGAAGCATTTGAAGAGCATTGGCTATTGGCAAAATGAACGCATGTATCGTCCGCCGCTCCTGAAGTTCATGGACCATCCGCGCGGCCGGGTGGCGATGGAAGAGCGTGGCCGCTGGTTCCCGGGCTGGCTGCTGCGCCATGCCTATCGGCCGCTGATCGGCCGTACCGCTGCCCGATTCCAGCGCGAGCTGGACCAGCATCTGAGAAAGGAAGCGAGCACATGAATCCTGTCCTCAAACTCTGGAACAAGTACGGCCAGAGCGGCTTTGGTCGCTGGCTGTTCAGCTTCATGGTGTGCCGCAAGGCACCGTACTTCGCCACCATCAAGCCGCGCTTCCAGGTCTTGGAGGTGGGGCGCGCGGAGGTGAGCATGAAGAAGCGCCGCAGCGTGGAAAACCACATCGGCACCGTACACGCGATTGCCATGTGCAATCTGGCCGAGATCGCCGGCGGCACGTTGACCGAGGTATCGATTCCCACGTCAATGCGCTGGCTGCCCAAGGGCATGAGCGTGTCGTATCTCAAAGTGGCGAAGACGGATCTGACCGCATTTGCCACGCTGCCAACCGTCGAGGAAGGTGTCGCGCGCGACGTGCCTGCGCATGTGGACATCAAGGACGCACACGGCAACATCGTCTGCCAGGCCGATATCATCATGTACGTGAGCCCGAGGAAGAAGGGCTGATGGATTCAGTTGTAACGGCAGATGGTCACCGCCTCGCCATCAGCCGGTTTCCACCGCAGGGGGGGTGCAAGGCCAACGTGCTGATCGCGGGTGCGATGGGTGTTCGCCAAGACTACTATGCACCCTTCGCGGAGAGCCTTGCCGCGCAGGGCTTTGCCGTGACAACATTTGACTACCGTGGCATGGGCTTCTCGCGTCGTGGCAGTCTGCGCGGCTTTGAAACCGACATCGTGACCTGGGCAGAACAGGACATGGACGCGATGATCGGTGCCGCCCGCGTGCAGGATGCGCCGCTGCATCTGGTATCGCATAGCCTCGGTGGACAGATTCTGGGACTGGTCCCGCGTCGGCATGAGGTGGATGCCATGTTCACGGTGGCCAGTGGCACAGGCTATTACAAGCACAACAAGACCATGCCGCTCAAGGTTCGCTTTCTGTGGCATGTCGCCATGCCGCTCTTCACCCGGGTGTTCGGGTATTTCCCCGGCAAGACACTACGCATGGTGGGAGATCTGCCGCGCGGCGTGGCCCTGCAATGGAGCCGCTGGTGCAAGCATCCCGAGTACATCATCGATGCTGCCGGCCAGCCCATGAATGAGGGCCATGCGAATATTCGCATCCCCATCTTCGGACTCTCGTTTGAAGATGATGAATACATTCCCAGGATCGCCATTGACCAGCTTCACGGCTTCTATCGCAGCGCTGACGTACAGCGTCTGCATGTCGAGCCGGATGAGATGGGCATCCGGCGCATCGGGCACTTCGGTTTTTTTCGGCCTGTTCTGTGTGAGACGCTCTGGCCGTTGGCGTCGGAATGGCTGACCCGGCAAGCTGCCATGCCGCCCAAAACTGCGGGTGTTACATGACTGTGACGGCTTTACTTGCAACCGATGGCCTGGATCGTCTGCAAGCGCCCTGTTCGCGTGCTAAGGTTCCACTCCCCGCGAGTCCGCGCCATGACGGGCCGCGAAAATCAAGCACGGAGGAGCCCTTGGCTGATCGAGAGACGCGCTATATCGCGCTCGACGCGGATGCCACGCTCGCAGAGGCCTTCACGGCCCGTGCGACGCGTTCGCCGAATGCGCTGGCATACAAGGAATTCGATGCCCGGGCGCAGGCCTGGCGCGACTATACCTGGCGGGAAATGGCTGACCTCGTCGCCCGCATGCGGTCCGGGTTCCGGCGCGAGGGACTGGAGCCGGGTGATCGAATCGCGATCATGCTGAAGAACAGCGTCGGCTGGGTGCTCGCCGATCAGGGTGCCTATGCGCATGGACTGGTGCCGGTGCCGCTGTTCGTCGACGACCGGCCGGACAACGTGGGGTTCATCCTCAATGATGCGGAAGTGAAGTGCATCCTTATCGAGGGCGAGGAGCACTGGAAGCGGTTGAAGACAGTGCACGGCCAGTTGGGCGGCCTGCGGCGAATCGTCACGATGCGCCCGGTTGTTGATGACAGCGAACCGCGATTGATCGCGTTTGATGCCTGGCTGCCGGCATCGGCCGACACCCACGAGAAGCCGCCCACGCGCGGCGCTGATCTGGCCACCATCGTCTACACATCCGGCACAACGGGCCGGCCGAAGGGCGTGATGCTCACGCATCGCAACATGCTCTCCAATGCCGAGGCGGGTCTCAAGGTTTATCAGATCTATCCGGAGGACAGCTTTCTGTCCTTTCTGCCGCTCTCGCACATGTTTGAGCGCACCTGTGGCTACTATCTCAATGTCCTTTCCGGGGCGTCCGTTGCGTTCGCACGGTCAGTTCCGCAACTGGCCGAGGATCTGCGCACCGTGCAGCCCACCATCCTCATGTCGGTACCGCGAATATTCGAGCGCTTCCTCGCGGTCATCAATGATCAGCTGAAGAAGGCGAGCCCGGTCAAGAAGAAGCTGTTCCAGCTTGCGGTCGACATCGGCTGGGCCCGGTTTGAATATCAGCAGGGCCGGGGTTCGTGGCAGCCAGGATTCCTGCTCTGGCCGATCCTGAAGCCGCTGGTCGCCGACAAGATCCTGGCAAGACTGGGCGGACGACTCCGCCTGGCCATCAGTGGCGGTGCTGCATTGTCACCGGCCATCTCTCGTGTGTTTGTGGGGCTCGGCCTGCCCATTTGTCAGGGCTATGGCCTCACCGAAGCCAGCCCGCTCCTGGCCGTGAATCTGCTGGAACGAAATATTCCCACCAGTGTGGGACCCGCGGTACCCGGCGTGGAGACGCGCATCGGCGAGAACGGCGTGCTGTTCGTCCGCGGCCCCAATATCATGCAGGGCTACTGGAAGAATCCGGAGGCCACGAGCGCGATCCTGTCGGACGATGGTTGGCTCAATACCGGCGATCAGGTGAAGATCGAGGATGGGTTCATCACCATCACCGGGCGCATCAAGGAAATCATCGTGTTGGGCAACGGCGAGAAAGTACCGCCCGTGGACATGGAGCTCGCGATTCAGCTCGACCCGTTGTTCGAGCAAGTCCTGATCTATGGTGAAGCGCAGCCCTACCTCACGGCGCTGGCTGTGCTGAACGACGACGAGTGGTCGCGATTTGCCGAGGAAAACCAGCTCACCACGAAGCTCGAAGGTGCAAACAAGGACAAGGCAGAAAAGATGATCGTGAAACGCCTGGCTGGGCAGATCAAGCAGTTCCCGGGCTACGCACAAGTACGCAAAGTGACTGTCATACCGGAGAAGTGGACCATCGACAATGGCTACATGACACCCACGCTGAAGCTGAAGCGCAATCTGATCCTGAAAAAATACCAGGCCGCGATCGACAGCATGTACAAGGCGCATGCGCTGTGAGGGATTCGTCGTGAATTTGCCCAACGACATGCAGCCGGTGCTGCGCGTGATCCCGATGCCGGCCGACACCAATGCCAACGGCACCATCTTCGGCGGCTGGGTGATGGCGCACGTTGACCTGGCGGGCAGCGTGCCCGCGTACGAGCGCGCCAAAGGGCCTGTCGTCACCATCGCGGTGAATTCCTTTCTCTTCAAGGAGCCGGTGTTCGTGGGCGATCTCGTGAGCTTCTATGGAAAAGTTGTGAAAACTGGTCGCACGTCCATCACGGTCGATGTGGAAGTCTTTGCCCAGCGTGGTCGCTCGGGCAAGGGAGAGACCGTGAAGGTGACCGAGGCCACACTGACGTATGTGGCAATTGATGAAAACCACAAGCCGAGGGCCTTGGCGAGTGAATAGAGCAGCTTGATGTTCGGCCGGCAAGTTCGATGTGAAGTAGCTCGCGCTGTATTGGCCTTTTCTGGTCTTGCATCATCAGTGCAGGCATTTTCGTCTGAAGGAATGATTTGGGGGATCAATTACACCTGCAGTGCCGAGGCGTTCAATAAACGCGTCTCAGAAGTTTGCTCAGAGATCAATCCTGGGGATGAGAAGAGATTCACTGAGGGGCTGAGGCGTTGGCTGGAGCTGAATGAAACTGCCGCAAGGTCGATGAGGAAGCGGTGCCTTGAAGATGGCACAGATGTGCCGAATCCGGAGAAAATTCTTAAGCAGATCAATGAGGATTTGATTCGGCAGTTTTCAGTTGATGCGGCCAAGAGTGGCTCGACTCGATGTGCAGATGCACTATTGGCGCTTGAAAGGCATACCCCCGACCGCTTTCTTGAAATTGAATTGAAGAATTTCGATCAATCGAAGCAAAGGAACTAGTATCAATGAAAAAATTCAACATCCGTAAAGTCGCCGTCCTCGGCGCAGGTGTCATGGGCGCGCAGATCGCGGCCCACCTCACCAATGCCAACGTCAAAGCAATCCTTTTCGACCTGCCTGCCAAGGAAGGCCCGAAGAATGGCATCGTCACCAAGGCCATCGATGGCATGGTGAAGCTCTCACCCGCGCCGTTTGCGGCTGCGCATCGCGCGTCGCTGATCACGGCCGCCAACTATGACGAGCATCTGGAACTGCTGAAGGAATGTGATCTCATCATCGAGGCCATTTCCGAGCGCATGGACTGGAAGAAGTCGCTGTACGAGAAGGTGGCCCCCTTCATCCGAGCTGACGCCATTTTTGCGTCCAACACGTCTGGCCTGTCCATCACGTCGTTGTCCGATGCGATGCCTGCGAATATTCGCCCCCAGTTCTGCGGCGTGCATTTCTTCAACCCGCCGCGCTACATGAAGCTGGTGGAGATCATCCCGACCGCGCAAACCCGGCCGGAGATCCTTGATCAGCTGGAAGCTTTCCTGGTGACCACACTCGGCAAGGGTGTAGTGCGCGCCAAGGACACGCCCAACTTCGTGGCCAACCGCGTGGGCGTGTTCTCCATCGCCGCGACCATGCATCACACGCAAGCGTTCAAACTGTCATTCGATGAAGTCGATGCGTTGACGGGACCAGCCATTGGCCGCGCCAAGAGCGCCACCTACCGTACCGCCGACGTGGTGGGTTTGGACACGCTGGCACACACGTTCAAGACCATGGATGACAATCTGCCGGACGATCCGTGGCACCAGTACTACGCCGTGCCGCCGTACGTGAAGGCCATGATCGAGAAGGGTGCGCTGGGCCAGAAGACCAAGGCCGGCTTCTTCACCAAGCGGGGCAAGGACATCCTGGTGCTGGATCTCGCCAAGCAGGATTACGTTGCCGGTACAGGCAAAGTGGCCGATGAAGTCGCCGCGATTCTGAAGATCAGGAATCCCGCCGAGCAGTTCGCTGCGTTGCGTGCCTCATCGCATCCGCAGGCGCAGTTTCTGTGGGCCATCTTCCGCGACGTGTTTCATTACATCGCCGTGCATCTGGGCAGCGTGGCCGAATGCGCACGCGACATCGACTTCGCCATCCGCTGGGGCTTCGGCTGGAAGATGGGTCCGTTCGAGACATGGCAGGCAGCGGGATGGCAGCAGATTGCCAAGTGGATTGCCGAGGACATCGCTGCGGGCAAGAGCATGAGCAACGCGCCGCTGCCCGCCTGGGTGATGGATGGCCCAGTCAAGGAAAACTCGGGCGTGCATTCGCCGGAAGGTTCCTATTCCGCCGCCACAGGAAAGTGGGTCGGCCGTTCCACGCTGCCGGTGTATCAGCGTCAACTCTTCCCTGAGCAGGTGCTGGGTGAAAAGGCATCCAAAGGCAACACCGTGATGGAAAACGATGGCGTGCGCGGCTGGACCGTGCCCGGCTTCGAAGACATCCTCATCGTGTCGTTCAAGTCCAAGATGCATTCACTGGGCGATGAAGTGCTGACCGGCCTCAACCAGGCCATCGATCTCGCTGAGAAGCAGTATCGCGGCATGGTCATCTGGCACGAGGCGCCGTTCGCCGTTGGCGCCAATTTGGTCAAGGCGCTGGATTCACTGAAGAACAATCGCATCGACGAGTTCGAGGCGATGGTGGCGTTGTTCCAGCAGACATCGATGCGCCTCAAGTATTCGCTCATCCCGACGGTTGCGTCGGTGGAGGGCCTGGCGCTGGGCGGCGGCTGCGAGTTCGTGATGTATTGCGACCGCGTTGTGGCAGCACTGGAAAGCTACATCGGTCTGGTCGAAGTTGGCGTGGGTCTGCTGCCAGCTGGTGGTGGCTGCAAGGAGTTTGCGCTGCGTGCGGCGCAATCTGCACAAGGTGGCGACGTCATGCCCGCGCTGCAGAAAGCGTTCAAGAACATCGCCATGGCGGAAGTGTCCAAGAGTGCGGAGCATGCCAAGGAGATGGGCTTCCTGCGCGAAAGTGATGTCATCGTGTTCAACGCGCAAGAGCTGCTCTACGTCGGCCTCACGCAGGCCCGTGCGCTGGCCGATGCCGGCTATCGTCCGCCCATCAATCCGACGATGATCCCGGTCGCAGGGGATACCGGCGTGGCCACGTTGAAGATGATGCTCATCAACATGAAGGAGGGCGGCTTCATCTCCGAACACGACTATGAGATCGGATCGCGCATTGCAGAGTGCGTGTGCGGTGGCATGGTGGATCCCGGCTCCATGGTCAACGAGAAGTGGCTGCTCGATCTGGAGCGCCGCCACTTCGTCGAACTGGCCAAGACTGCCAAATCGCAGGATCGGATCGAGCACATGCTGAAGACCGGCAAGCCATTGCGGAACTAGTGTTCCGCGCGATGGGTGAATGGGAATGGGTAAACGGTTTGCAGTTGCGAATATTCGCAGAACCTCGCCGGTTCCATCACCCATCACCCATTACCCATCACCTTCAATGCAACAAGCACTATCCCCGAGGAGTTGACCAATGACCAAGCAAGTTCAAGAAGCCTACATCGTCGCCGCCGTGCGCACACCTGTCGGCAAAGCCCCGCGCGGCATGTTCCGCAATGTCCGCCCCGACGACATGCTGGCTCACGTGTTGAGAGGCGCCATGGCGCAGGTGCCGGGGCTGGACCCGCATGACATTGGCGACGTGGTGGTGGGATGCGCCATGCCGGAAGGCGAGCAGGGAATGAATGTGGCGCGCATCGGTGTGCTGCTGGCTGGGCTGCCTGATTCGGTGCCTGCCGTCACCATCAACCGTTTCTGTTCCTCGGGCGTGCAGGCGATTTCGATGGCGGCTGACCGCATTCGAACGGGCGATGATGATGTCGTCATCGCGGCGGGTACGGAATCAATGAGCATGGTGCCGATGATGGGCAACAAGATCGCGCTCAACAATGCAGTGTTTGCCAACAATGAGCATGTCGCCATCGCCTACGGCATGGGCATCACAGCCGAGAACGTCGCCAAACAATGGAAGGTGTCGCGCGAGGATCAGGATGCATTCGCCGTGGCCTCTCATCAGAAGGCTGCCAAGGCCATCGTCGATGGCGGCTTTAGGGATGAAATTTTGCCCTACGACATCGATGCGTCGATACCCGATCTCGCCAGTGGTCAGATCAAGCACAAGAAAAAGGTTGCCGACACCGATGAAGGTCCGCGCCCCGACTCCTCCATCGAATCTCTCGGCAAGTTGCGTACCGTGTTCGCGGCGAGGGGCTCCGTCACAGCGGGCAACAGCTCGCAGATGTCCGATGGTGCGGGTGCCGTGATTTTGATGAGCGAGAAAGCGCTGAAGAAATACAACATCCAGCCGCTGGCGCGTTTCGTGTCGTTCGCGGTGGCCGGTGTGCCACCCGAAATCATGGGTATCGGTCCCATCAAGGCCATTCCCAAAGTGTTGGCGCAGGCAGGTGTGCACAAGGACGACCTGGGCTGGATCGAGTTGAATGAAGCCTTTGCAGCACAGGCGCTGGCCGTCATACGCGATGTTGGCCTGGACCCTTCAAAGGTGAATCCTTACGGCGGTGCCATTGCGCTGGGTCATCCGCTCGGTGCGACCGGTGCCATCCGTGCCGCGACGCTCGTCCATGGCATGCGCCGAACGAAGCAAAAGTGGGGCATGGTCACCATGTGTATCGGCACCGGAATGGGTGCAGCGGGCCTGTTCGAAGCGCTTTGAACCAGGTGATCGCGAATATTCGCAATGAAATCAAGGCAGCAGGTCAGGATACGACCGTTGGAAACAGTTGTTGCGTCAATACGACATTACGTTGCCTTTTTGGAGTAACTCGCTGACAATACGGGCAAAATGCAGGCGTAGACATGCAGGACACGGGCGACGGGGCAATGTGGTCATCATGCCTCGACAAAACGAGCCGGCAACGCCATTCCCGTCCCACACAATTAACAAACTCTGAGGAGAAAAGGTTCATGAAAAACCTGTTCCATCGCTCGCGTCCCGCGCTGAAGCCGCTGGTTCTGGCCACAGCACTGTGCTGCGCCACTGGCGCCCAGGCTTTCCAGTTCAAGACCGAAAACGGTATTTCCGGCAGCTTCGACACCACAATCAGCTATGGCGTATCCGTACGCTCCCAGGCACCTGATGGCAGCCTGATCGGCATCTCCCAGGGCGGCACAGCCCGTTCTGTAAACGAAGACGACGGCAATCGCAATTACAAGAAAGGAGAGCCGTTCGCGAACGTGTTGAAGGCCACCCATGACCTGGACCTCAAGTGGAGCACCTGGGGCCTCTTCGCCCGTGGCACCTACTTTGTGGATTTCGAAAACCGCGAGAGCACCACGCTCGGACCGGAAGGCCGCAAGCGAGTGGGACGCGATGCGCGACTGCTCGACGCCTTCATCAGCGGCTCGTTCCAGCCGCTGGACAAGAAGTTGAACATGCGGATTGGTAGCCAGGTGGTGAGCTGGGGCGAGAGCACCTTCATTACCAACGGCATCAACGTGATCAATCCGGTTGATGTATCCAAGCTGCGCATTCCCGGCTCGGAGCTGAAAGAAGCCTTTATTCCGTCCCGCATGCTGTGGCTGTCCCAGGAAATTACGGACAAGGCAAGCATCGAAGGCTGGGTGCTGGCCAACCACGACAAGGTCAAGCTGGATCCGCGTGGATCGTATTTCAGCAACAACGATTTTGCGTCGGATGATGGATGGAACGTCGTTGTCGGCTTCGGTCGCCGCCATGACTTCAACGGCCGTGCACCCGGAAACCCTGTTGGCCCCGGCTCCCCGCTTACTGCGCCGACTGCGGCAGTTCTCGGTGCGTTTGACCCGGCTGCATCAGTGTGGGCACCACGCTCATCCGACCGCAACGTGTCTGACAAGGGGCAGTATGGTGTTGCGTTCCGCTACCTCTCTGATTGGAACAATACGGAATTCGGCTTGTACTACGTCAACTATCACAGCCGTATTCCGTTGTTCTCCGGCATCAAGGGGACGCCGACATCCGCACTCACGGCTACGCCTTTTGGCGCACTTGCCGGCCAGACGGGAACAGCTACCTATTTTGCCGAATACCCCGAGAACATCCGCCTCATCGGTTTGTCGTTCAACACGGCGGGACCGGCAGGTATCGCGCTGCAAGGCGAGATCTCTTACCGGCCCAACAATCCCATTCAGCTGGCCACGCCCGAGCTTCTCCTTGCAGCACTGGGCGCGCCCAACCTGCTGACGGGCTTCACGCAGATTCCCGGCGCGCCTCCCGGAGCAACAGCAGCTGCGTTGGTGCCCAACGGTGCCTATCTGCAAGGTTATCGCAATGTGAAGACAAGTCAGTTCCAAATGACTGCCACGAAAGCGTTCCCGAACGTCTTCAAGGCAGATCAAATGGTGCTGGTTGGTGAGTTCGGCTACACCAAGTTCCACGATCTGCCGTCCGACCTCAAGTTCAATGGGCCTGGCGTTTTCCTGCCTGCGACAGCTTTCGGTGCGTTTGCGTCGGGCGCGGGATCAGTGCAAGAGACAGGGTTTGCCACGCCTACGTCCTATGGTTATCGCGCAGTCGGACGCCTGGACTACACCGGTGGCCCGTTCGGCACGAACTGGTCGCCCCGCATGGCTTGGGCGCATGATGTGAAGGGCGTCTCGCCAACCTTCAATGAAGGCGTGAAATCCCTTTCGGTGGGGGTGAACTTCGAATACCAGAAGAAGGCGACATTCGATCTGTCCTACACGACCTATGGTGGCGGGCGCACATATTGCGGTACCGACAACATCACGACACCCGGCACCAGCGCGTCATTGGTTGCACAGGTCGCGGTGCAAGGTGCCAACTTCTGCTCCAGCGCCAACCCGATCAAGGATCGCGACTTCTACTCAGTGGTATTCACCTACTCGTTCTAAGCAACCACTACCCCGGACTTCGGTCCGGGGCAGCACGCAATGACCACCCAAATCTGGTGGCGCTGCGGCAAGATTCAACTTATAACTATTTGGAGGAAGCATGAAATTTCACAGCAAACTGAAGGTTGCTCCGAAGGTGGCACGCCTCACGGCCGCAACGATCTGTGCCCTGCTGCCCGCTGCAGCTATTGCGCAGCTCTCGGCTGCGGATGCGGCCAAGCTGGGTACCACCCTGACGCCCATGGGCGCTGAAAAAGGTGCGAACGCAGCAGGCACCATTCCCGCATGGGACGGTGGCATCACCAAAATCCCCGCTGGTCTGACCTACAAGGCGGGCGGCGCCTATCCCGATCCGTTTGCGGCCGACAAGCCGCTGTTCACCATCACGGGTGCCAATGCTGACCGCTACAAGGACAACTTGTCTCCCGGCCAGATTGCGATGCTCAAGAAGTACCCCACGTACAAGATGATTGTTTACCCCACTCGCCGCACTGCCGCTTTCCCTGAGGGCCACTATCGCGAGACAAAGGATTGCGCAATCAAGGCCAAGCTGGTGCCAAGCGGCAACGGTGTAACGGGCTGCACGGGCGGCGTGCCGTTTCCGATCCCGAAGAATGGCACTGAGGCGATCTGGAACTCGACCCTGCGATATCGCGGCGACACGTTTGCAATGCACTGGTCGCAGGCTGCCGTCACGCGGACTGGCGAATTCGCCCTTGTGAAGTTCGAGTACGAGTATGACTTCCACTATGGCAACCTGACCAAGCCAGTGGCGCAACGCGAGAACAACAAGGTTTTAAACTATCTGCAGGTCACGACTGCGCCGGCGCGTCTGGCGGGCCAGATCCTGCTGGTACACGAGACCGTTGACCAGTCACGTGAGCCGCGTTCTGCCTGGACATACAACCCCGGCCAGCGCCGCGTGCGATTGGCGCCGAACGTTGCCTATGACAACCCGGGTACGGCTGCAGACGGACTGCGTACCAATGATGACTTCGGCATGTTCAACGGTGCCACGGATCGTTACGAGTGGAAGCTGGTCGGAAAGCGGGAGATGTTCATTCCTTACAATTCCTACAAGGTAGGCAGTTCCACATTGAAGTACGCGGACATTCTGAAGCCCGGCCATATCAACCAGGATCTCACCCGCTATGAGTTGCATCGCGTCTGGGTGGTGGAGGCCACACTCAAGGCGGGTACCAGCCACATTTATTCCAAGCGCACGTTCTTCCTGGATGAAGACAGCTGGGGAGTTGTCGTGACAGACAAGTACGATGGCCGTGGCGAGCTTTGGCGTGTCTCCGAGCAGCACAACGAGAACTGGTACAACGTGCCCATGTTCTTCGGCACGCTGGAGATCCACAACGACCTGCAGTCTGGCCGCTACATCGCGATGGGTCTGCGCTCCGAAGAAGCCAAAATCTTCGAGCCAATCAAGCGAGCTGCGGCTGACTACGGCCCGAACAGCCTTCGCGGCCTCGGTACGCGGTAAGACGCAACCAGCCGCCTGGCATAGCGCCTGACGGCATGCGGGGACAATCGGTTGCCAGGTGCTCGCACCCGGTGGCCGAGTTGTCCTCGGTTTCATTTCAGACCCGGAAGGCGAGAGCCGGACAGGTCGCAGGGAGAGAGCGCATGAGTCAGGATTCCCCATCGCAGCGTCTGCGCCACATTGCAGCCGCAGTCATGCTGTCGGGCCTCGCAGTGTCTGCGCCCCATGCGCAGGTATTGCCTGAGTCCGGACCGCTATCCAAACAATCCGTCTCGCGGCTCTTGCTCATTGATGCAGAGCGATATGGCAATCGTGTGGTGGCCGTTGGCGACCGCGGCTATATCGTGCTTTCGGATGACAATGGCGAATCGTGGCGACGCGCCAAGGCACCGGCCGGGCCCTTGCTGGCGGCGGTGCACTTCATTGATGCAAAAAGTGGCTGGGCTGTGGGTCACGATTCGATGATCCTCGCCACAACCGATGGCGGTGAGACATGGGTGAAGCAGTTCTCGGCAGAAAGCGAACAGCGGCCTTTGCTGGACGTGCTGTTCCTGGATACGAACAACGGGTTTGCAATTGGCGCTTACGGCGCGTTCTACGGGACCACCGATGGGGGCAAGACCTGGGAGCCCCGGCAGTTGGTGCCACCGCTCCCCGCGCCCGCACGCAGCAAGGCGCCGGCCAATGCGCGCGGCAATCAACAGGAAGACAAGGGCGGTGATGAAGATCGGCACCTGAACGCGATCCTCAAGCTGGCAGACGGAAAACTGCTGGTCGTGGGTGAGGCAGGGAAGATGGCGCGCTCCGACAATGCGGGCAAGTCCTGGGCTCGCGTCGAGGCTCCGTACAAGGGCTCGTTCTTCGGTGCGGTGCAGGCGACAGACGGGTCCGTGATTGCGTTCGGTTTGCGTGGGCGCATCTTCCGGACTGATGCCGGACTCAAGACCTGGAAGCAGGTTGAGAACGCGTCGGTCGCGACGCTCATGGGGGGCAGTGTGCTGCCTGATGGATCCATTGTGCTGGCAGGCGCTGCGGGAACCGTGCTGGTGAGCCGTGATAACGGCGCAAGTTTTTCGTCTTTCAATTCGGGTACCACCAAGGCGTTTTCGAAGGCGCTGCTGGGCGGACCGAATTCGGTGCTCGCCCTCGGCGAGGCCGGTGCGCGCGATCTGCTGATCCCGTCCGCGCGCCGTTGAACGGCCGCGCCAGCCCGAACCAAGCCGCTACTCCGATCCATTCAGCGAACCACCGGAATCCATCATGGTGAATTTTGAGAGTTTTATCGAGCGTATTTCCAATCTGGTCTTCAATCATCGCAAGACCTGGCTGATCGTCTTCGGCATCATGACGCTGGTGTTTGCGGTGTTCGCATCGAGGCTGTTTGTCGACGCCGGCTTCAGCAAGATGATTCCGCTCACCCACCCGTACATGAAGACCTATCGCGATTACGAGAAAGTCTTTGGCGGCGCGAATCGCGTGGCGGTGGCGCTGGTACAGAAAGAAGGCGACATCTTCAACAAGGAGTACATGGCCAAGTTGAAGGCGCTGACGGACGATGTGTTCCTGCTCAATGGCGTCGACCGTCCTTCCGTGCGGTCGCTCTTCACTCCAAATACCCGCTTCATCGAGGTGGTGGAAGAGGGCTTTGCCGGCGGCAACGTCATCCCGGCTACCTTTCAAGGCACCGATGAAGATCTGAAGACAGTTCGGGGCAACATCCAGAAGTCCAACGAGATCGGCCGCACGGTGGCGAACGACTTCACCGGCGCGTTGGTCAGTGCGGGGCTGATGGAGATCGATCCGCAGACCAGCAAGCGGCTGGATTACTTTGAGGTGGCGCGCAAGCTGGAGGAGCTGCGGGCCAAATACCAGAACGAGAAGCATACGCTTCATATCATCGGTTTTGCCAAGGCGACGGGCGACATTCGGGATGGCGCACGCGGCGTAATCACCTTCTTCGGTGTCGCCTTCGTCATTACGGCTTTGTTGATGTTCTGGTTCGTGAAGGACCTGAAGCTCACCATGGTTTCGCTGGTGGTCGCGATGATGCCGGTGCTATGGTTGCTGGGCACCCTGCCCATCATCGGGTTTGGCATCGACCCGCTCTCCATCCTTGTGCCGTTCCTGATTTTTTCCATCGGGGTGTCGCACGCAGTGCAGATGACCAAGACTTGGGAACATGAAGTCGTGGCCGGTACGGACAGCCTGACTGCAGCGCGGCGTTCATTCGCCAAGCTGTTCATCCCCGGCACGCTGGCGTTGCTCACGAATGTGTTGGGATTTGCCGTTATCATGGTGATCCCCATCGACATCGTCCGCGAGTTGGGCATGACCGCTTCACTGGGTGTCGCGTGGATGATCATGACCAACAAGATGCTGCTGCCGATCCTGCTCTCGTACCTTCATTTGTCCAAGAGCGCGGTGGCGGATCAGGCCTACCAGGACAGCCGCACCGACAAGATATGGCGGGCCGCCGCACGTTGTGTCGACAAGGGGCGCGCGCGAGTGATCATCATCGTGTCCGCAGTCATTCTGGGAGCCGGTGTGTGGGGTGCCAGTTTCCTCAAGGTAGGCGACTATGGCATCGGCGTGCCGGAGTTGCGTCCGGATTCCCGTTACAACCAGGACAACGCCAGGATCATCGAAAAGTTTGCCATTGGTGTGAACACGCTTGGCGTGGTGGCGCAGACAAAGAACGTGCAAGGGGCATGCACCCAGTACGAGATCATGAACACCATCGAGCAATTCGACTGGCACATGCAGAACGTGCCAGGCACCCAATCGGTGATTTCACTCCCCGGTGTTGCCCGCACGATCAACTCTGGCTACAACGAAGGCAACCTGAAGTGGCGGCAACTGCCGCGTGATCCGCAGGTCATGGCCCAGAGCGTGACCCCTGTCGACACGGCAACCGGCCTGCTCAATCCAGACTGTTCTGCCATGCAGGTGCTGGTCAACACCACCGATCAGCAGGGCGAGACCATTGGGCGCCTGGTATCCGAGGTGAAGAACTTTGCCGAGAAGAACAACAGCGACAAGCTGGAGTTCAAGCTTGCAACGGGAAACATGGGCGTTGCGGCAGCCACCAATGAAGCGGTCAACAAGGCGCGCTACGAGATGCACGCCGCCATCTTCGGCGCGTTGCTCATCATGTGCATGATCACCTTCCGCAGCCTGCGTGCGACGCTTTGCATACTCATCCCGCTTGCCATCGTGTCCATCCTGTGTGAGGCGCTCATGCCGGCACTCGGCATCGGCCTGAAGGTTTCGACGCTGCCGGTGATCGCGTTGGGCGTGGGAGTAGGCGTGGACTACGGCATCTATTTGTATGATCGCATCGAGATTCATCTGGAGGAAGGCAAAGCGCTTGCCGATGCATTCTTCGAGGCGCTGAAGGAACGTGGTACGGCCATGGTGTTCACTGCCGTGACCATGACCATCGGTGTGGGCACCTGGGCCATGTCGGCGCTCAAGTTTCAGGCTGACATGGGCATGCTGCTCGCGTTCATGTTCTTCCTGAACATGGTTGGTGCCATCTTCCTGCTGCCGGCCTTGGCGGCCTTCCTGCTGAAGCCGCACAAGAAGGCCTGACATCGCCATGCATCACAAGCGACGGGGCGCCATGGTGACATCGCGCCCCGTCTCGTTTGCGCAGCAGAATTTGCGCAGATGAGCAGGATCTTCCTCATGCTGGGTGCACTGAACGCCATGCTCGGCGTGGTGCTGGGCGCGTTTGGCGCGCATGCACTGAAAGCGCGCTTGGCACCTGAGCTGCTGGCAACGTGGCAGACGGCTGTGCAGTACCACTTCTTCCATGCGCTCGGCCTGCTGGTTGTCGGCATGATGCTTCGGCAGGTGCCGCACGCGAAGGGCCTGGAGTGGGCAGGATGGCTGATGTTCGCTGGCATGCTTCTTTTCAGTGGCAGTCTCTATGTCCTCTGCCTGTCGGGATTGCGCGGGTTGGGCGTCATCACGCCGTTCGGCGGCGTGGCGCTCATTGCTGCGTGGGCGTTGCTCGCCTGGGTGGCCTGGCGGAGTTGATCGGCAAACCGTCCTTTATCCGCCCTGCGAATATTCGCAAGAGACGGGCCGAGACGAGTGCCCGGCGCAAAGGCAGTGATTGCTGTCTCGCTTTGACGACAGCTGGATGCAGTGGGCTGTGAGAACATGCGGCCTTTCGTCCCAACTGCCTGCAAGTCGCCCGATCACTGAATGAGTCCAGACGCCGATACCCTGCCGCGCATGCCCTTCAGGGTGCTCATTGCCCTGTTGCTGCTCGGGGCCGTGGCGAGCTTCCATCAACTTTCATCGAGGCTCTTCTACTGCGGCGTCGAGGGCGCGCACCCGGAAATTTTTGCCTGGTCCACGCTCGCCGGATTGCAGGGCATGCTTTTTCTCTGGGCCGCCTGGAGTGCGCGGGGCGAGCGCATCTACCGAGTGAGCCAGTGGATCGCGCTGGGAGTCTGTGCCTATGTGCTGTATCAGCTCTCGGCCGTGCATGCGCGTCCGTTGCTGCTTGCAGCATTAGGCGTTGGCGGCTATGCGTTGTGCGCGTGTGCGCTGGATCGGCAACGCAATGTCGAGACGGCGAATTGGCAACGTCTGCTGTGCGAGGGTGTGCTGTTTGTCCTGGCTGTCCTGGTGATTCAGTCGGCGCTGGCCCTGCCGGTCTTGTACTCGCGCGGCCTGCTGTTGAGTGATCGCCTCTTCGGCTCGCTCTTCTGCATGTCGCTGGTGGCCGCATTCTGGATTGTCCGGTCTTGTTCCCGGGAGCAGGGGAGCAGGCTGGTGGATGCACCGCCGTTGTTCCTGCTGGCCATGATTCTGTTACGCGCAAAGCAGCCGGACGGTGCGTACGATTCGTTGTTCTACAAGGGTACCGTGCCGGTCATGTTGGAGGACTGGCGCACTGCGCTGACGGGCATCACCGATCACACACTGCTGGGCACCAACCTGCAGGAGATCATCAATTCGCAGCTCCGCATTCTCGACATCGGCCATGAAGCCCGTGTCCTCAGCATGCTGGCGTGCCTGGGGCTGTGGGTCATCGTACCGGCGGCGGCGAGGGCCATCGCCCGGCTAATGCCGGCCGGGCGCGGCAAGGCGGAGACTGCGCTGGTCATCAACATTGCGGCGCTGCTCATGGTGTCGCTGACCGAGCCATTGACGGCCAGCGGCACGTCCTACCAGGAGCCACTGCAGATCCTGCTGCTGGCAGCCGGCCTGCTTGCCGGCCCGCTCGGCTGGATTTTTCTTTCCGCTGCAGCAGCGGTGAAGGCCACCGCGCTGGTCTTCATCCCGTTGCTGCTGCTGGTCAATTTGGCAGCAAGGGACAGAGCGGGGCTGCTCGCATGGTTGCAGACACCTGCCCTTTCACTCCGCGCACTGTTGAGTGTGTTCAATCGCCGCGGAAGAAGCGGTCCTGTTGCCGCCTATGTCCCGGCGTCGGCCAGACGCGCGCGGGTTGCCACATTGCTTTGCGCACTCTTGGCGGTGATTGTCTTTGGCGAACAACTCATCCGCAACCAACTCATGGCAGGCAGATTGCTGGCGCCATCGGACATGCTTTCGCGATTCACCGATCCGCAGAACCAGATGCTGGGTGTGGCCAAGGCTGAAGGTGTCTTTGACACCGTCAAGCAACGTCCGGCCTTTGACAATGTGGTGGGGACCATCATGCACATGAGCGCGCTCGACAAATGGCTGCCCGTGGAAGAGCACGGATTCCATGCGTTCCCCTCGTCTCGCCTACCCCTGGTTGCCTTTGCGCTCGGCCTGCTGGCGTTGCTGTGCGCAGCACGTGCTGCAAAGCGCAGTTGGGCACTCCTGGCGTTGGCATGGATGGCGCTCTTCGTGGTGTATCTACAGCTCTTTTCTCAGGGGCGGCACATGGCAGCAGCATCCTTTGCTGCCGTGCCGGTGATCGTGCTCGCGCTCGTCCATCTGGGCAATCGATCTTGGTCGCAAGCACGGCTTGCGCTGGTCACGCTGGCCGTTGGCCTGTTGGCATTCGGTGACCAACTCACCGGAAACCTGATCAACGTGGGCTGGGATTGCATGCGTCGGCTGTCATTGCCAGCCTCGCCCCTGCGCACCAATCCGCCGGTATCGGCGCTGGATCAACGTCTCGCAGCCATCGCCAACACGTATCTCACCAGAGCAGCCGGGCTTCGGGATGTGGTGCCCACCATCCTGTGTGATTCCGCCACCGGCCCGAAGCCATACATGGGCGTTCACTACGCCTATTCCGTGGTGACACATCAATTGCTGGCCCGCTACCTCAGTGCCGATCCGGCGCGAGCCGGGCGACTGGATCGTGCAGTGCTCGCGCTGTGTGTGGATGCGTGGCATCTGTCCGCCATCGAGCAGGCGCAACTCGTTGGTTTCCGTTCAGAGGGACGATTGGGAGACAGGCACCTCTTCGTTTCCGATTACCTCTCCGCTGGCGGGTCGGCGGTGCAATTGGTGCCTTCCGGATTTCGTCTGCCCCGCGTGCTGCGGCCCTACCTGCCGGTGCAGAACCTGGCGGCTGCCTGGCGGGAGGCCCAGCTCGAGAACGAGACACGGCAGCAAACGCCGACGGGCCGTGGTGTGCTGGAAATGGATGTGGAAGGCGCGCTGATGCCCACCCTGGTCGCGCCCAACGGCCTGATTTTCAGTGAGGTCAAGGTATTGCCCGGTGATCGCCTCTTCGTCGAGGCCGGGCTGCCGCACAAGCAGTCGGACGGACTTGCGTTAGAGTTGCGCCTCGGTCGTCCCGGTGCTGCGCCGCTCATCCGGAAGATCATGTTGAAGCGCGGCCGTCTTCCCGGTGCCGCCTGGCAGCAGTTTGAAGTCATCGTGCCGGATCATCTTGCTGGCAGTGTCACGTTGACGGTTGCCGCCAGTTCCGAAGGCGGCGATCCGGATGCGGACTGGGTGTCGTTTCGCTGGCTTCTGCTGGAACGCCGTGTTCACTGAGAAAGAAAAACAAGACATGAACGATGCCACGACGTCTGCAACCACCCCGACTCCCCTACCCGCTTTCAAGAGCTTCAGCTCGGTTTCCGTGCTGGCCCCCATATACAACGAGGCAGACAACATTCCCCTGCTCGTTGAGCGGCTGATGAGTGTGATGTCTCCCCTGCCGATCACCTGGGAAGTCATTCTGGTGAACGATGGCAGTTGCGATGGCTCGTTGCAAGCGCTTCGCCGAGCAGCGGCGGGGGATGATCGCATCATCGTGATTGACCTCAAGCGGAACTCCGGCCAGACGGCTGCAATGATGTGCGGCATCGATCACGCGCGGGGTGAGGTGCTGGTGCCCATCGACGCCGATCTGCAGAACGATCCAGCAGACATTCCCCGCCTGCTCGCCAAGATCGACGAGGGCTATGACGTGGTCTCAGGCTGGCGCGCCGATCGCAAGGATGCGGCAGTGCGACGCAACTTCGTGAGCCGGGTGGCCAACAGGATCATCTCGCTCATTTCCGGCGTGCACCTGCACGACTACGGCTGCTCATTGAAGGCGTATCGCAAGAGCGTGCTGGATGGCGTACGCCTCTATGGCGAAATGCACCGCTTCATTCCCATCTATGCCTCGTGGATGGGGGCGCGCATCACGGAGTTGCCGGTGCAGCACCATCCGCGCAGGCATGGCCAATCCAAGTACGGGCTGGAGCGCATCTTCAAGGTCATTCTCGATCTCATGGTGGTGAAGTTCCTGGATCGCCATCTGGTCAAGCCCATCTATGTGTTCGGCAGCATCGCACTGTTTTCCTTCGCCATCTCGGCTGCTGCGATGGCCTACGCGGTGTATCTCAAGCTCGCGGAAAACGTGTCTTTCATCCTGACCCCGCTGCCGCTGCTCGCCGTGATGACCTTTGTGACCGGTCTCATGACCCTGCTCCTGGGTATCGTGAGTGAAATTCTGGTGCGTACCTATTTCGAGTCGCAGGGCAAGACGCCGTATGCCGTGCGCGAGCGCATCAACTGTGTGGAGCGAACCGCCTGACATGTGCGGCATCGCGGGATTTGCGGGGCCTGGAACCCGTGCCCATCTGGAAGCCATGACTCAAGCGCTGGCACATCGCGGCCCGGATGGTGAGGGCTTCTTCATCGATGCAGCGAGAGCGGTGCACCTCGGCCACCGGCGCCTCGCCATCATCGACCTGGAAGGTGGTGTCCAGCCGCTGTGGAACGAAGACCGCACCGTCTGCGTGGTGTTCAACGGCGAGATCTACAACCATGCCGAGCTGCGCGCCGAGCTGGTTGCGGCCGGTCATGTGTTCGCCAGCGATCACTCCGACACCGAAGTGCTGGTGCATGGCTATGAGGCCTGGGGCCGCGGGCTGCCGGCCCGGCTCAACGGCATGTTCGCCTTTGCGATCTACGACCTCCGCGCGGGACGCCTTTTCCTCGCCCGTGATCGATTTGGCGAAAAGCCGCTGTACTGGTTTCAGCGTGGCAGGTTGTTCGCCTTCGCCAGTGAGCTGACTGCGGTACGCCAACACCCGGACGCCGCCACGCCGCTCAACTCCCTGGCCGTGCAGAAATACTTTGTCCACGGCTTCGTACCCGCACCCCATGCGCTCTACCAGGACACCCACAAGCTGCCCGGCGCCGGATGGCTGGAACATGATGTGGCGACTGGTCGCACCGAGACCGGCAGCTACTGGCGTTTTGCGCTGACGCCGGATGCCGGCATGGATGAACGCCCGGAGGACGAGCTGGCGGAAGAACTGCGCGCGCTGTTTCAACAGGCGGTGCGCCGCCGCCTCATCAGCGATGTGCCGCTGGGCGTGTTTCTGAGCGGCGGCATTGATTCGGGCGCCGTGCTGGCCGCTGCCGCGGCGGGCGCAGGCAGGCCCGTGAAGACGTTCACCATCGGCTTCACCGAGCCCAGTTTCGACGAGTCCGGTTTCGCGCGCGAATTGGCCCGCCACTTTGGTGCGGAGCACCATGAGCAGGTTCTGGATCTGGATCTCGCTCGCGCATTGCTGCCGAACATTCTGGGCCGCATGGACGAGCCGCTGGCCGATCCGTCGCTCTTGCCCACATGGCTCCTTTCCCGCTTTACGCGTGAGCACGTGACGGTCGCGCTGTCGGGCGACGGCGGCGATGAGCTGTTCGCGGGCTACGACCCGTTCAAGGCGCTTGCACCGGCGCGCCTGTACGACTCGCTGATGCCGCGCTGGGGTCATCGCACGTTTCGCGCGCTGGTTGAATGCTTGCCGGTTTCTTCGCGCAACATGAGCCTGGACTTCAAGCTGCGCCGTACCTTGCTTGGGCTGAGCTATCCACAGGCACTGTGGAATCCCGTGTGGCTCGGGCCGCTGGATCCTGCGGAGCTGGGTGACATCTTCGACGAGCCGCATCCCATCGAAGAAGTGTTCAGCGAAGTGCTGGACCAGTGGAACCGTTCGCCGCATCTCTCTCTGGTGGATCGCACGCTGGAGTTCTACACCCGCTTCTATCTGCAAGACGGTATCCTCATGAAGGTGGATCGCGCCGCCATGATGAACTCACTGGAATCCCGTGCCGTGTTTCTGGACAACGACATCGCCGACTTCTGCATGCGCCTGCCCGCCCGATTCAAGTATCGGGGTGGCGAGCGCAAATACTTGCTCAAGCGGGCGCTTGCGCCCTTGCTGCCCGCCGCCACACTGAATCGCCGCAAGAAGGGTTTTGGCATTCCCGCAGCGCGTTGGCTGCGCGATCTGCCAGTCACGACGGAACACTCCTCCCGCGCCATTCATGCCGACGCTGTACGTCAACGCTGGCAGGCGCACGGTGCGGGGAAGGCAGATCACCGCCTGTTCCTCTGGGCTGCGATGGCGCTGGAAGGGCATCTCGGGCAGGCGGGACACGGAGCCTCTGTATGAGCGTGGACCAGCAAACTGCCGCCGCGTTTGCCACGTCCTGGAACAACCTGCCTGCCGGCTCGGTGTACACCACCGCGCAGTTCGAGGATTGGTTCACGCCGCTCACCCGTGCCGACGTCGAGGGTCGGCGAGTGCTGGAGCTGGGTTGTGGCAATGCCAGCCTGCTCACGCACATGGCGACATGGCGGCCCGCCTACATTGAGGGCGTCGATCTGGGCGACTCGGTGCTCTCCGCCACCCGCAACATGGGTGCGACCGGCCACCAGAACTGGCGTGTCGTGCACGGCGATCTCACCACGCATTCGAGCGACGGCTTCGATGTCGTGTACTGCATCGGCGTGCTGCATCATTTGAAGGATCCCAAACTGGGCCTGGATTCCGTCGTGCGCAACACGCGCCCCGGCGGCCGGTTTCATTGCTGGGTGTATGGCCATGAAGGCAACGCGCTGGTGCGGCTCATCGTGGAGCCGCTGCGCGCGGTTGCGTCGCGGCTGCCGTGGTGGTTCACAAAGTATTTCATCGCAACACCGGCCGTGGCGCCCTACTATGCCTATGCGAAAGTTCTGCGTGGGCTGAGCTCAGTGCTGCCGCGAGGGATACTGGACTGGCTGCCGCTCTACGAATATTCGCAATGGATCGCGCAGCGCGGATTTCTCTTCTTCCGTCATGTCGCGTTCGATCAGTTGGTCACACCGCAGACGGTGTACGTGCGCAAGGCGGAGATCGAGCAATGGCTGGCAGGCTATGCTGAAATCGAGCTGGGCAGTGCCTACGTGATCGCGCGCAACGGCAATTCCTGGAAGTTCGGCGCGCGGAAATCCGCGGCAACAAGTGAAACGCGATCTCAGGTGCGAACGGAGGCAGCATGAAAACCACACTCAGTATTGTTGGCATTGTCCTGTGCACCATCGCCGCCAATCTCCTGTTGAAAATCGGGGCGACACAACCCGCGTCCGAGCGGTTCGTCTTCGGCATAGTGGGCTGGCACGGGCTGGCAGGATTTTCCTGCTGGGGTGTGGCTGCTGTGCTGTATGCATGGGTGCTGCAGTGGTTGCCGCTGAACGTGGCGCAGTCATTGCTGACGGCGCAGTTCGCCGGCGTGATCCTGGCCTCCGCGCTGGTGCTGGGCGAGCCCATCGGCACAACGCGATGGATCGGCATGGGGTTGATCGCCATTGGCATCGTCGTCGTCGGCTGGAGTACTCGCTGAACGATGGAAACCTCCACCTATGCCGTCGAGGCGGAGATTGAGGCCACGCACTGGTGGTTCGTCGAGCGTCGTGCGCTGATAGTGCGCATGATCAGATCGCTGGGATTGGATGCCAACGCACGCGTTTTGGACATCGGCACCAGCACGGGCACCAACCTGCGCATGCTGCGGGATCAGGGATTCACCGACTTCACCGGCGTGGACTTGAGTGAGGATGCCATTCGCTGGTGCGCTGAAAAGGGTCTGGGCATGGTGCATCAGGGTGATGCCTGCGCGTTGCCGTTTCCGGATGCGAGTTTTGATCTCGTGCTGGCGACCGACATCATCGAGCATGTGGATCGCGACGACATCGCGCTAGGGGAGATCACGCGCGTGCTGCGTCCCGGTGGCCATGCCTTGCTCACGGTCCCTGCATTCGAGTCGATCCGTGGCTTGCAGGACCGCGTGGCACACCACAAGCGCCGTTACCTCAAGGGCCAGTTGCTGAACCGTGTGCGAGAGTCTGGTCTGACGCCGGGCAAGGCGTTCTACTTCAATTCGCTACTCTTCGTGCCCATTTGGTTGGCCCGCCGCGTCATCGACTGGCTGAAACTGCCGTTGGCCAGCGAAGGCGAGGTGAACTCGCCCTGGATCAACGCGGTGCTCTTGCGAATATTCGCATTGGACACACGCCTTGCGCAGACGGGCATGTTTCCGTTCGGCGTCTCGGTCCTGGCCGTGGCGTCAAAGCCTGCTTCGGCCAACTAAGTCGGCCCACTAAGCCAGTAGCTCGACCTCATCCCCCACGCGAATATTCGCAAGCTTGGTGGCAATGAGGTTCTGCCCGAAGATCACGCCATTCGGTGTATCGCGATAGGTGGCCAATGTCGCCAGCGGTTCGGGGCCGCGCACCTCGCCTGACGCTTGATCGGTCGTCGTTACCTGGCAGCGGGTGCAGGGCTTCGCAAAGCGGAACGTCGCTTCGCCGATGCGGACTTCCTTCCACGCAACCTCGGCATCTGCCGGGGCGCCCGCAATGACCAGATTGGGCCGGAAGCGATTCATGGGCACGGGCTGGCCGCCGTTAGCCTGGATGCGGCGGTTGAGTTCGGCCAGCGACGATTCGGACGCCAGCAGGAAAGGATAACCATCGGCGAAGCTCACCATGTCGCCGGCCCTCGCGTGGTCCGGGTTGATCTCGCGCACGCTGTCGTCAGGCATGTAGACGAGCTGGCAGGGGGTTTTCAGGTAATCGCAGAGGAACCGGTCTGCGTCGGGCGAGACGGGGTGGGCGTCAACCACGCTGTTCCACACCCGCACCTTGCGGGTCGGCTGTTTGGCAGGGATTGTCGGGACTTCCACCGCGTCGAGATCCGGGGCGGCTAGGGTCAGGGTGTCGCCTTCGATGTCCGCCCAGATCGTCGCCATCTGCGAATATTCGCGTTGAGTGAGGAAGCCGCCCTCCGGGTCCACCACCAGGAAGCGGCGGTCATTGGCCAGGCCGCGCACCGTGAGGGCAGATTGCTTCAGTGAAATGCCGCCAAGCGCCTTGACGGGATAAATATGGATGGCCGTGAGATGAATCGTCATATGGTGCGATGAATGGTTGTGATGGGCGGTTCCAAACGTGCTAATTTAGCTCCGCCGGGCAGTATAGCCGTGCACTCTTCAACAAGGGCTGACCGCGCTGATCGCGTTGATCACGTGTGGCCCGTAGTTAAGACTCTGCGAAAGGAGCGCTACATGATCGATTGGGTCAAGAAACTTCAAGGCGAACTCATTGATATCGTCCAATGGCTGGACGATTCAACCAACACGCTTGCCTACCGCTTCGAGCGGCATCAGAACGAGATCAAGTACGGTGCCAAGCTGGTGGTCCGTGAGGGCCAGATGGCGGTCTTCATCAATGAAGGCCAGCTCGCCGACGTGTTCAAGCCTGGCACGCACACGCTCACCACGCAGAACCTGCCCATCCTTGCCACGCTGAAGGGCTGGAAGTACGGCTTCGAGTCACCCTTCAAGGCTGAGGTCTACTTCGTCTCCACGCGCAAATTCACCGATCTCAAGTGGGGCACGCCCGGCCCGGCGACGATGCGCGACAAGGATTTCGGCGTTGTGCGCGTGACCTCGTTCGGTATCTATGCCATTCGCATCAACAATCCGGCGACCTTCATCAAGGACATCGTCGGCACGGACGGCCATTTCACCACCGACGGGATTTCCGAGAACCTTCGCGGCAAGCTGGGCAGCCGCATCAAGGAAGTCATGCCGGAACTCGGCATGTCCATCATCGACCTAGAGTCGAAAGTCACCGAACTCGGCACGAAGCTGCGTGAGCGCCTCAACCCTGAATTCGAGGGCATGGGTATCGAGCTGGTTGAAGTGCAGGTGCAAGACATCGGTCTGCCGGAAGAAGTCGAGAAGGCCATCGACAAGCGCGGTGCCATCGCCGCCATCGGCAACCTGCAGGCTTATGCCGCGTACGAAACCGCAGGTGCCATCAAGGACGCCGCGCAGAACCCCGGCGGTGCCGCGGGTGTGGGCATGGGTCTGGGTGCCGGAGTCGCCATGGGCGGGATGATGGCGAACGCCATGGGTGCCTCGCTCGGTACGGCCGGTGCTGGTGGCATGGGCGCAGTCGGTGCAGCGCCGCCGCCCTTGCCGGGTGCCATCGCCTTCCACGTCGCGCTGAACGGCCAGCAGGTCGGTCCGTTCGACATGGCGACGCTGCAATCGCAGGCTGCAGGTGGACAGTTGAAGCGCGACACGCTTGTCTGGAAAGCTGGTATGGCGCAGTGGGCGGCAGCGGGCAGCGTGCCCGAGCTGGCCGCGCTCTTCGCCAGCATGCCGCCGCCGATTCCGGGGGCTTGAACCTCGATTGAAGTAGAACCAGGGCGGCCTTTGCGGCCGCCCTTTTTCATTGCGACTAGCCAGGGTCCGGGGGACGCTGGCTGGACGCCGCAGGCGGTCCCCGGAGGGAGTCTCAGATCGCGCCTGGCGATATGAAACAATATTCGCAATGCAGCCCATTGCCGGAAGGAGCGAGTGACATGTCACAAACCGACGACCAATTCTATGAACGGGCAGATGCCCATATCGACTTGTCGAACGAGCAGATGTCCGGCAATCTTGACAAGGGGAAGGTGAGTGCCTCGATGATGTATGCCACTGCCCGATTCAACTCATGGGTCAGTGCCACGGGTTGGAAGAGCAGTGAAGAAATGGCCGCATCAAGAGCTGAGACGGTTGAATACTTTGTGGGCGAGTACCGAAAAATGCTGGAAGAGAATATGGATAACTACATCAACAACTTTCAGAGATACATGAGACCCGCGAGTGAGAAAAAGGGTGACTAGTTCTCCCGATCTGCCTTTCACAGGGATAACCAGGTTTTCAGGGACCTGGTCAGTCGCATTGGGGATGGCACTTGCTGCCTCCTTTCCCGCCGAGTCGAGCGCCACGACAACCCGGCAGATTGACATTTTTGTGCTGCCCGACGGCTTTCGCGTAGAGGCCGTCTACCTGCCCAAAATGCAGCCGCTCAAGGATTTGCTGCTTGCACTCAAGCCCGAAAGGACGTTTCTGCATGTGTGCGGCCTGACGCCACGCCCATTGGCGCAAGAAGTATTCGAGGCGCTGCGAGCCTTGCCGCTGCCGAGTACGCCAGAAGTCAAACTTGCTGGACGCAATGCGATCGAGTGCGCGTTTCCCACTGACCGCGAACGTGGAGGCCGCGGCGCATGACACTCCTCATCCGCCACGCCGAGCCCCCCGACTACGAGGGCATGCGCGATGTCATGAGCCAGCCGCGTGCGCTGGCGGGCACGCTGCAGTTACCTTTTCCTTCGCTGGAAATGTGGAAGAAGCGGCTCGCGGATCAGAAGGACACGGACAAGGTGCTGGTCGCCGTTATCGATGGCCGCATTGTTGGCAATCTTGGCCTGCATGCCGCCGCAGCGCAGTTGCGCCGCCGTCATGCTTATGGCCTCGGCATGGCCGTGCATGACGATTTCACCCGGCGCGGCGTGGGTACCGCTCTCATGGCTTCCGCCATCGATCTGGCCGACAACTGGATGCAGATCCAGCGACTGGAGCTCACTGTCTACGTCGACAACGCGCCGGCCATCGCGCTGTATCGCAAGTTCGGCTTCGAGATCGAGGGCACGCACAAGCGCTTCGCCTTCCGCGATGGCGCATTCACCGACTCACACACCATGGCACGCATTCACTCCCTGTAAGGCCAGAAATGGAATCCACCATGCCCCAGAAACAGCGTGTAGCCCGGATGCAGCAGAGCGAAATCCGGGGTTTGTGGGCGACGCGAGCGACCCGGATTCCGCGATGCTGCATCCGGGCTACGGTGGAATGGCTCATGCTGATCTCATGAACGCCACCGCCCCGCAGAAGCAGCAGTCCACCATCAAGACCTTTCCCTGTACATCGTGCGGCGCGAAGCTCTCCTTCTCACCGGGTACGCAGCATCTCAAGTGCGAGTTCTGCGGCGCAGCCAATGACATCGCGAAGAATGACACTGCCATCGAGGAGCAGGATCTTGAAACGTTCCTGAAGTCGCTGGAAGACCAGCAAGAGACGTTCGAGAGTGTGGCGGTCAAGTGCAGCAACTGCGGCGCAGAGCAGGATATGGCCGCCAACACCTTTGCCGGCCGTTGCAATTTTTGTGCGACGCCCATCGTCTCCAAGGGCTACGCGCAGCGGCACATCAAGCCCCAGTCCCTCATCGCGTTTCAGATATCAAAGCCCGACGCGCAAGCCGCCTTCCGCAAATGGCTCAACGGCCTCTGGCTCGCGCCATCCGAGCTGAAGGATTACGCAAAAGGTGACGGCGGCATCCACGGCGTGTATCTGCCGTACTGGACCTACGACTGCGACACGTACAGCGAATATTCGGGTCAGCGCGGCCGCGACTACACCGTGACTGTGCAGGATTCCAACAACACCACGCGGCAGGAAACGCGCACCGAGTGGACGCCGGTCTCAGGCGCGGTGAACAACGTGTTCGACGATGTACTCGTGTCTGCCAGTCCAACCATGAAAAAGCTGTCGTTCTTCGGTGGTGGCGACTTTGCGCATTTCGACACCAAGACTCTGGTGCCCTTCACCGAAGAGTTCATTTCTGGCTTTACGGCCGAGGCCTATCAGGTGGGCCTCGCCGACGGCTACAAGGTCGCGAAAGGCGTCATCGACGAGCGCATCGTGCAAAGCGTGCGACGCGACATCGGCGGCGATCGCCAGCAAGTAAATTCCGTGCAGACCCAATACAGCAACCTCACCTTCAAGCACGTGCTGGTGCCCGTGTGGATATCCGCCTATCGCTATCGCGACAAGGTGTATCGCTTCATGATCAATGGCCAGAACGGCGCCGTGCAGGGCGAGAGCCCGAAGTCGGCATGGAAGATTTTCTTCCTGGTGGTGGGGGTGCTGATTGTGCTGGCAATATTGGCGATGTTGGGTGAGGGGTAGCAATAAGTGTTTTCTGAGCGAAATTCAGCCGGCTATCCAGATCGTTAACCCGGAAGAGGCGGTGTGCCTATGACCAAAGAAGAATTCACTGCCCACTTTTCTGGTGCGTTTTGGGGCTGGTTTGGTTCTACGTCTTCTTTCACCAAGCGCACTCTTCTGTCATGTGATCTGCAGAGGGACGATGTATTTTCGCATCCGCTTCCTGAAAATTTGGGTTGGGGGGTTTTTGGCGCAGGCTTGCTAACCGATGGTGGTCTATTAAATCCGCTGCCTAGCTTTCATTCTGCATTGTCTGTAAAGACAACCATCAGTACAGACGATGGACGTGTAGTTGCGTCCAACGTAGCAACTAAACTTGAGGTCCCGTGGTGGCAAGGAGTTGCGTCGGGAATAGAGCTTGTCCGCTTTTTGCGACCAGCTGACGAGGATCGCCGCTCCGGTCGCATTCTTGCGATCGAGGTGATTCACGGAAAGGAGCAATTGATCAAACTTCTTGGTCCCTCTCCAAGTCTTTATGTTGGTAGGGTGGCAAATAAGTAATGAGCAAAACTGTTGCATGGGGTGAGGTACACGAAATTCTTACCGCCCCCGCTCAATAGCCTTCCGCGCTAACTTATCCACAAAACCCGGCGCAATCAGCTTCAGCCACTTTCCAACCTTGCCCTTCAACGTCATCACTCCCTCGCGCTGCTGGTTCTCCATGGCGCGCATGATGAGGGTGGCGCACTCCTCGGGGCTCATCACTTCGCCTTCCTTGACAGGGCTCACTTTGATGGGTTTGCCGTCCGGGCCGCGTGAGCATATGACTTCCGTAGTGGTACCGATATCTGGTACCATTCAACCATGAAGCGCACACACCAGAAGACCCTTCAAGCGGTGTTTGCCCATCCAACCAGCGCGAACATCGCCTGGCGGGACATTGATGCGCTGTTCAAGAGTCTTGGCGCGGAAGTCAGCGAGCGGGAAGGCAGCCGTGTCGCGGTGGTGCTCTTCAACGAGGTGCGGGTGTTCCATCGGCCGCATCCCTCTCCCCGCACCGACAAGGGCGCAGTGGCGAGTGTTCGCCGGTGGCTGGAACAACACGGAGTG